>NZ_JBFUIJ010000014.1:0-154294 GCF_056401935.1 Mucilaginibacter sp. P4_D1
CGGAAATATCAAACAGAACCACGGGTTCCGACGCTTCATGCTCCGTGGGAAAGAAAAAGTAGCGATAGAATGGGGCTTACTTTCAATCGCACAAAACCTAAGAAAAAAAGCTGCCTAAAGGCCTTCTTTTCACTCGTTCTTAATCAATAATATTCGTTAGTTCGAAATCAACATCAAAAAACTACTTGAAATCGATTTATCCGCCGTAAAATAAAAAGACCGCATCATTTGATTTATGATACGGCCTCAGCTTTTTTATGGGTACTATAAATTAGTGTTTGTCGAAAAACAATTTAGTGGTAACCAAATCGCCACCAATAGCGGCCGAAGCAGCTTTATAGTTAGCACCGTTTACGTTACTTTCGGCAATTGGGTAAGGGAAACGTACCGGGAAAGCGCTTGACGCTGTAGATGGCGCAACCAATGCAGGTACATCCAGTCTACGGGTTTCTATCCATGCATCCCAGCCCCTGTTATAATCAGCAATCCATTTTTGGTAAGCAAGATTAGTTGCGGAATACGGATTAGTTACCAGATAAGTGGTTGCATCACCTGCTCCCCAATAGGAGTATGATGCCTGAACACCGGCAGCATAATAGGTTGCAGCAGTACCGGTAGTAATGTAGCCTTTAGCTGCAGCCTCGGCCAAATAAAATGATACCTCAGCATAATCAAGTAACAAACCCGGGAACGTTGCGGCAGTTATTGTTGGATTAACATGCGAATAGGTGTCATAATTAGATTTTGCACCGGGAGCACTACCCAGGTAAGTAGCAGTTGTACCTGTTACCGGAGTATAATATTTACCCACGCGCGCATCTAAATGATTATTCAAATAACTTATAAGCGTGTTACAACCAACATAGTCAAACCTACCGCTCTGAATTATATCAACATAAACGGGGTTAGTGTTTGGTGTTGCCCCAAGGTAAGCAAAAGTAGCATTGTCGCTATTGGAGGTAAATACACCACCTGCAACAGCCGCCGCCGCAGTTGAAGCTGCAGTGGTTGGGTCAGAATCAGCAATTGTTAACGCCATTTTCAATTTGAAAGAATTGGCGAACTTCTTCCATTTTGTTGTATTACYCGCGTATATTACATCGGCACTGCCAAAGCTGCCGGCACCTGTGTTTAACGCTGCGATGTCAGCATCTAAACGGGTAAGCAAATCTTTGTAAATAGTGGCCGCATCATCATACTTAGGGAAATTATTATTAGCATCAAATGCCTGGGTATAAGGCACGTTACCAAAAGTAGTTACCAGGTAATAAAAAGAATAAACCTGCAGAATATCCAGTATTGCTATATCATTTTTCTGAATATCGGCACTACCTACTGAAGCATCGGTAGGCACAATAGTTTTAGCCAACCTGAGGTTATTTAAAACATCGCGATAAAGCGCATTCCATTCTGCACCATTTATATTACGGGCATTGATAAGGTAATTACTTTCATCGGTATAAGTGGTTTCTTGCCATTGCTGCTCAATTAACCGGTAGATATTGGTATTTACACTTGATGTAGTAACTGTATTTGTTAAAACGCGCTCGGCCTGCGTAAATAATGAGGCGGCCGGAACCGTTGGGAAAAGCTTTGGGTTCGTATTTAACGAAGCCAGGTCTTTATGGCATGCCCCAAGCGAAAGGATTGGAAGCAATGCCGCGATAAAATATTTTTTCATAATCGTTAGAATCTTACTTTTAAGTTAAGGTTAAACATTCTGGCAGTTGGGAAAGCACCACTTTGATAGCCTTGCAGGTTACCTGAGCTTAAACCTTCTTCAGGATCGGTATAAGGGGTGTTTTTATGGATGATCCATAAGTTACGGCCACTTAAACCTACATCGATCCCTTTAACACTGCCAAGCCGCGAAATAACAGATTGAGGCAAAGAGTATGCAATTGCTGCCTCGCGTAATTTTACATAACCGGCGTCGTAAACGAAACCAGCTGCAGGATTATGCTCGTAGCCATATAAGCCAGAACCAGTGTTATCTGCTCTAACAGTATTTTGAGCTCCTGTAGATGTAACACCTGGTAAAATCACACCACCACCATCTGCCAATGCATTTCTTGATGGTTTACCCAGGTCATTTGTACCTACAGTTTCAGGATACAAACCAGTATCCATACCATAATAGGTATCTAACGAGAATACGCTGCCGCCTTTTTTAACGTCAACCAGGAAGCTTAAGGTAAATGATTTATACCTGAACGAGCTGTTGATACCGCCAGTCCAGTTTGGATTTACGTTACCCAACACTACGTTATTACTTGCCGAAAGTTCGTAATAACCATCACTTCCAACAACCTGCTGGCCGTTTTTAGTAGCAAGTGCGTTTCCGTCTTTATCAACATAACCATTACCACGAATATCGCCATAAGGGCGGTCAAGGCTTGCATTAAGCGAAACACCACCCTGGAAAGAACCCAGCTGAAGATTGGTGGCCTGCTGACCAGAGCCATCAGTATAAAGTTTTAATACTTTGTTTCTGTTGCGGGTAAAGTTAACATTCAGCTTCCAGGTAAAGTCTTTTGTCTGTACCGGCGTGCCGTTCAACGAAACCTCGATACCTTTATTTTGAATAGTACCAGAGTTAATGTAAGCGGCGTTATAACCTGTAGCGGTTGATAAAGTAACAGGAATCAGTTGGTCAACAGTTTTGTTGTTATAGTAAGTGAAATCAAATCCTAAACGGTTATTGAAAAATGCCATTTCCAAACCACCCTCAGATGCTCTTGTACGCTCGGGCTTTAATTTTGCATTGTTTTGAGTTGTACCAACAAATGCCTGAGGGCTTGAGCCAAATGCTGTAGTAAGCGAATAATAATTGCTTGTGCTTTGTGGTGTACCGCTGTTACCAACTTCGGCGTAGTTAACCCTTACTTTACCATATGACAGCCATGAGTATTGTTTAAGCAGCTCAGAGAAGGTAAAACCTAAGTTAACAGAAGGATAGTAGTATTTATTACTATATGAAGGCAAAGCCGAAGAAGCATCACGCCTTAAAGTACCATCTAAAACCAGCATTTTTTTCCATGTGAAAGTAGCGCCGGCAAAAATACCGTCTGTTTCAAATGGAACATAAGTTTCAGTTGGGGCGTTTGGTGTATTTTTAGAGTTAGATAAACTATAAATACTTGGTACAATCAGGCCACCGTTTGTAGTAGCTGCAATTGACTGATAAAGATTTTTACGTACGTTAACACCTAACAGACCTTTAAAATTAAGATCCTTGGTTATATTATTGTCGGTTGTTGCCAGGAAATCAAAGTTGGTTTCATTAAAATTCAGGTTTCTCCTGGTGTATGATGATAAACCAACAGAACCAACCTGCCTGCGTTCTTCCTGAAGCTGGCTCCAGTTATCAACAGTTACACGGCCTAATAAATTCAGCCAATTTGTGGCTTTGTAGTTTAGGCTAACATTACCAAAGTAACGGTTACGGGTATCTGTTTCAAAGTTTTGGTAACGGATAAAGTATGGGTTATCCCAATAAATTGGAACCAGATTGGTTGGACTTGCCCAGTTCCAGGTAATATTTTGACCACCAGAAGCAAAGTACTGATCTTTAAGCTCCTTGATATCGTTATTTACCTGGTACCATTGCCTGAAAGAGTTCAGGATGTTATCTGATTGATAACCGCTTCCGTAGCGTCCTTTACCATCTGTACGGGTATAGCTGACATTAGCGGCTGCAGTTAGTTTACTGTTGATGTTATATGTTCCGCCAAAGTCAAGGTTGTTTTTCAACTCGTTACTGTTAGGCATAAAACCGGTTTGGTTATTACGGGTATAACCTAATTTAAAAGTACCATTTTCGCCACCATTGGTAATGAACAAACTTTGGTTATTGCTTATTGGGTGTGTGAAAAATGTATTGGGGTCATTGGCAGCAGCAACCCAAGGTGTAGCTTTACCAAAATTAGGAGAGTATTTGCTAAACGCATCCCATTGGTAAACCTTCAGGTTTGGATCAAAGGCATGGCCGTATGAAGCATCTTCGGTTAAAGGATCAACCAAATCTTTAACACCGTCGCCATTGATGTCCCTATAAAGGAAATAACCGCTTGGATCTTCATAATAGGTTCCGTAACCACCACCGTATTGTTTTTGGTAGGTTGGCAAAGTTGATTTATCAACAGCACCGTAACCGTAACTGGTGTTAAAAGTAATACCAAGACCTTTATTAACTTTTTTGGTTGTAATTAAAATTACACCGTTGGCACCGATAGAACCGTATAACGCAGTAGCAGCAGCACCTTTAAGAACGGTAACCGACTCAATATCATCCGGGTTGATATCTGACGCAGGCGAACCATAATCATAACCACCTGTACCGGCCGCTACTGAGCTCGAGTTGCTGTTACCCTGGTTACCACCGCCAGAACCACCGTTGTTGTAAGGCACGCCGTCAACAACAAATAACGCCTGGTTATTGCCGAGGATTGATTTAGTACCACGTAAAACAACGTTTGTTGAACCGCCGAGGGCATTGTTCTGCCTGATTTCTAAACCGGCTACCTTACCTGACAAGCCGCTCACAAAATTACCGCTACGTTGTTTGCTAACTTCGTCGCCGGTTACTTTTTGTGCAGCATAGGCTTGCTGGTTACGTGTTCTGTTTAAGCCCAGCGCTCCCGTTACTACAACCTCGCCAAGTTGCTGGCTCGAGGCAATTAAAACAACATTAACTGTTGGTCCGTCTGCAGGCAGCGTTTGGGTAATGTAACCAAGAAAGCTAAATGACAATAAAGCATTGTTGGGCACGGATAAGGAGAACCTTCCGTTTGCATCGGTTTGGGTACCGGTTGTAGTACCCTTAATGCTTACTGATACCCCTGGCACCGGTAAGCCATCTTCCCTGGCCGTAACCTTTCCGGTTACGGTATGGTTTTGCGCATAAAGCTGTGTTGCAGCAAGTAAAAGAATGCACAAAGTCGTAAGTAGACTTTTTTTCATGAATAATGTGTTAGTTAATAGTTAAAAACTTTAAGAGGTTAAATCTATATGGGATTTATAAAAAATCAAATAAATAATTGTAACATTTCGTTTACATAAATATTATTTCACAAAAAGTATATTTTTCATAAAAAGTTCATAAACATTTATTTTCTTTGCATGTTCTTACGCTATTACTAAATCATTTAGTTAATAATAAGACAGTTAATAAAGTTAATTAGAACAGGGAAGATGCGCGAGGCATTTTCCCTGTTTGCTTTTATTACCTATTCTACAAAATGGGCCAAAAAACAGACTTCATTCTTCATAAAAGATAAGACATACCATAGCCAATCAAAGCACCATTCACAGGCAAACATTTTAAAGCACAATAAGTTCTTTATGCAAATATGCCAACATAGCCACAAAAAAGCCTGGGAAAGCCGACCAAAATGGAGTTATTAACTAATATCTATTATTGCAAATAATTCATATTAAATAACACTTTCTTTAAAGTAAACGAAATGTTACAATTCATTAACTCGTTGAAAAATAAATGGTTAATAAAAAAGGGCTTGTGAAAACACAAGCCCTTTTAAAACCATACAATATTGGGAATTATTTTTCGTTGCTCATCGAAAAAGGCACATCGGCGTCTTTGGTGCCACGTTCTTTATTGGGGGTGGCAATCATATCAAAATTCAATTCGGCACCGCTTAAAAGGCCTTTATGGCTCACCCAGTTATTGGTGTAGGGCTTGCCATCAATAGTCAGGCTGTTTACATATTTGTTGGCAGCACTGTTGTTGGGCGCGGTAATAGTCACCGTTTTACCATTCTCTAAATTGATGGTTACCTTTTTAAATAAGGGCGCTCCTAACACGTACTGATCGCTGGCAGGCGTTACAGGGTAAAAGCCCATGGCCGAGAAGATGTACCAGGCCGAGGTTTGCCCATTGTCTTCATCGCCGCAATAACCATCGGGGGTAGCTTTGTACAGTTTATTCATGGTTTCGCGGGCCCAGTATTGGGTTTTCCATGGCTGGCCTGCATGGTTGTACAGGTAAATCATGTGCTGGATAGGTTGGTTGCCATGCGCGTACTGCCCCATGTTGGCTATCTGCATCTCGCGGATTTCGTGAATAACGCCGCCATAGTAGCTATCGTCAAACGTGGGCGGCATGCTGAATACTGAATCGAGTTTGGCTGCAAATTGTTGTTTGCCACCCATCAGGTTTATCAAGCCCTGTATGTCATGAAAAACGCCCCAGCTGTAGTGCCAGCTATTACCTTCGGTAAAGGCATCGCCCCATTTAAAAGGATTAAACGGCGCTTGAAATTTACCGTCCTCATTTTTACCGCGCATCAGTTTAGTTTGCGGATCAAATACATTACGGTAATTCTGGCTGCGTTTTTTATAAATATCAATTTCTGATTTTGGCTTGCCCAAAGCTTTACCTAATTGATATATAGCAAAATCATCGTAAGCATACTCTAAGGTACGTGCAGCATTCTCATTTATTTTAACGTTGTAGGGCACATAGCCAAGGGTGTTATAATATTGCACTCCCCTGCGGCCGGTTGCGTTTGGCCCTTCGTTGTTGGCACCGTGTTTAAGCGCCTGGTACAATGTTTCAATATCGTAACCACGCATACCCTTCAGGTACGCTTCGGCAACTACCGAGGCCGAGTTATTGCCTATCATACAATCAGCATAACCAGGGCTCGACCATTCGGGCAGCCAGCCGCCTTCTTTATAATCATTTATCAGGCCTTCCTGCATCTCTTTATTGATAGACGGATAAACCAGGTTCAGGAACGGATACAAAGCCCTGAATGTATCCCAAAAGCCTGTACCGGCAAATAAATAACCGGGCATCACTTTACCATTGAAAGGGCTGTAGTGAATTTTTTCGCCTTTGGCATCTATCTCGTACATTTTGTTAGGGAAGAAAAGCATCCTGTACAAGCTGCTGTAAAATGTTTTGGTTTGCTCTACGGTGCCGCCTTCTACATTCAGCCTGCTCAGGGTTTTGTTCCAGGTGTCTTTGGCTTTTTGGCAGGTAACTTCAAACTTATCGTCGGCCAGTTCGCGTTTCAAATTTATTTCGGCCTGTTCAATACTTACAAATGACGAAGCAACTTTTAAATGCACCTGCTCGCCGTTGGTGGTTTTCAGGGTGATAACCGCGCCCGCGTGGTCGCCCGTATATTCCAGCTGGCCGTCGTCTTTTTTCCAATCGTGCCATGCCGATGCCAGCGCGAAAGGTTTATCTACATAAATAACAAAGTAGTTTTTGAAGTTAGCCGGTACAGCGCCGCTGTTTTTGGTGCTGTAACCTACAATCTTTTGCTCACCGGGAATAATCTTTACGTATGATCCTTTGTCAAAAGCATCAATTACAATATGCGAGCTATCGCTTTTGGGGAAGGTAAAGCGGAAGCTTGCAGCACGCTCGGTTGGGGTAATTTCGGTGGTTACATCATAATCGGCCAGGTAAACGCTGTAGTAGTAGGGTTTAACAATTTCGGCTTTGTGCGAAAACCAGCTTGCACGCTCTTTTTCGTTCAGCTTTAACTTGCCGGTTTCGGGGAAGATGGAAAACATTCCATAATCATTCATCCATGGTGATGGCTGGTGGGTTTGCTTAAAACCCAGGATTTTATCAGCATCATAGGTGTACTGCCACCCATCGCCCATTCTACCGGTTTGCGGTGTCCAGAAGTTCATGCCCCATGGCAGGGCAATGGCCGGGTATGTGTTTCCGTTTGACAAGGATGGCTTGGATGCTGTACCCATCAGCGGGTTAATCAGGTCGACAGGGTCGGTTACTTTTACGCTTTGCTGGGCTACGGCCACAAAGGGCAAAGCAGCAAAAGCTAGTAGGAATAGTTTTTTCATTATTTAGTTAGGATGTTTTATTTCAGTCACTATTAAAAAGCCGCAATCTTACAATTTTTACAGCTAAAACGGGGTGCTAAATGGTTTTCTCACGCGCAAAAGTACGCATCATTAATGCTATAAAAGTCGCTTGTTTTACCATTTTATGCTAACTTTTACACCATCGGGACTATTGGCAAAACCAAGGTATAAGGTATTTGAGGATGTATCCCATGATGTTTTAACATCGGTAATAACCAGTCCCTTATCATCTGTAACAATAGTTTCCTTCGGCTGGGTCGGCAACAAAACGCGTAAGCTGTTAAGCGTTTTAGCAGGACTTTTGGCCACAAAGGAATAACCGTCGGCAACCACCTCCTCGTCATAGATCCTTGATGCCGAACTTAATACCTGCGGAACATTTTTCTTGGTTACCCGGCCAACGTTATATAACAATGCCTGCTCGCCGGGATTGATCACCTTTTCGGCCAATATGGGAAGTTGCGGATCGAACAGATCAATTACCGGGCCTTTTACGGTATAAGGCTTGCTATCGGCATTTTCATCCATTACAGCTACAATATCGTAAGGGCCACGGGCCAGGTACAAGCTATTTTTAAATGTTAAAGTACCTGCATGGGCATCTTTTTCATAGGCTTGTTTAACGGTGCTGATGTAATTACCATCGTTAGCTGCCTGCAGTACGTATTCTTTTGGATTTTGCCTTAACACATATACTGCGCCTTTGCCAACGTTAAACTTTTGGCTGTCGCCGACGGGGTTTATTCCCAGCAGTTTAAATAAGTGTTGCGACGGCGCTTTGAAGTTATTGCCCTTAGTATCCCACCATTCCATTACAGATTGGTAAGGGTCATCATCCCGACCGCAATAAATGAGCACGCCGCCCTGCTTTACCCAGGCTGCTAATTGCTGGTGAATTTGGGCTGCTACGGGCTTCATATTAGCATAGCTCATCACCAACACATTGATATTTTTAAGCGATGCCGCATAGCCCAGGTTTTCCATATGCACCGTTTGTACCGGCACGCCATGTTTTAGCAGTGGCAATGTTTGGCCGTAAAAGTTTGAGAACTGCGGATCCTCGAATCCGTTGTGCGTAGGAAAACGTTGAAACATCAGCGTATTACTCATCAACACGCCAATGCCATTTACGCCGGTCACTTTATTGGTTGATGGTGGCATGCTGTTGAGGGCGTTAACCATCACCTGCATTTGGGTAGAGTAATACTGAGGGATCAGGATCTTTTCGTTACTATTGGCAACCTTGTACGGATGTGTATAAATGCGCTCGGGCCAGGGCATCACCTCATAATCAGATACGGTTGGGTACAACAGCTTTGCTGTAAAAGTGGCCTGGTAATTTCGCTTGTAATCGCTCCAGTCCTTTTGCCTGTCTTCAATTGGGTCGGTTAAAAAAAACATTTTGCGGCCGGTTGGCGCTGTCATGGATACCATCGACCCATATTCCAGGTAGGCGTTTTCAAATACGCGCTCTTTTTGCAGGCCGTTAAAATAAGTCGGCTCGCGCGAGGTACCCGTCCACACCTGGGCTATGTAACCATCAATACCAGGCAACGAAGCCAGGCTGGCCTCGGGGCTAACAATTTGCCACGACGAATAGTTAACCAGCGAATGCGTGGCGATAAACACTTTTATATTTAAGCCCTTGCTTTTGCCATAGGCTTTAGCGTACGATGATACTTTTTCAATGGCATCATAATACAGGTGGTACTTTAATTTGCTGGATAGGTAAGTATTCTCGGCCGATGCATCCTGCGGCTTCCAGGGGAAACCGTAATAGCTTTGCCATTGGGCTTTGAAGCCCGCGCTATAGCCCGCACGTGCCCAAAATTCAGGCTCTTCTAAAAATATATTGGTAATGCCAACATCAATTACTCTTTTAATAACCGCTGTTTTCATATACTCGATGAACGAGGCATCGGGCACCGCATATGGCATATCCCTGCCATGAAAAATGGTATCGCCCTTTTGGGTAACCTGCCCAACGCCCAGGTGGTTTTTACCATCCCATTTACCCAGGAAATAATCTTTGTAATCGCCCCAGGCTATGCCGGTCATGAAGTTGGTTTGATAACCATGGTCGCGCCAGGTTTGTACGCGCTGTTCAAAGGTCATGCCGGGGTGGTCGTTGGTTCCGTAAACAATGGCAATGTCGCTGCGTACGTCAATCTCGGGCATCCAGGGGCTGGCGGTTTGGAAAGCAGTCTTCTCTTTTAACGGTGCCGGTGCCTGCTGCGCAAAAACAGCAGACGCCAGCATTGTTAAACAACAGGAAACAAAAATGTTTTTCATAGGTAGGTGCAGGGCGGTAGATGCCGCTTATTACCATACAATGATAGCATAGGTGGTATTAAAACAGGGGTTAATAAATGGGTTAACCCGGTTTAAATTTCATTAACCCGTTGAAATTAATGTTGTGTCAACCATGAAATGACAGAAAGTCTTTAGTCGGAAGTCTTAAGTTCTCAGTCAAAAAGCACAATTCAGATTTAGGACTTACGACTGATGTTATGTTAATCACGTAATGACGGATAGTCTTTAGTCGAAAGTCTTAAGTTCTAAGTCAAAAAGGACAAGTCAGATTTACGTGTACTTCTGACTTAATACTAATCGTTCTGTTAACGCCCCTTATTTCCCGCAAATTTTATCAAATGGGATGGGGTAATCAATCCCCAATGATCTTTTATATTCGGCTATAAAATCATCGTAGCTACGGCGGGCGTGTTCAATACCCCTGGTGCGCCTGATGGCTTTCAGTTTATATTTAATGCCGGCATCGCTAAACGGGTCGATATTTAAAATCAGCCGGCTTATCTCCAGCGCCTTTTTAAACTGTCCCTCATCATAGGTGTTTTTTATTACAGGCTGCAAAGCCGGCATTAGTGCTTCTTCGTACCCCTCCTTAAAATCATCCAGCCAAACATCGGGCATAGCCGGCAGCAGGCCGCCACGGGCCATCAAATCAAAATGCTGAACCTCCAATGCAGCTGCACCCTGCCTGTTATTAAGGCTGGCCTGCACCACAAAATAATCACAAAAAAAGGTATCTGAAACAGTGAAGCTATACGTATCATTAATGTAAGCCAGCTCAACCCCATCCAGGTCGGCAAGAATACTTCTCAGGTGATTTAAGGTAACACCCCTGATATTTTTTGTTTTGGCTACATCTTTATCGGCCCAAAGGGTGGTTGAAATGCGCCTGGAGGTTACACCGTTTTTATCGCGGCTGTTCAGTAAAATTAAAATAAATAGCTGTTTAATTTTAGGGCTAAACAGGTAGGTAATATCCTTGCCGTTTCTATCATACACCGCAAATGCGCCCAGCAAGTAAACCGCATTAATCTTGTTGCCAATAATTTCTAAGGCGCTTTCATCCTGGGTTAAATCAGCAGTTTCCTGCACCGGTTTGGCTTTTTTCCTTTTCATGTAGATGAATGCTCCACCGGCCACAAGCAGTACCGCCACCAGCCCTGCAACGTAGCTATACAAATTGGTTGTTGTACTTTTAGCCTGTTTCGATTTTAAATAAGCGGCATAGCTTACCGGGGGAAATGCCAGCGAATACATTTTGATACCCGATTTTACAGGCGAAGTAAACTCCTGGGTGGTGCAATAAAATTCGTTCGCGTCGCTATTAAAAAACAGGTTAACATCGGTTTCAATCCGTTCGGATGTTACCGCAATCTCGCCGCTTACAACCTCGTATGATCCATCTTGAATAGCATATTTATAAAGCTTCAGGCTGGTTTTAGGTCGCTCGTGCGGGTAACACAGCACATAAAAATATTTTCCATCCTTTGATGGTACAAGGTTATTGGCAGGCACAAAAGCCTCTTCATCAGGCTTAATTTCCCATAGTTTTTTGATGGTGCGGCTGCTTAGGTTAACCCGGTACAAATCATAAAAATGCATGCCACCTACAACCTGGCTGCCCGATTGATTGCCGATGCCGCCGAATATATACACGTCGTTATTCGCGTCGGCAGCGCTGCAGGCCGAAAAAAACCGTGGATCGATATGGTCGCCGGTAAAAACCACAGGCTGCCAAACCTGTTTCAGGGTATCAAACTTAAAAAAATCATTATAGTACCTGAACGAGCCATAGCCGCCAAATAAATAAAGATCATGGTAATCTTTATCATAAAACACATTGTGGTGATGCCGTTGCGATGGCAAGGCAGCGTTTCCTTTAACGTCCCAGTTTAAGCCCGAAAGATCAAGCGATACCAGGCCGGAGGGGCGGCCCGGGGCGTTGTTAACCTCATATACATACAGTTTATTTTGCCTTGGGTTAATAATGCTTTTGCCCAGTAACAAGGGCATAGGTAAGGTATTTTGATAGGGGCTGGATGATTTCTCCTCATTCCTTACATTATATTGCGTTACCGAGTTGCTGCCAAACAGCACCATGCGTTGTTTTTGCTGATTAAAGTTTAGCCCCACAACCTCGTTAAAACTTTTTGACAACCGCGGCTTCCAGAAGTACGATTCATTAATAAGCCAAACCGGGTTTTCCACAAAACCAACCTCGTCGCCACTGCTGCTGTGCACGTTTTGGCCTTCCCACTCATCTAACGGGAACGAATAAGTTTGAGAAGCATCGCCAACTTCCAGGTTGCGGATAGCCATATTGGGCACATCGGAGTAACGCGAATTTTTGCCAAAGGTAATTACCGGGCTGATGCTGCCTGTGAAACCAAAGCCCGAAGCGCCATACGGTTTACCGTTAACCCACACGGTTGCTTTATCCCCACGCAAGTCCAGTTTGATTTTGATGGCTGTCCATGTCCTTTTTGACAACTGGGCGGCGCTCAGCGGGATGGTGATTTTATTGCTCTTACTGTCGATATTGAAATTTAAGTAAGGGGTTCCGTTCAAATAAATATAACTGAGGCTATAGGAGGCGTTTTTACCATCGGCAAGGTTTAAAACATAGCCCAGGTGCGAATTATCCCATAAAGCCAGTTGGAAGGCGATGGTTAATTCATCATTAAATGTGGGGTTTTCCTGTTTAAAAACGGAATAGGACGTCCGTTTTTCCATTAAACTATCGTTCGAGTTGAATTGTAAACCCTGCGCTTGTAATTTTGAGCCCGAGCCAAGGCAGGCAGCAAAAACCAAAATCCTATATACCCAGGGATGAAGTAATAAAATCCGGCTCGCTTTTGTCATTGAATACACTTGTCTAAAATCCCCGGGACCAGGGGAATGGCCCGCTGTTGAACGCAAGTGCTAAAATATGTTTTTTTTAAGTATGGCAAACGGGGAATTTCTTTATTACCTCTCCGGCCCAAGTTTATTATAGGCATCTACAAGAATTGCCTCTTTTTCCTGTATCGTATAATATTCCGCACACAGGCTTAACCCCTTGTCARTGCGCTCCATTGTTACCTTGACAAAACCATGCCGGGTGTCACACGAATACTCCAGTTTGGCACCATTCAGAACTTCGCTTTCGGCGCTAAAACGCGCGTCATCGGTACGGGCCATAGGATGTAGTTCATCAAAACCACCGGCACCGGCTACTATGTATGGCACATTGATACCATTTGGATAACGCTTGCTGATACGCTGGTAATTATGCACGTGCCCGCTAAAAACCATATCGGGCCAAACATTGGTTTCGGTAAATGCGCCCTCCAGGAATTCGATCATAGGCAAGCTGGAACCGTGGTTAACATCGGCCGAGTATGGTGCATGATGTATACAAACCAACAATGCCTTTTCCGGATGGTTTTGTGCAGATGACTTTAATTCCTGCAGGAACCAACCCTGCTGCTCAGGCGTTATTACGCCATATTTGGGCACATTGCTATGCAAGCCAATTATAGTGGCCAACGGGGTATCCAACGTCCAGTAAATATTGGGCTGAACCATGCTTTTCCGCGGGCTGTCGCCGGCAAATGGTATTGCCCGTTGTTGGGTATCGCAAAAAACAGCAGCAAAGGCATTCAAACTTTGGTATGGCTTATCGGCATTGGGGTTTATGTCACTGTCGTGATTGCCGGCTATGGCGAATACCGGGCCGGGGTAATTGTTATAGGGATCAAAAAACTGGCTCTTGTAATATTTTTCTTCGCCATGGCTATACACTACATCGCCCAGGTGATACAGGAATGAAGGTTTGTTTGCTGCCTCCGAGGTTTGATACTGGGAAGCCATGGCATTGGGTACCCTTTTCTGAAAATCCGGATCGCGAAAGCCGCCGGTATCGCCCACTACATGAAATACCATGCGGTTATCGTTCATATCAGGCAATATGTCGTTAACATTTAAATGGTAGGGGTACTTTCCGGACGGCGACGGAGGCGGCAAAAACTTATAGGTATCGTCGGGCTGATCTTTTTTAAAAACGGGGGTGGTATATTTAGGGGATATTATCATTTAGCGTTAATCATCGAAAGACCAAACATACCAAACAAATATAAATTGAGGGTGAACAAAAGTTTAAACGCAGGGTACCTTCGGTTTATGCCATCGGGCTATTCGTGCAGCACCAGGATAGCTTTAACTGATTTATTCATTACCTGGTTTACCGTACTTCGGGTAAATAGCCGGTAAACAATGTTATGATGATGTTTAACCAGGCAAAGGATGTCGGTTTCGTGCGTTTGTACAAAATCAACAATGCCGTTTATGGCGCTGCTGTTGTTAATATAGTTAAAATCAAGTTCGGCATTTTTTATTAAGCCGCTTAATTTTGCCTCTCCTGTCTTGATATGTTTATCGTCGGGTTTATCTGCTACATACAATACCTGCATTTTAGCGGATTCAAATGCCTGCACCATCTCGTTCAACGCGTTTACATCTTCGGCAGACAGGCGGGTTTCAAAGTCTGTGGCCAGCGTAATCACCGGCACCCTGGAAAACTTACTTTCCAACGGAATAATTAAGGTAGGCGTTTTCACCCGGCTTACCATCATACTTGCGTTACTGCCCACGATACCGGCAATACCTGTTGCACCGGTTATACCCATCACCAAAAGCTCCACCGGGTTTTTAGCAACATAACGTGTTATTACGTTTTTCAAAAAACCAACATCGCAAAGTGTGCTAACCTTTACCGAAGCATACACTTCCTGCCGGGTAAATTCGGCCGCCCACTCCTTTAATGCCTCCCTTTTGTTGTTGTAATAATCTTCAATAAAAATAGCGTTGTAAGTGCTGTTGTTAATGCCTTCGGTAGGGTGTATGGCATGTATAACGCAAACATCCCTGTTTAATACAACGGCCAGCTCCATAGCGTAAGCCATTGCGTTGGCAGCGCTTTTTGAAAAATCGGAAGCAACAAGAATCTGTTTCATTTTCGGCCTTTTAAATAAACAAATGGAAAAACATGAATAATAAAGATGCTAAAATTATTGCTACCGGTAAAGTAAGCACCCATGCCATCGCAATATTTTTTATTGTTTTATTATTAAGACTGCCTTTACCGCCCGAAGCAACCATAGCCCCGGCAATGCCGCTTGAAAGCACATGTGTAGTACTTACCGGCAAGCCAAATGCCGTACTAAGGCCAATGGTTGATGCCGCAACAATTTCGGATGTAGCACCCTGCGCATAGCTTAAATGTTCGTTGCCAATTTTTTCGCCAATGGTAACTACAATCCTTTTCCAGCCAATCATGGTGCCCAGCCCCAACGATATGGAAATTATAGCGATTACCCACACCGGCGCAAAATCTGTAACATGCTCCAGTTCGTCAGAGGCCGATGTAAGCGTGGTCCGGTCATTTGTGGGTAACTGCATCTTATTGTCTTTAAGCACCGCCCTGATTGCTTTTACGGTTCCTTCTACCTGTTTACGGTAATTATAGGTTTTGGCTACATCTGTTTCATTTTTTTCGGCCAGCGAGGCTTTTGCCTGGGCAATTATAGCTGCCAGTTTGATAAATTCACTGTTGGGGGCATTGCCTGTTGCCGTGTTTTTAGTTATCACGAGGCTGGCCTGGTTAAACGCCGCCAAAACTTTATCATTACTTATATGATGATTAACAGCAAACCTGGCTGGTAAAAAGGCTATCAGGATAAGCATGAATAAGCCAACACCCTTTTGCCCGTCGTTACTGCCGTGAAAAAAGCTAACCAGGGTACAGGTAGTGATGAGTAAAAGCCTGATCAAAATTGGCGGACGGTCATTTTCGCCGGTTGGGATATGAAACAAGGCATGTGATTTGGTTACATGCTTTAAAAACAACATAAGCAGGGCCGCTGCACCAAAACCAATTATGGGCGATAAAATAAGCGACATGCCTATCTCTTCCGCTTTACCCCAGTTTACGCCCGGGCCGTGATAGTACCAGGTAAAAGCCAAACCCGCTCCAATCATTGCGCCAATCATGGTATGCGAACTGGAACAGGGAATGCCGAGATACCAGGTGCCCAGGTTCCAGATGATGGAGGCAAGCAACACCGATAACACCAGGCAAGCGCCTACGCTCACGGGCAAAGTCATCAAAGCATCAAGCGGTACCAGTTTTAAAATACCCATGGCTACCGTTACACCGCCCAGAAACACGCCTAAAAAATTCCATAAGCCCGACCACGGGATAGCGTAAACCGGCTTTAGGGCCCTGGTGTATATTACTGTTGCTACGGCGTTAGCTGTATCATGAAAGCCATTCACAAACTCGAACCCGATAACAGCCAGGATGCAGACGATAAAGACAACCAGTAAATAGCCGCTTAAATTAACCTGGCCAATAAAAGGAAGTGTGGCTGCAAGTATTGAAATATGCATATCAAATTATGTTTGTACCCCGGCAGGCTTATTTAGCTTTTTAACCTGCTCTCAAATAACAGCTTCAAACATTGCTTTAATACCAATTCATGGTTAATTATTTGTTATTTAATTGTTTATGCTTTTATCGATCCCGATTAGCTACAGCTTTATCAGCTTACCATTATACACCACATGCCCGGCTAATGATATTACGTACATATAAATACCCGGATTAAGGTTTACCGGCACGGTATTTTGCAGGTTATTAAGCGTTTGGGTTATGCTGAGTTTGCCGCCGGCATCGTATAATTTAAAATCGTAATTATTGATGTCGCCGCTTAAAATGGTAAATTGTTTGTCGACCGGATTCGGGTAAACGGCGAATTGCTTGTTTTGCAGCACAACGGCTTTTACGGTATCGGTATAAATAACCTGGTTATCGATGGTGGTTAGTTTGGCCCGGTAGTATTGTACTGGTTTGGGCGCGGCATCTGTAAACTGGTAACTGAGTTGGCTTGCTACAACAGACGATGTGCCAATTGACGTAAAGGAAGCCGGGCCGGTCATTTTTTCCCAGGTAATAGATTTTAGGTTTACGGTGCTGCCCAGGTAAAGATCTAATAAAACTTTATTGCCAGTAATGTTTGCCAGTAATGTTTTCACATAACAGCCAACACCTTGCGTGGTAACATCAATGGTATAGCTTTTTAAGCCTTCAAAACCATTACCTGTAGCACCTACGGCAAAATATCTGGAGGTTTGCTGCCCTGCGGGGATGATAACCGATGTATCTGTTACCGCACTTAGTTTTTGCAGAACATCATCTTTTATGGCGTAAACCACATAGCCTGTACTGCCTTGCTGTGGCGACCAATGCAACAAAGTACCATTTGTACAGTTATAACCAACGCTTAACGCTATCGGGGCAGAGACACTGAAGTCGGCACTTAAAAACGAGTTGTTGCCAATATCCATTTTCAGCATGGCTGTACTGAATACATCCGGGGCCTGCCAGTTATAATAATTATTTTTCAGTGTTACGTTATTAATGGCTTTCCAGGTAACTCCGTGATCGTAGCTGATACTTAGCTTGCCTGTTGCAGTATCAAAGGAGCTTTGCCAGCGCAGGTAATTATCGTCGGCAGCAAAAAGCTGACTTGCGGCAACGGGGTAAATCCATTCGAACTTATTTGCCTGGATTGCCTGGTAAGCCATATAAAACTTTTGTGGCCCCAACGGTACTTTGCGGCCTTTTACGTGTATAGCGTAAATACCAGCTGCGGGGTTTGCAATAGCAACCTGCTCGGTATTATTTATGGTATCTATCTGCCTTTGCGCCGGCTTGTGTAACGAATCGAGCGAGGGGAAGCTGCTTAGCGTCCAGGGCAAAATAATTTTTCCATCGGGGCCGGAAACTGACAGATCAAGGTCATTAACCAATGCATTGGGGGCATTTAGCGCGGCTGCAGGATCTGTCCAGGCTATGGATACCTTTAGTTCCTTTGTGCCCGCAGGTACATCTACCGAAAAATCGCTTTGACCTCCATTACCAACGGTGCCGCTGTTAAACCTGTTATCCTGCATGGTACGCATGGTTTCCAGGGCGTTCAGTTTGCCGTAGCCGGTTTTAAAATCAACATATGCGTTGCCTATATCATCGGCCGAGTTAATTAGTATTGCTTTAACTAAAGCAGCAGGGGGTAAGCTTCCATGCTTTAGTTTATAGGCCTGCTGCAACAGGGCAACAGTTCCTGACGCAAGAGCGGCGGCGCCGGATGTTCCGTCTTCACCATCGGCCACCAGCTCGGGTTTTACTCGGCCATCGTAGGCGGGCCCGGTAGAGCTTAAATCTTCGGGAATGTTTGTGCGCCCGGTTCCGCCAATTACCAGCACATTTTTGGCCTGCTTAAAATCGCCCGATAAATTGGCTACACCTGTTAAACCATTATAAACGCCCGTAGCAGGCGCATTGAGCCCAACATTGCCCGATGAAAACACATGCACTATGCTGTCATTTGCCCATACCTGCTCATCATACGCCACAGATTCGGCACCGTAATAGTTTTCAATGCCGGTTCCATAGGAGTGATTTTGCAGACCAATATCAAAAGCTTTAAAAACAGCAATGCTGTCAGGAAACAGGTTGATAAAATCGGCAGAAGTAAAACGCACCCCGGATGCAGCACCAATCCCTTTTATAAATGAATTGCCATTACCGCCAATAAGCGTGGCCATGGTGGTAGCATGCCCGGATGTAATAGCTGCGGCAGGGAAAGATTCAAAAGTACGACCGAGCAGATCAAGATCATTGTCGTATTTATCTTCTTTAACACTTACATTGATGCCCTGGCCGTTAATGCCGGGATAAATGCTTTGTATTGTACTGATGGTATTTGCGCCCAGGTCGATATCGCTAATTGCCAGTTCGGCGTGCGCCTTGCGGGTATTATCTGCAAAAATAACATAAGGCTGCTGTAATAATTCGTTTAGCTTATTAATGGGGATACTGGTTGTTACCCTATTGCCATATGTGCTGGTTAGCCTGCCATACTTTTCCACCTCTTTGATGGCCGTTACATTGTTCAGGGTAATATCAACAGCAATTTTACTGCTGCTTTTGGGATGCTTTTGGGTAGTTAGGGCAAGGTTATCTGATGCCTTCCACAGGGAATTTGCAGGGCTTACTACTGCTATATTGGCAGTTTGCGGCATGGGCTTATTTGATGCTACAACATAATAGCTGTATGACAGCCTTTTTACAATTCGGACGTTTGCGATTGCCTGCAGTGGATGTTTATTGAACTTGACTACGTAATAACTTACAGAATCGGCGGTGGATGTTTTATCTGCTGCCGAATAAAGGTCTTTAATTATTTTGTCGCCTGCGGTTTGCTGCGACCAGGAATACTTAAAACAAAGCAAAAAAACAAAAGGCAATAATTTTTTAACCATGCTTTAAGTTTAATAAAAATAAGGGAGAGCACAGCCCTCCCTTATAATAATGGTAAATAATATAATACCCGATAGCTTTACAAATGTTTAGTATAAATAATTTAAAGCTATTACATCATTCGGGTTAAAGGTGCGATCGGTACCTGATGAACAAGCCAGCATCCATGAGCCAGCATCGGCCTTTGTTGGTGTACCGGGGATGTTAATTGCACCTATACCAGCACTTCCTTCATTAGATTTGCGACCACCACAGCTAAATGCGCGGTTCATGTAATCGGTATGGCGGAAACCTATGCAATGACCTATTTCGTGCTGTAAAACCGAAGTTAAGTAATTTACATCGGGATTGGTGCCGTATGCCTGGGCATTGGTATTCATTTGAATTTGGTTATAAGGATCGCCGGCTGATGTTGGGAACCCRGAAGAGCCCAGGGTAATGTACCCACCGCTTGGCCCCTCGTTAAAACCTATTACCTGGATATTGCCTCCGCTGCTTACAATCTGGAATTTAATGGTGAGGTTTAACGCGTTGTAACGGGCAACAGCGGCGCTTGTAGCTGTTGCATAAACAGTTGGCAGGTTTGATACCGAAACGGTAATCGTTCTGGGCAGGCTTTTAACCAGATTGGTGGTTCGGTACTGCTCATTCTCGGCAATCCTTAAATTAGGGCTTGTACTTGCTTCTGATAAATTAGCTGCTGTTAAGAGGATGTCGCCTTCTACCAGGTAATTATCACCCTGCTTTCTGACTTCATCTGTACTGAAACCCAGGTCACTTATTTTCTTTAATACATCTGCCGAAACTGCCGTTGTTTGCTTTGCCGGCTGGCTGTTATTTTTAGTACAAGAAAATAGAACAGACGCAGCAACAGCGGCGCCAAGGCCAATTGTTAGTAATACTTTGTTTTTCATGTGTGTTTTTCGTGTTAAGTTATGTTCGTAAGGTTTTCCTAAAAACTACAATTGGCTGGCCAGCATTGAAAAAATATAATTTATCGGGTAATTATATTATTCGGTTAATTGTATTCAATTACAATTTTAATTTTTAGTTAAGCGTAAATTAATTTATATTTTTCTAAAAAACAAAAAATGACAATTAATTTTTTTCTGAATTAAACATATAACCCCTTGGCTATTTGTGAATTTGCTATTACTTATTCATTAACAAACGCACAAAGCGGAAGCAGATACAGGGCACAGCAATACCCTAACGAACGCCGGTCTGCAAAAAGAAGTCTTGATAGCGTACCATGTCCAAGAATGGATATAAGCTAAAAGAGGCCGATTATGGCCTCTTTTTTAATATGATCTCTCACTTGTTTTTTTGGGAATTTGGCCAATCGTGAAAAAATTATTGGCCTCCCGTTTAACTACTTATTTTTTGGGTTATATTTCTAATCACGTCGTCCAATTCATTTGCCGACAAATCTAAATATTCCAGTATCGTTTCCCTTTCAGGGTCATCCGGGGCAAGATTTTTAATAATCGGAATTAGCCCCATTATCCTCACCAGCGGCGCCCTGATAATGTGCGATTGGATCCATGATATTTCTTTGAGTTTTTTGTTTTGCTTTTCAATTTCAATGATATGTTTCAGCTGGTCGGTAATATCATGGGCTATAATTAGTTTGGCTTTTTTACCTTTATAATCCATGCAATTACTCTGAATATCAACCTGGATAAGTTCGCCGTCCTTCTTTTTATGTACAAATGTTCCCCTTTTAGTCAGCCCATCCGTATTCCCGGGCTCTTTTATGAGCTTCTCCACTTTTGCAATATCCTCCTGTGGCCTGATGTCCCTTATCGTCATCGATAAAAATTCATCGCGGCTGTAGCCATATTTTTTTATGGCAGCGACATTTACGTCCAAAAAACGCAAGGTCTCAATATCCACCACCCATTTGGGCAAGGGACTTAAATCAAATAAATCACTGTATCTTTTTTCTGATTCAAGTAATAGCAGGTTTGCTATTTTACGTTCGGTAATGTCTTTAAAAAATACAGATAGGCCATCCTCAGTGGGGTATGCGCTAATGTCGTACCATTTTTCTAACGGGGTAAAATAGTCTTCAAAGTGCACATATTGTTTAAGCGCCATTGCCTCATGGTACTTGTTATAGGACTCGGAATTTACCGAACCTGCAAATACATCCCATAAATTTTTTCCTAAAATGGTATTCCTCGGCGTTTTCAGCACCTTCTCTGCCGTATTGTTCCAGTAGGTAACAGTCCAATCATTGTTTACAGCAAAAAAAGCATCACCTATGCTTTCCAAAATCCTGTTTCTCTCTTCAGATAATTGTCTTCGCTCAAGTGTAAACTGTACCTCCTTTTGCATTTCGGTCATTTTTATACTCTGGCCAACCTGTAATTCGTTGTACTTTTTGAGCTGAAACGCCCATAGGGCGCAAATAAAAGAGATAATTGCTGTCAGAAATATGTGTATACCAAATGTGCGAAGATCAAAATAACTGAGTTGGGTAAAATACATTTCTGGCAGGCCGGCATCCTGAAGATAACTGAATAGCCCGTGGTGAATAACAACCACCACAATTATAGGAATTTGAAGTTTCCAGTTTTGATAGGTGATCATTGCGGCGCAACCAATGAAAGCAAAAAAATGCATTTCAAACATCCCGTGCATCTGGTAAATAAACTGCGCCATAAATAAACCCAATATTGCACTTAAAACATATTGGTAAAGGGTTGAACCCGGCAACAGTATTTTTGTAGAATAGTACGCAGCAAGGCAAATACTCCCTACTCCGATAGCAATGAGCCAGGTATCGTAAAAGCTTGCTAAAAAAAGCCCAACCAGCAAATAAGCGGCCAAAAAATAATTCATTATTTTATCCGACCGTTCTTTTACCCCAAAAAGGAGTGCATCAGGCTGATCGGTTAATGAAAGTTGGTTATGCATACTTAAATAATCATTTATTACAGTCAGGAAGCCGGCAGCCGTACGCCTGTAGCGCAAGTTCATTAAAAGCCAGCTTAGGTTGCATACCTAATATTCCTTTTATAGCCATTGCCGCATAGCTTGTTTTTTCATTAGTACAATACCTGCTGCGGTTATAGTTGCCCCGATAATATAATTCATGCCTCGAATTTAGCAGCACCGCCTGCGGAGTTGAATATACGCCACAAGCCTTAGCGATAGATTGATCAAATATCACCGGAATACTGAGGCCCAATTTATCCTGTATTTGTTTGGTCGTATAATAGTTATTATTTAATACTACAACAGCAAACTTTACCTGGCTGCCATATTGATTTACCAGCGATTTAAAAGCAGTTAAGTTAAACCGCGAACAGGCGCAATCGGGGTTAAAAAAGTGCAGGAAAACGGGCTGCTTATTTTCCTTTTTTAATTGCCCTCCAAAGCTAACAAACTGGCCCTGGTAAACCGGCATATAGTTTTTGGGTACCGGGGTTGGCAACTGATAAACAAATTCATTGTACCAGAATAAAGCTGCGGCCGCGCCAAATAAAAAAATCAACCAAATAGCCACCACCAGCTTTTTCATCCTGTTTTTTACGTAAGGGGCGTTTAAAAGTTACTTATTTATAATAAGATATAGTTAGCCGCCGATATAATCAGCAGAGAATGGATACGCCACATCCAGCCGGCAATTCAAATATTTGGTAAAACAGGTAACTGTACTTTATTTAGCCGATCAAAGACTCCCCAGTTTCCCTAACTTTCAAAAAGATTACAAAAAAAAGATAAAAACAGTTTTTTTTCCTATCATTACGGATGCGATTTTATCTGGGAACCCTTACCCTCTTATTTTTCCTTATTTCGGCCAATGGCTCTGCGCATGCAACACGCCGCGCGGTTCGCAAAAATCATAAAACAACCAAATCTGCAAAAAGGCATAAACATTTTACCGTATATACCAGGCCTGTAATTGACACAGCCATTTCAACAGGATGCGCCAGCCCCGAAGAATTGATAACTTTTGCAAAATCGCTGCAAGGCATCCGGTACAGGTTTGGATCAACCAATCCCGAAAAAGGTTTTGACTGTTCGGGATTTGTTAACTATGTATTTAATCATTTTGGCATTGCTATCCCCAGGAGTTCGGTTGACTTTACCGATGTACAGGGCGGAGTTGATTTAAGGGATGCCAAATTTGGCGACCTGATATTATTTACCGGTACCAAAAAACATACCCGCAGGGCCGGCCATATCGGCATTATTGTATCTATGYCCGGCGAACCAATTCAGTTTATCCATTCCACATCTGGCGAAGCAAATGGTGTAACCCTGACAACAATGAATGATTATTACATGGGCCGTTATATGCGTACAATCCGTGTATTTTCTGATAATAACCAGGCCTATACTTACCCTGAAACTGCTTCGCGTTAAACTTGAGCTATTGCCGCAGGTAAACATCTACTAAGACTTTTCCCGGAACAATTAACAACCTTAAAACGAACGGGATACAAATATCCGGGGATATTATCGCTGAAACTCGCCCTTAATGTCAAAAGTTATCATACCTTTGCAGCCCATCAAAACAGTGCGGGATGGAGCAGTTGGTAGCTCGTCGGGCTCATAACCCGAAGGTCGTAGGTTCGAGTCCTGCTCCCGCTACATTTAAGTCGAAAGCCTCAAGTCAAAAGATTTGAGGCTTTTTGTTTGGGTTAACCGGGGACTATCGTGTATAAAATGTGTGCATGTAGGTTACATCTACTCCCAACAAAAAAGCCACCCTACTTTCGTAAAACGGCTTTGTACCCTATGAGAATCAAACGCCATAGACCCGATATTATTTAAAGGTATTTTTTGCCTGTTTGTACTTCAAAAAAAATCGCCAGCGATAATAAACCCGCCTGTAAATCGATGGCAAACGTTTCCGCAACATCTTAAAAAAACATGCTTATCACAAAGATTTTGTTGCCGCTATCAACCAATTTTTCAGTCAAAAAAATTAAGGTTATTCCAAAGCTAATCACGTTTTAACTTTTGCAACAACGGTAGTTGAGGGTGAATTTGGTATAAGTTGACAAATGTTGTGTTTTTATGTTAAAAAATTGGGTACTTGAACCTGCTTCAAAAGTAATTTTACTCCTGCACAGCTGCTACAATTCTAATTAAATAGCTGCTGAATTATAAACCAATAAGCCGATCGGCAAGTTCTGTTAATGTTTCGATTTAAGGTATAATCTTGATCGGCCTGTTTATTACAATTAGTTGTATTCAGGAAACGTACAAACAGGCCCGGCTTCACAATCGATTGCAAACCTTTTATGAGGGATATTTATGAGGGAATAAATTAAAAATTTTGTTTTGCCGGTTGCAGATTGTGACCCGCATTAAACTACACCGGTATCCATGTTATCTATCTTATAACTAAAAAATCCAATCCTGATACAGCTACCGGTTAAGCCACTAATTTAAGTAAACCGATCTTTTATTAAACCAATGGAGTGTAGTTAAACCATATGACTTATAACTGTGGGTAAGTGTAATCCATCCATAAGTTAACCATATGTAATAGCCGAACATGTTTGATAAAAGCGCTAAATCTTACCAATTTCTAAACCAACGTTTTCAATTAACAAACCAAAATATGAAAAAAAAATATTTACTAAGTACTTTCATGAGAATGACGGTTGTAATAGTATTTATAAGCATTACTATTATAAGTTCCGCGTTTGCGGCTAATGGCCCGGCCAATCTGCCGTATACGGATGTGATAAAAGCCAACGTGAACAAGGTTATAACCGGTAAGGTAACCGATGAAACCGGATTAGCATTACCAGGGGTAACCGTTACCCAAAAAGGCACCACCAATGCCGTTGGAACCGATGTCAATGGTACATTCCGCATTGAAGTACCCAACGACCAGGCGGTACTTGTTTTTACTTTTGTAGGCTATGCCCCGAAAGAAATTACCGTTTCCGACAAATCGGTAATTAACGTATCGTTAAGGAGTGATTCCAGGTCATTAAATGAGGTTGTTGTTGTTGGTTATGGCACGCAAAAGCGTGCTAACGTAACAGGTGCTGTTTCGTCCGTAAGTGGCAAAACAATATCAGCTTTACCCGTTGGCGGTGTCGATCAGGCTTTACAAGGCCGGGTGGCAGGTTTAACGGTTACCAATAATGGCTCGCCGGGTTCGGCGCCTATAGTACAGATACGCGGTGTAAGTTCTGTGGGTTATGGGTCTGATCCTTTGTATATTATTGATGGTTTTCCGGGTTCAATCGGCAGTCTCGATCCAAGAGATATACAATCAGTTGATGTACTTAAAGACGCCAGCGCCGCGGCGATTTACGGTTCACGGGCCACTAACGGCGTTATCATCATTACAACCAAAAAGGGTTCAAGTGGTAAAGTTGTGTTAAGCTTCGATTCGTATGTCGGTTCTCAGGGAGTTACTAAAAAGTACGACCTTCTGAATACAAACCAATATCTGCAATACGAAAGAGCTTTGAACGGTGCAGCCGGCATTGGCATACCGCCGCGTTTACAACCGGCAAATTTTAATCAGCCTATTTACGCGGGCTCTTCGCAAACCTTCGCCCAAACCAATACAGACTGGCAGAGCGCTTACTTCAGAAAAGGACCTGTACAACAGCACTCTGTTTCGTTAAGCGGAGGGAATGAGAATTCGCGCATATTTACATCTGCCAGTTACTTTAATCAGGATGGTATTACCGTAGGAACAAGTTTCAGCCGTAAAAGCTACCGAATGAATTCTGATCATAATTTGAACAAGTTTATAACAATAGGCGAAACGTTCAATGTTTCGGAAACCCGCCAGCGGTTTGGGATTCCCCCAGGCAACAGAACGCCTATTACCAATGTAATAAGGATGCAGCCATACATACCTGTTTACAATCCGAATAATCAAGGCGGTTTCTTTGGCCCTCAAAGCAGTTTTGACGGTGCCGACCCGGTAAACCCGGTGGAACAGGCGTTAATTAACGAAAACCGGAATTTTGGTGTTGGAATACGCGGTAACGCTTATTTAACGGTTAAGTTTACGCCATGGCTTAAATTCAATTCAACCTATGGTATTGATTACGGAACCAACAGGCAGGAGCAGTATACCCCAATATATAATGATGGTGGTACCTCAAGCAATCCGCTTGCATCTATAACCGAAAATACCGGATCGGGTACCACTACGTTGTATACACAACAATTAACCTTCGACCATACTTTTGCCAGCAAACACCACGTTTCGGCCCTGGCAGTTTACGAAGTGCAAACCAACCGCGGCGATAGTCAAAACTCTTTTGGTAACCAAAACAACAACACTATTCGCACGCTTAACAACGCCACAAACACCACCACCAATTACACTTATGGCACAAACGTGCTTCATTCATTAGTAGGCAGGGTTGGGTATGATTTTGAAGGGAAGTATTTAATTTCCGGTTCAATACGCCGCGATGGCTTATCGGTTTGGGCCCCCGGTCACAAATATGAAAATTTCCCTGCTGCTTCAGTAGGCTGGAAAGTTGATCAGGAAAGCTTCATGAAGGATGTAAAATCGGTAAGTGAACTGAAGATACGCGGCGGTTATGGTGTTACCGGGATAAACGGAACCGTTTTGGGAAATTATCCTTACGTTTCCAATGTATCTGCAGGCGGCACAACATATCCGTTTGGCAACCTGGCAACTGGTGCCAACTCAGGTAACGGTTCTTACTACAGTGCATTAAGTAATTATTTTCTTCATTGGGAAATAACCAAATCAACAAACATTGGTTTCGACCTGGGCTTATTTCAAAACGCGTTTACCCTATCGGCCGAGGTTTATAAAAGAAAAACTGAAAACTTAATCTTAACAGTACCGGTACCACCAAGCGAAGGTGTTGGCGCCCCGCTGGCAAATGTTGGCTCGATGGAAAACAAAGGGGTGGAAATAACTTTAGGTTATCATAAAACATCCAACGACTTCAAATATGATATCACAGGCGTATTTGGATTAAGCAGAAATAAGGTTACCTCGTTAACAGGCGCAGCAAATGGTACTATAACTGCAGGCGGTGATGCTGATTTTGGTGGCGGCGGTCCGCTTACCAATACCTCGATTGGTCAATCTATCCAGTATTTCTACGGCTATGTGGTAGAGGGCATATTCCAAAATGCAGCTGATGTAAGCGGCCACGCAACTCAAACAGGTGCAGCACCGGGCGACCTGAAATTTAAGGACATTAATAATGATCATGTAATTGATGCTAATGACAGGGTTAACCTGGGCAGTTACCTCCCTAAATTTACCTATTCATTAAATTACTCTGCCAGTTACAAGAACTTTGACCTTGCCTTATTTTTCCAGGGCGTGTATGGCAATAAAATATTCAACGCCGAGAAAATCATCTCTCAGGGCATGTCGAGGTTATTTAACTCAGATGTTGCAGTGCTAAATGCCTGGACAACCACCAACACCAATACCAATATCCCAAGGGCAATTTCAGGAGATCCGAACTCGAATGTAAGGCCATCATCCCGCTGGGTTGAAAGCGGCTCATACCTTCGTTTAAAAAACCTACAGTTAGGTTACAATTTGCCAACGCCGTGGCTTAAATCGGCCAGCAGCAATTTAGTAAGCAAAGTGAGGATCTATTTATCATCAACAAACCTGTTCACCATTACAAAATACACCGGGCTTGATCCAGAGGTGGGTTCCAAAAACGGAACGCTTACAAACGGTATAGACTATGGCCAATATCCTTCGCCAAGGGTGTTCCAGGTAGGTTTACAGGCAACATTTTAACAATCATTAAATTGATATATTATGAAACATAGAAAAATTTATTTATTGTCAACCGTTATTTTATTAGCGATAACGGTGATCGCATTATCCTGTAAAAAAACAGCACTGGATACTTCTGATCCAAATAACCTTACTACAGCCAACTATTATAAAACAGCAGCGCAATTAAAGTCGGGAGTTAATGCCATTTATGCGGTTATGCATCAAAACAACCTGGTATCTCGGGAATGGTTTTACCTGCACGATACAAGAAGCGACGAGGTAGCACCAGGCGGCGGGCAACTGGAAGCCCCAAGACTCCAGTTGCTTAACAATACCGATGACCCTACAAACTCGGTGATGAACTCTGTATGGAACGGCTGGTACACGGTAATTTTCCGTGCAAATGTTGTTACAGATAATGCGCCAAATGTTACCGATGACGCAGCAGACGCTAAAAAATCAGTAGGCGAAGCAAAATTTTTGCGCGCATGGGCTTACTTTGACCTGGTTAGTATGTGGGGCGGGGTGCCACTGGTAACATCAGTGCCAAAAAGCCCAACAGACTTTAAGCCACGTGCCGATGTTGCTGCCGTATATGCACAGATTGTTCAGGACCTTACAGATGCTGCAGCAGCACTTCCGGGTAAATCATCTACTGATAAGGGAAGGGCCACAGCAGCTGCCGCTAATGCTTTACTTGGCAGGGTACTAATGCAACAAGGTGATTATGCCGCCGCTAAAGCCGCATTGCTTAAGATACCTACCTCCGGGGCCGATGGCTATTCCTTAACTCCACGCTATTTAGATAATTTTGAGTTAGCAACTGAATTTAACCAGGAGTCTATTTTTGAAGTTGTATTTGTAGATAAGGGAACTAACGGTTACAACTGGGGTGGCGAAAGTGCAACCGAGGACCAGGCAACAGTTAGAAACCAGGAATATAACCCTGTTGCATGGAGAAATCTTATCCCCTCAAACAAATACCTTAATGAATTTGAAAATGCGGCAACGGGTGCTGTGAAAACAGACCCCCGTTTCTCGTATAGCGTTTATCAATCCGGCGACAAGTATAACAATGGTCAAAGCACTTTAACCGATGCTGATCAAAATGGTAACTCCTCGGTTCTTAACGGTGTTACCAAAAAGATAAGCTGGCGTAAATTCATGATCATTTACCAGGAAAGCGCCGCAACTGCTGGTTTCCACCCGGGTGGTAACAACCAGCGCATTATACGCTACTCAGAAATTTTGCTTGACCTTGCCGAATGTGCTAATGAAACCGGCGATATTGCCGGGGCCGTAGCTTACCTTAACCAGGTGCGTGCAAGAGCAGATGTTGCCATGCCTCCTTATCCAACAGCTCAATTCCCGGTAACATCCAAAAGCGACGTGGTTAAAGCCATCATGCACGAAAAAATGGTAGAGCTGGGCGATGAAGAAGTACGTAACATCGATATTTTAAGATGGCGTAAGAAAGGGTATTTTACCACCGAGCCTATTGCCGGATTCCATGCCAACAGAGACGAATTATTACCTATACCTCAAGCCGAACTGGATAATAACCCATTAGTTAGCGGTCATCAAAACCCAGGCTATTAATTTATTTTGCAGTTAATTTAAAAGCGGGCGGCCTAAAAGCCGCCTGCTTTTTTCTTATATTTAAATTACATTTTATGAAGAGGCTCCTCATAGGTTTTACCATTGCTGTATCACTTTGGTCGTGTAAAAAGCATACGCTATTTGTGCAAGTGCCATCTTCCGGCTCGGGTATTGTGTTTAATAACCTGATCACAGAAAACGACTCCATTAACCCCATTGATAACGCTACTGTATATAATGGCGGAGGCGTAGGCATAGGCGATTTTAATAACGATGGATTACAGGATATTTACTTTGTAGGCAATATGGTGCCCAATAAGCTATATATCAACAAGGGGAACTTCAGGTTTGACAATGCTACTGCAATAGCAGGGGTAGATGGTAAGGGACGCTGGGGAAAGGGTGCTGCTGTAATTGATATCAATAACGACGGTTTGCCCGATATATACGTATGTAATTCGTTTTCCAACGATCCTCAAAAAAGGCAAAACCTGCTGTATGTAAACAAGGGGATCAATAAGGATGGTATTCCTGTATTTAACGAGGAGGCAAAGGAATACGGCCTTGATATTCGGCTATTCTCGACGATGGCGAGTTTCTTTGACTATGATAATGACGGCGACCTTGACATGTACTTAACCGTTAACGAGCCAAACCCAGCTGAGTTTCCCAACCAATTCAGGCCGATTAATATTACCGGCACCGGCAGAAGCATGGGACGATTGTACCGGAACGATTGGGACCCGAAACTTAAGCACCCTGTATTTACAGATGTGTCATTAGCAGCCGGCATCAAGATTGAAGGTTACGGGCATGCTGCAACTATAGCTGATATTAACCTTGATGGCTGGAAAGATATATATGTTACCAACGACTTCCTATCTAACAATATCCTGTACATCAATAACCATGATGGCACCTTTACAGATAAGTCGAAGTCGTATTTTAAACATACCTCGTTCAATGCCATGGGACAGGATATTGAGGACATCAACAATGATGGGCTGGCCGATATATTTGAACTGGACATGAGCCCTGCCGATAATTACCGAAAAAAAATGATGTCGGGACCGAGCAGCTATAATACCATTCAAAATTTCGACCATTATGGCTATCAATATCAATACGTCCGAAACACATTACAGCTGAACCAGGGTCCATCTATGGGAGAAAATAACCAGGTTGGCCCCCCGGCATTTAGCGAGGTTGGCTTTTTAAGCGGCGTAGCCCAAACAGACTGGAGCTGGACCCCGATGGTAACCGATTTTGATAATGACGGTTACCGGGATGTTATTGTTACCAACGGTTACCCGCGCGATGTTACAGATCATGATTTTATCGCTTACAGATCCAATGCATTTTTAATAACGCCAAAGAAGGAAGTTCTCAAGCAGATACCATCAGTTAAAATTCACAATTACGGCTTCCGTAACCAGGATGGTTTGCAATTTAAGGATGTGAGCCTGGATTGGGGCCTGGGTATCCCCTCATTTTCAAATGGTGCAGCCTATGCCGACCTGAATAATGACGGTGCAATGGACCTTGTGATTAATAATATTAATGACGAGGCGTTAATTTATAAAAATACCGCCGGCGAGGACGCGGAAAACGTGCAGCACTACCTCAACATACAATTTAAGGGCCCAAATCAGAATGTAGAGGGAATTGGAACCTTTGTTGATATATATTACCAACACGGTTTACACCAGGTTTATGAAAACAACCCTTACCGGGGCTATCTTACCAGTATTCAGCCTATAGCACATTTTGGGTTAGGCAAATGCAAAACCATAGATTCGGTAGTTGTTAAATGGCCCAACAAATACAGGCAAACATTTTTAAATGTAGCTGCCGATCAAACTTTGGCTGCAAACATTAATAATGCCGGCCAAACCTATACATGGGCAAATCCGGGGCAACTAAAAAGCCCGTTATTTACCAATATCACCGGCAAAAGCGCTGTTAAATACATTCATCGTGACACAGATTATACAGACTTTAATATTCAAAAGCTTTTGCCGCATAAACTTTCAGAATATAATCCGGCGCTGTCAGTCGGCGATATTAACAGTGATGGMTTAGATGATATAGTTGTCGGTGGAAATTTGAAAAATCCGGCTCAGATTTTTTTTCAACAAAAGAACGGCACATTTATACAACGGGGCCTTTTAGAAGGAAAGAAATATGAGCACCCCTATCTTGATGGCGGAATTCTGATTTTCGACTCAAACGGCGATAGATTTCCTGATGTACTAATTACCGGCAGTGGTTATAAGACAGCCGCAAACGATCTGGCATACCAGGACCGCTTATATATTAACGACGGCAAAGGCCATTTTGCGCTTGCAAAAGATGCGTTGCCGGTCTGTTTTAAAAGTAAGTTGTGTGTAAGGGCTTTTGACTTTAACAACGACGGCAAATTAGATTTGTTTATTTCGGGACGGGTGGAGCCATGGAGATACCCCGAACCGGTGAATAGCTATATTTTAAGAAATGACACAAAGGACGGAAAAGTAAAATTCACAGATGTAACTGGTGAAGTTGCCCCAGACTTAAAAAAGATAGGGTTGATATGCGATGCCATTTTTAGTGATTTTGACAACGATGGTAAAACAGATTTGATATTGGCAGGAGAATGGATGCCGCTAACCGTCCTGAAAAACACAGGCGGTAAATTTGTTAACGTCACAACCAAAACCGGCCTTAGCAATAAAACCGGGTGGTGGAACTCAATAGTTGCGGGCGATTTCAGGCATACAGGCAGAATGGATTACATAGTGGGTAATACCGGCCTCAATACCCTTTACCAGGCCAGTGACGAATTCCCGGCCTTTATTACAGCAGGCGACTTTGACAAGAGAAACCGGTTTGATGCATTTCCATCATTGTACCTGCCGGGTAAAGACGACGTTAAACGGGAATACCCGGCAAATGTAAGGGAGGATGCTATTAAGCAAATGATAACCCTGCGTGCCAAATTCACCAATTATCATTCATACGCCGAGGCTACGATGCAAGATGTGCTGAGCGCCGATCAAATGAAAAATGCGTTACGGCTTAAAGCCACCGAGTTAAGGTCCTGCTATTTCAGGAACGATGGCGAAGGTAAATTCACGATAATTCCCCTGCCAGTTGAAGCGCAGGTTTCTGTATTGAATGGGATGGTGGCCGACGATTTTGACGCGGACGGCAATCTCGATCTGTTGATCAATGGAAATGATTTTGGCACCGACGTTTCTATTGGCAGGTATGATGCCTTAAATGGCTTACTGCTGAAGGGTAACGGCAAGGGTAATTTTGCGCCCATATCAATTGCGCGCAGTGGGATATATTTACCAGGAGATGGAAAAGCCCTTGTAAAATTAAAGGGTGCAAACAATAATTATCTGATGGCGGCAAGCGAACATTTAGGGCCGCTCCAGATTTTTCAATTAAATGCTAAAGTATCTATGTTAAAATTAGATGATACAGATCAAAGCGCTGTTATAACATACAAAAATGGCAGCCAGGCTAAACAGGAATTTTACTATGGCAGTTCGTTTCTTTCCCAATCGTCCAGGTTTATTCTTATTAACGATAAAATAGCACAGGTATCAATAAAAAACACCTCAGGGACAAGCAGGCTTTTTAAATTCTAAATCAAATATCGCCGCAGGGCGATTAGTTGGTTGGCTATTTTAACAAAGGTACTTCAACCAGGGCAACTCTGATCATCGTTCACGGCACGCTGAGTGGTAAAATTTCGCGAAAYTCTGAAGGAGGAATGACATCGTAAAAAAGGGMTGTCATGGTGAGCYYGTCGAACCATAGCGGGCAAAGGCCTCTCCRSGCGACCCTTCGACAGGCTSAGGGTGACAGGCCMRCGCACYTCGAAAAGAAAACATGTCATRGGTAGCGATGACCAGGGTTCCCCTTTTTATCCTGGAGCAGGCGCAATAACCTAACTTAAAAACACCCTCGCCTTTACATGCCAGCCATTTGCATTTGCATCGCGGGCTCGCTTGTATTAAATTTAAGTGGCTTCAAATTAAGTGGGGTTAACTTGCCATCCTCCGTTATTTCCAGGAATTGATTGGGCTTTACATCGTAAAAATGCTGCACAGTACCGCTGCCTGCCCATCGTATCTCGATGTCATCAATCATTTTGGCCTGTCCTATCCCTATCTCCTGCCTTAGCGGAGATGAGCCGAAGCTGCCGCCGGAATTTACATCCTTGAACACACTTCGCTGTACGCCATTTTCTGTGAAGGTTACCTTTATTCTTGAGCCAATAGCCGACTTATTTGAGTGTGTTCCCACCAATTTTAAACCCACCCAACTATTATTATTTTGACCCGGATTAAGGTATAATGCGCTTTTGTAGGCATCGCCTATATAAGCGCCGCCCATTTCAATAAAAATATCCTGCAACCCGTTATTTCTAAAATCGGCAAATGATACGCCATGCCCCTTTTGCAAATTGCCGGTACGCGATGAACTGGTTACATCGGCAAATTTTTTGCCGCCAATATTTCTGAAAAGCTTGTTAGGTATCAGTGATCCAAAATCGGGATTGCCGGTACCAAAATAAATATCGGGATAGCCGTCATTATCAATATCGCCAAAATTGCCTCCCATGCTAAAAACTGCCTTGTTCAGCCCAACATCGTGGGTTACATTGGTAAAAGTACCATCGCGGTTGTTTTTAAAAAGAAAAATATTGCCATTATCTGCCACTGGGGTACCCAACGCCTCCAATGCGGCGTAATATCCCAAGGTTGTGTTAAAATTGTAACTGCTCAACAAAATATCGGGCCAGCCATCATTGTTGTAATCATAAAACCAGGTGGTAAATGTATTTTGTTTGATATTGATGCCTGCCTTTTCGGCTACATCATCAAAACCTACGTTGTTCCCTCCTTTACATTTATTTTTCAGCAAATATTTTCTTCCACTCATGGTAGATATAAAAATATCAGGCCAGCCATCATTATTGTAATCGGCCGATGTTACCCCTTTCACAAAGTCGTTGATCTGGCAATGGGCCTTTTGCGCCATTTCTTTAAAAGTACCATCATGATTATTCATATAGAGCGCAGATGGATGGTTATTGTTAGGGTTGGTTCCGCCATGGCTTTCCATCCCGATAAAAACATCAAGCCAGCCATCGTTATTAAAATCGGCCCATACGGCAGTTTGTGTAGGATGCATAAATTTAAGGCCGGCTGCAATGGTAACATCGGTAAACCTGCCGTTACCGTTGTTTTTAAGCAATGAACCCGGCTGGTTACCAAAACCATCCCGAAGCCAGCCTCCCCGCATGATAAAAATATCCGGACGGCCATCATTGTTGTAATCGGTTTGTTGGATATTTAGGCCGCCAACTTCATCCTGTAAGCCACTTTGAGCGGTACGGTCGCTAAAAGTCCCGTCGCCGTTGTTATGGAAGTAATGCATATGATCCTGCAGATCCATCCCCGATGTAATAATATCTATATATCCGTCGCCGTCAAAATCGTCGGCTATGGATCCGCCCGCCCTGCTGTTCAGGTTGATGCCAACATTTGCGGCTACATCTGTAAATGGTTTTACTTTGTACGGCCCGTCATCTGCATTTAAGTTAGGGATCAGGTATTGGGCAGGAACTTGCTCCGGATAGCCATTTAAGGTCATATAAGCAATATTTAACAGCCAGCGGGACTGGGCATCCTGTGGATTGCTTTTCAAAATATTCTCCAGTGCTCCAATTGCCTGCCGCGATCCTGTTTGAACCTGGTGTATGCCTGCCCCCTTAATAGGAAATATGCACGATGCCCCGTTGTGGCCAAGCATACAATTGGCACGTTCGCCCAAACGCATAAATGCAACAGCTTCATCGGGCTGTGTATTAACAGGGTTCATGTAACGCGGCAGCTTCGCAATTTTCGAATATATGTCAACAGCTTGTTGTTCGTGTCCTTCCTGTAACTCAAATAATGCTTTTTTCGATAATAGCTGCACATCATAATTTGGAGAACCGGCCTTTAACATCGAATCGCAGGAGGCAAGGCGGGCGTCGGAACTAAAAACATTTTGAGCGTTATAATTTCGCTTTTTAAGCTGTTGCAGCAAGTCGGCCATTTTTATTGGGGAGTGCGGCTTGCATGATAGTAGTAAACTACAAATAGCCGCAGCAAAAAACATGGTTATTTTGGCAAATCGTGATAGCATGATAATTGGTTAAAAAAACGACACGGATTTCTGCCCCTAACCATAAAAGGTGACCAGCTAAACAAATTCACTCGTAAAACGAATAGAAACAAACTAATTGATATCTGATAACCCTTGTTAAGCAGCAGTTAACAAATATAAAAAGCGATGATACTATCAAACACAACGTTTGTTTATATTCCTATAACACCTGTTTAAATTTCCAGGAACTCTATTTTAATAGAATTTTAAATTGTTTTGTCCATTGTAAAATCGTCAGACTAATGCAAACTGTTATTGATAATCGTATAAGTTTTACCCGGACGCGTAGCTACATCGTACATCCGGGTTTTAGGTAAGTCGGGCAGAAGATTTTTATCACTATTTTTCACTATTGGTGTTTTCAAATCCATTGTTTGGTAAAAGCGGTTTTTATTTATACCACTTGCTGCTGTCAGCAATGTACAATTGATCTGTTGATTAACACGCAGACGGCAGTTTCCGCCGAGTGAGGAATGTATCACCAGTTTGATAATTTTATGGTTAGTCCATTTTATATCTACTTTAAAACCACCTCTTGCCATTAACCCCGATATGCTGCCGTCCTTCCATTCATCAGGCAATGCAGGCAATAGGTAAATTGCACCGTCATGGCTTTGCAAAAGCATTTCTGCTATCCCGGAAGTACAGCCAAAGTTACCATCAATCTGGAAAGGCGGATGAGCGTCAAAAAAATTGGGATAAGTGCCACCAGAGCCCCCGCTTATAGGTTTTATTTGATCCTTAATAAGCTTGTAGGCGTGATTACCATCCAATAAACGTGCCCAAAGATTAATCTTCCAAGCCATAGACCATCCGGTTGATACGTCACCCCGATAATTAAGTGATTTTTTTACAGCAGCAAAAAGTTCCGGTTGTGTAAAAGGAGATATTTGGTTTCCCGGAAACAAGCCATATAGGTGAGAAACGTGGCGATGATGGTCATCCGGACGATCAAGGTCTTCCACCCACTCCTGTAACTGACCATACCTGCCAATTTGCATTGGAGGTAATTGGCTCCGGTAGTTCTCCAGGCTATCTGCAAATACTTTATCAGTATTTAATTCGGCTGCGGCTCTTATAGCATCAGTAAATAAGCCATAAACTAACTGATTATCCATGGTAGCACCGGCGGTGACAGAAATCTGGTTTTTTCCATCGATATATTCGTGTTCGGGCGAAATCGACGGAGACACCAACAGCCAGCCATGTTCCGGATCTTTTTGAAGGGCATCAACATAATACTCAGCCGCCCCTTTAATTATTGGATAATATTGTTTTAAAAACTGCTTATCGCCTGAGTACAAATAATGCTCCCACAGATGTTGGCAAAGCCATGCATTTGACGTTGGCCACAAACCCCAGAAGGCGCCGTCTACAACACCGGTTATACGCCAAATATCAGTATTATGATGTAACATCCATCCACGTGCTCCGTACATTATTTTTGCAGTTGGCTTGCCTGTAACAGACAAATCTCTGATCATATTAAAAAGCGGGGTGCTCAATTCCGCCAACTGGGTTACCTCACTTGGCCAATAATTCATTTCAGTATTAATGTTAATCGTATACTTACTGTCCCACGGGCCTTTAATTTCGCCATTCCAGATCCCCTGTAAATTGGCTGGCTGCGATCCCGGTTGAGATGAACAAATCAACAGATAGCGACCATATTGAAAATACAACTCGGCTAATTGCCTATCATTATTGTTTGAGAAATTTTGGATACGAATGTTTGTAGGCTGTTTTGCGGCGCCATCTACACCAAGATCGAGTTTAACCCTATCAAAATACGAGTGATAATACTTTATATTTTCAGTTAACAATTCATCAAAACCGTGGTCATAGGCCTTGCTTAAAATATTTTCTGCCCGAAGCATTGAATTTGCAGAAACATCGTGATAGTTTACAAAATTGGTGGCCATAGAAAGATATATCACAGCCGTATCTGCATTTGCGATAGTAATGCCCGAAGTATCTGCAACGTTTGTGCCTCCGGAATTTTTGACCCTGGTGAGCACATTAAATTCTATTTGGCCTTTTTGTCCTTCGTGCTCACTGCCCTGCCCGGATAAAACCAATGCTTTTTGGTTATTTATGGTGACTGAAGATTTAAGAGGGCTTTGAAGCTTTAGCTTGCAGTTTATCATGCCTGGCTTATTGGCCGTAAGTTTTACCATGAGCACATTTGCGCCGAACGAGGTATAAAACTCTCTTTTATAGTCAACCCCGTTTAAAGTATACCTTACTGTAGCTGTGGCATTCGCTATATCCAGGTCGCGATAATAATTGCTAACTGTATCTGTTCCGGGAAAGCTGACGTATAAATTACCTGCAAGTTGGTACGGCATGCCGCTATTCCCTTTTGGGCCAAGTTTACTGTTGGCCAATTCTTGTGCTTCTGCGTACTTTTTCTCAGCGAGCAGCCGCCTCACATCATTAATGTATGGCCTTGCACTTGAATCAATTGTTTTATTGGGACCTCCTCCCCATATGGTTGATTCATTGAGCTGAATACGTTCGTTTTGCACATTACCAAACACCATGCCCGCTATATAACCGTTTCCAAGTGGCAGTGCCTCGTTCCAATTTTTAGCGGGTTGATTATACCATAATTTATATCGCCCGGAATTATCGGATACTTTACTTTTTTTAACGGCGTAATTTTTCTGTTGAGCTTGTACCGATAAAAACATCAATAATACCACGGCAAATAAGTACCCTCTTTTATCAACTAATCTTGTCATATACTTTGGTTTGTAATTTGCAATTCGCATTGGATCGCATTATTATCCTGCTATTCTATTGCCTGTTTCAGCAATATCCGCATTTTAACCCCTTGCCGCCTAACTAATGCCTATAATTTTCGGCGGTAAAACTCTTTGATCGCGCCTAATTACGTTGTTTAACAACGTCTCCTGTTAAAAATTCACTACAGACCAGTATGCTTTTTTGCGCTGCCGGTTTTCATCAAACAATAAGGGATAGGCTTTTTTAACCATGCGTGGCGTGTTGCCGCCTGCGGCGGCTCCGCCCATTAGACCCCCGCCTCTCTGGTCAAGCCAGCTGTACCGGTCAGATACATTCCAGAATGTAACGTTTGTTATAAACTTTTTATACTGCCGGAAAATATCGAAAGCCATTTTGTATTGCGCTATTTGTTTGGCTTCCAATTCTGGCGTATAACCAGGGTCAGGTACGGGCGTCGTTGTAGCCCCCGGCGCAGGGTTTGGTTGTGGCAAACGTATGGTAATATCCAATTCGGTAAATTGCACCTTTAAACCTAATGAGGTTACTTCATCCAAAGCTTTACGTAATTCGTCGGGCGATGGTTCATTTAACTTCCAATGCGCCTGCATGCCCACCCCGTCAATCGGCACGTGGTCATCAACCAATTTTTTTAATAATTTATATATCTTCTCCCTTTTTACCGGGTGCTCACTATTATAATCATTATAGTAAAGCTTCGCCTGCGGATCCGCTTCGTGCGCATACCTGAACGCAGCCTCTATAAAGTCGGGACCATTGCATACGTTGTACCAGTTGCTTTTGCGGTATATCTGGGTTGTATCATTGCTGTCATCAACGGCCTCGTTAACCACATCCCAGGCGTAAATTTTACCCTTGTATCTTCCCGCAACAGCAAAAATATGATCCTTCAGGCGTTTTAACAGCAACTCTTTGGTAACAGGCTTTCCATCGGCCCCTTTAAACATCCACGCTGCCTCCTGGTTATGCCAGCATAAGTTATGCCCGCGTATTTTAATATGATGACTCGTGGCAAAATCAACAATATCATCGGCATTTTTCCAATTATAAACATTTTCTGAGGGGTGTATCGGGCCCATCTTCATATCGTTCTCGGCCGTTACACTGTTAAATTCTTTGACAATTAATGCAGAATCAGGGCCATGCAAGGCTGCCGTGTTAACGGCTACACCAATTGGGAAATAGCTTTTATAATAATCTTTTAAACCCTTATTCGGATCATCGGCGGTAGTACCCGCCTTGAATGATGAAGCCACCTGGTGTTTCGGTGTACATTGAACGAGCGACAAAACAATAATGGCAATTGCCGGGAGCAGGAAGCCGCGGTTAGCTTTTTTATTAACAGCAGAAAAATTCATTGGTTATTAGTGGTTTTAATTGGTAGTGGTTAACTTTTATACTTCGCTCAGCATGTTAATGAATCGTGGTTTCCTTAAGCTTGTAACCTAATAATGAAAGCATAGCCTCGCCATATCGTTTGCCTAATAACCTGTACCCTGCTGCATTAAAATGCAGGTGATCGGGAGAACTGGTGCAACCCGCTGATGAAATAACGTATGAGTTGGCAACTGTTTGTGGCAGGGTGGCGATAATTTTATTCATCGCGGCGCAAGCACCTCCCTGGTCGGCATTTACTAACTCGCCTGCAAGTAAAGGCACTTTTTTAGGTTTCAGCTTTAAATCCCTGGTTAAATTATCATAAATCCCTTTTACTTTTTCTGTCCATAGCGTATCATTAGGGTTCGATTCTCCCTGGTGTAACAAAACGCCTTTAATTACGCCATACTTTTGAGCTAACGTGGCCAGTTCTATCAACCTTGCATATGGATTACCGCCATATTCGGCGGCTATACCTTTCATCCAGCCGGGGGCCGTTGCAAGGTATGATTGATAGGTGTCCTTTTCAAAAACCTCGATTTTGGCACCGGCGACAGAAACATTGATAATGCCGATCCGTATCTTTTCAGGAAGATTCGCCACCAAAGTCCGGCCGAAATAATCTGCCGGGGTTAAGCCAGTTGTGCACCGCGCCAATGGCGGTACAGCTGTATACCAATTATCTTTTATCCTGCCTCTGTCGCCGCAATCAACAGCCTGCAATACCTGAAGCCTGTTATCAACAGCGATAGTATCCTGGGCCTCAACTCTTGCATTGCCTTCCATATTTGATTGGCCGAAGCAAATAAATATGTAAAAATTCTTGTCTTGCGAAAAACTTTTGAGGCTTAACAACGTAAGGCATGTTACAACTATCAATCTAAGCTTCATTTTCATAAATAATTTCAATTCTTGAATATCAGGCTTGCAAATTGGTTTAAGGAACGCCTCCAGGATTGCCACTCATGCGCAGTGCCCGGCGATTCGTAAAACACATGTTTAATGCCGGCCTTTTCAAGTGCTTCGTGAAAACCCTTTACCGTGGTTTGCATTCTTTCCGGCTCGGTAGTTCCAACACTTAAATAAAGTACTTTAAGCTTTTTGTTAAAAGCATTGGCATCAGCAAATACACCATTATACATTTTGGTTATATCGGTACCGGGCTGCATAAAGGCCGCGCCGCTAAAACCTCCCACGTAGGCAAACTTATCGATGTTGGTCATGGTAGTTTGTAAAGTTTGAAACCCTCCCATTGAAAGCCCTGCCATAGCGCGGTGATCGCGGTCGGTAAGCGTCCTGAATTTTGCATCAACCATCGGGATAATTTCCTTTACAAGCACATCCGGAAAAACATTACCTGCCATACTCATTCCGCGGGCGTTAGTAGTAACCGGTTGCGTTGGATCTGTAGCATACCCCCTATCCATAACAACTATCATAGGCGTTGCCTGTTTCCCGGCTATGAGATTATCCAATATAAAATTCATTTTACCTTGTGTGGGCCAGCCGGTTTCGTCTTCGCCCGAGCCATGTTGTAAGTAAAGCACCGGAAATCTTTTGTCGGTTTGGGTATCATAACCAGGAGGGGTGTATACATTTGCACGCCTCCATGCCTTTGTTATGTTTGAGTAGTAGTTTACCGAACGCACCTCACCATGAGGCACATCTTTGGTAGTATAAAAATCACCCTTTGGGTCTGGAATATCAATGCCGCTTGCCATTCTTCCCATGCCGTAAAATGTTTGACTTGATGGATCGACCACGGCGACGTCGTCAATTATCAACGAATAGTAGTGAAAGCCTAATACAATCGGATCAGTAGTAACCGTCCAATACCCCGCGGTATCTTTGGTCATTGGATACTTTTTCAACAAGTCAATTTGCACACTTTGCGCTTTCGGGGCCTTTATACGAAAAAAAACTGTATTGTCTGGAAATATCTGCGGGTACTGTACCCCCGGTATATTAGTGGGCGCCGATATACCAGCTTCATTATAAGTATATTGTGGAAAAACTGAGGCATCTACCGGCTTAAAAAGCATTTGTGAAAACATATATAAGCCATTTTTCCAAACCTTAAAGTTATGCACACCCGGCTCAATATAATAGACATGCGGCACGCTTTTTTCTGCCAGGTAATCATGAGTACGTTTGCTAAATGCAATTAGCCCGTCGCTTGATCCGCATGATATCCAAAGCAACTTCAGTTTTCTTTTTGCCTCGTCGGGGTTAGGGACCAGCTCTTCAGGCTTTTTAGTATTGGGGGCCGAGGAAAAGCCACCAACCCATGAAAATACGTCAAGGTTTCCCAAGCCAAAATTTAATGATTGCCCGCCGCCCATAGAAAGGCCGGCCACTGCCCTATGGTCCTTATCTGTATATACACGGTATTTACTATCAATAAAGGGTATCAGATCGGTTAACAAATCTTTTTCAAAAACGGCAAAACCTTGTACTTTATCAGGTGCCATGATGTTTCCTGTCGCACGGTCGTCCTTTAAAGCCCTTCCGTTCGGTAACACAACTATCATGGGCACAATTTTGCCTTCGGCATATAGATTATCCAATATAACCTGGGGGCTTCCACCGTTATACCATTCTTTTTCATCGCCACCTATGCCATGTAAAAGATACAACACGGGGTATTTTTTACTTTTAGAATATCCGGGAGGTGTGTAAATAAGCGCGCGGCGGGTATTGCCCACAGTTTTTGATTGATAAGTAATGGTATCAATTTTACCATGCGGAATATCTGCACGAAATACATCGAAGCCCGCCCTTGCCTGGTGAACTATATTTTGTGAAAAAACCGGTATGGTAAATAGCAGAACAGCGTATGCCGCAAACAAAACTTGCCTAATATGTTGTAATATACTCATTGTTAATATTGTTGACAGGTAAATAATTTATCAATTGGTTTGTGGTTGTATAAGCTGGTATTTGCCGCTGAGATGCATCAGGCTGAATAAATACAACAAGCCGTCGTAATATGGATCGAAATATCCATCTGTATAAGGTTCGAGTTTAGCGCTCCAAAGAGGCCGCACGAAATCGAATTTTGTATTATCGGCTATCATGAGCGAGGCTGCGGCAGAGGTGGACACCAATCCCAAAGAATGCCGTAATTTTTTGACTCCTCCTGCCGGAAGAACAAAAGCGGGTGTAGATCCATCTGTGTTAAACTGATCCTCAAAATCATTTATCCCCTTCGATCTTAAAAAGTTTTGAAAGCGTTTTGCATAATCCTGCTGCCACTTTTTGTCTTTCCCAAACCACACATAATCCATCGCGATATTCATTGGTACGCGCCAGGAGTCGAAACGAAAAGCCGACGGCATTCGCCTTCCACCGAGTGACTTGCCATTAAAATCGGTATTATCGGGGTTAAGTGCTGTAACGGGGTCACAAGCCCTGTGTAAAAACACTCTCGCAGTATCTGCACAATCCCGGTAAAATTGTTCATGGCCGTCTTTTGCATAAAGCGCCCATACCTCGTAAAATGCAGGCAGATGATAGGACGGATCTGTCCATCCATACCCGGCGCCTTCGGGCACAAAGGAAATTTGCTTAGCCGCCATGTTTATTAAAGGATGAACATTCGCGGCGCCTTCTTTTTTCCACATGGCATCAAGTATCCGCCTGGCCTCCGCATAATAATTAATGCCTGTACTGTTTCCCCACTTATTGGAGGCAAAAAGCAGGTCGGTTACATAGTATAGTTCTCCATCAGATGCAGAACCCTCTGAGTTATGCTTCATGGTTTGCGGATTAATGCTCCAGGCAAAATATCCCTCGCTTGGCCCGTCCTGGTGTTGAAGATACTTTTTTGACCATCTCCATATGCGGTCGAAGACATCTTTTTTATTAAGCTGCACAGCGATCATCATACCATATGAAAGACCCTCTGTCCTGGCATCGTGGTTTTTCACATCAGACACGTAGGCCATTGAATCGCCTACCTCGAAATAAACCTTGTTGGGGCCTTCAAACACATCATGATAAGCCTTGGCCACCTTTATGTTGATATCACCCTTGCTGTATCCTGCTTCATGAAAAAGATCAGGATAAAAACCAGAAGCAACAGCCCCTTTACCTGGCATTTTTTTGGAAGCTTTGTGGTTTTGGCTATTTGCCAAAGCGGGTAGCAAAGCAATCATTACATACAATAACACTAATTTTTGCATACTTAAGTCGTAGTTAAATAAAGATTTTGTCTTACTAATTTTCATATTGGTCAATAACTAAAGTCATCCTACTTGCCGGGAAACCTTATGCTTTTAATAAAGATGCTTTGCGGAACGCCTGCTGGATACTGCACAAAAATGTCATGTTGCCCGGTAACATTTTTAAGTTGTTTGCTGAATGTTTTATAACCACCGTTGCCTGTAGCACTTAGCGGTATTGTAGCTATCAATTTACCGGTCCGAAGATCATCAAGCCATATTTGAAGCGTGCCTTTGCGATTTGACGAAGCAAGTACCTGGACTGAAGACGGCGACTGACTTCCAAGTTCCACACCAGATATCATAAACCATCCGCCATACAAGGATGTATTGGTTACTGTTTTCTCCATCCCTTTATTAACAGTTGCTATCCCATAGTAATTACGATAGCCTGCTGCCTGTAAGGATGAGGCCCCGTCCTTGCAAATAAAACAGTCGAAGTCCGCCGGCTTTCCTTCTGCAAATAACCCTACACTTGTACCTACCCATGAATTATAATTTGGCTGGGTTCCATCAAGTTTAACTGCATTAATTGGCCCGCCTAAAGAAACCCAGGTTTTTCCGTCGCCGCTATAATATCCGGTTAGTTCGTGGCCGTTTCTTTCCAGTTTCAGCCAAACTGTGTTTCCGAAGATGTTCGGCGCGCTCCTACTGGCGGTATCCATAGTAAAAACAATTTTCCTTCCGTTATTGTAACCACTGTAAAGCCTCACCACTACTGCCTGGTTTCCGTTAGTAAGGTAAATGCCAGCCTTGGTAGCGTCATTGGTTGCCCGCAGGTCAACCTTGGTAACAGCGGAATAATAGTGGTCTGTTTCCTTTTGAACAAGATGGGTACGGGCAGAATCGGGCGTAAGCCTTATCCATCCCCTCCGGGCGGTAAGCGAATAAGAGGCCGAAGTTTTTTTGGTGAGGAAATGCCAGTTAAGACTCAATACGCTGCCGTCAAAATAATCAGTCTTTACACTTGTCCATGAAATACCTGATGCTGGCAGGTTCGGTTTCGGAACAGGCAAGGTGGTTGGCGCCATGCCCCATGGCCTGTCGCCCTCCCAGGTTACGGGATAAAGAGAGGTTTGGCGCCCGGTACCAGACCAGTCGTCGCCGTCGTACTTTTCATAGCTTTGCCCTATGGTCCACCACGTTCCATCGGCTAATTGAACGGGAGCCGAAATGTGGTTTGGGCGGCGAAAACCTGCCTTATCATCGGTAACCGGCTTAAAAAAGTTACCCAGCCTCTCCCATTTTGTCGAATCGCCTGTCAATGCTCTTCCTCTTAAAACATATTGTCCGCCGGTAACATCGCCAGCCGGGAAGTAGTAATAATAGCCATTACGTTTACACATTACCGGGCCCTCTGCCCAGCTATATTGTAGCCTGGCGTTTACCCAATCGAGATTTATCACATGATCTGTTAATTGGCCATCCCTGCCCAAGGCTTGTAAACGATTAACTTTTTGCCCGTTTTTTATGACCATGTAAGGTTTTCCGTCATCATCCACAAAAATGGAGTTGTCATAACCAAGATTACCTGTTTCGGGGTTAGACTTTACCTGTACAGGAGCAGACCATGGCCCCTTAGGCGAACTTGCCTTACAAAACCACTGCCCGCCAGCCGAAAAGTAGATCCAGTAGGAGCCGTAAAAGTAGGTTATAGCACCCTGCCAGATACCCACTGAAGGCCTATCGGTAACCCAGGCTGCTTTGGGTGATGGCAGCACCCTGCTTATTACCTCCCAATGAACAAGGTCTTTTGAGTGATAAATGGGCAGGTAGGGGTTAAAATGAAAGGAAGAGCCGCAATGATAAAAATCATCTCCTACCTTAAGTAAGGTGGGGTCCGGGTGATCGCCAGGTAATATAGGGTTCACATAGGTGTTAACTGTTTGATAAAACCGAGAGGAATCTGGTATTTTTTCCTGGCCGTTTACCAACAAAACGGAGCGCGTGAAGATGAAGATAAGGCCCGTAAGCCGGATTAATTGGTGCATAATATTTGATAATTCCGATTGTGCCCGGCGCGTTTTAAATTGAAGTGTTGGTTTACAGAATGGTTGTTCATCTGGCGATTTAAGCATTCAACGTTGTGAAACCAACATTTGTTAAATCAACTCTGACCAAAAGTATTTTGAAAACAGAACTTGATGTGCCACAAATGTTGAATTAATCAACACTTTGGTTGAAATAAGTACGCTTTTACGACACCTATGCCTTAATCAGGCAAGGCAACAGCAAAACTCTAAATCATTTGATTGCTTAATATCCATTTCTGCATTGGAAAGTAAATTGTGATACCGAAGGTTTATCAGCAATAAACGGCGGCCTCAAGTTGCTACAAATTAAGAGGCTTTACCTCGATGTTTTACGTTACAAATTCAAATATGCAAGTAAATATTGCACCGGGCATTCAGGTTAAAATCGCTATTTTTTTATTTATGCAATCGATTGCTTTTTATTAATTTATAGTTTATATTTACGTTGTGTGATTTTCACCAAACACTTGTTTGAAGTTGCACCGTTATAAACCTCCTATTTTTGAAAATGAAATTATTAGTACATCATCTGCGGATAAAGCGGGATGCTGTACAAATTTTTTAAACAGTACCGGAATGTTAAATTGCCTATTACAACTTAAGCGAGCTGCGGTTACACGATTATTCTTAATTGTATTCACAGTATCAATCCTTATCACTAATCAATGCCAGGGGCAGTCTTTACGATTTACTGTACTTACATCTCACGATGGTTTGCTGTCAAACACGATTAATGCAATCATTAAGGATCGTTATGGTTTTTTGTGGTTTGCAACGGCGGATGGGCTGGACAGATTTGACGGTTTAGAACATAAGCCGTATCGCTTTGACCCTGCGGATAAATCGGGCTTTCGCTCCAGGGAAGTTACAAGTATGTACGAGGATGAGGCGGGGCAGTTTTGGGTAGGTACCATGGGGGGCGGCCTATATTACTTTGACCGTTCTCGAGATCAGTTCCGAAATTACAAGGAGAGTTCTGCATCCGGACATCTTGCAAACAGCTACATCAAATCTATCTACGGTGATACGCACGGCCGGCTTTGGATTGGTATGCTAGGAGGCCTGTGCGTGCTTGACCCTAAAACAAAAAAAGAGGTATTTTACAAAACCGATGAGCAAAAACCAGGACAGCTACATTCGGGTGTTATATTATCCATCTTTCAGGACAGTCAGCGCCGGATGTGGATAGGGACAGGTAAAGGCCTTTATCTTTATAATGAACCATCAAACAGCTTCATTGCCTTTATGCACAAAAAAGACAACCCCGCAAGTATACCGGGTGAGGCGATAAATACCATAGCCGAATTTCAGCATAAATTATGGATAGGGACTGACAATGGCTTAAGCACCCTATCGGCAGATTTAAAAACCTTTACAAGTTTCAAATACAGCCCTGATGATGATAGTACCCTTAGCGGTAACCTTATATATAGCATTGCTGCGGATGGCCATAAAATTTGGGTAGGTACCGAAGGCGGTTTGGATATCTTAGATCCAATAACCGGAAAGGTAAAACGTTACAATCATGACGATAGGGATAAATACAGCGTAAGCAGTAAATCCATCCGTTGTATTTATAAGGACCCCGATGGAATTTACTGGCTTGGCACTTACCAGGGTGGTGTGGATAAGTACGACAAAAACCTTACTTTATTTAATTCAAAGCAAAACAATGCTTATGATCCTGCCGGGTTAAGCGCGCCATTTGTTTCGTCATTTGCCGAGAATAAGGACGGGGACCTGTTTGTTGGCACAGATGGCGGAGGCTTGAATCTTTTTCATGTCAAGAGCGGCTTGTTCAGTCATATTTCTATTAAATCAAAAACAAGCAGCAACTCGGCCGGGCTTCCTATACTAACCATGATGCTCGACCGCAATCAACAACTCTGGATAGGCACGTTTCAGGATGGTTTGTTCATTTACGATACAAAAACAGGCGCGTACCAACAGTTAAATGCAGGAAATGATAATGCACACATAAACCACAACGAAATTTTTTGTTTAAAGGAAGACAGTAAAGGCCGGGTATGGATAGGGACCAATGGTGGCGGCGTTAATGTATTTGACCCTGGCACAAAAACCTTTTTTAAATATACGTCAGCTCCTGCAACTGCCGGCGAACGTAATTTGCCTGTAAATGGTTATATCAGAGCTATTGAAGAGGACCGCGACGGAAACATTTGGATTGGCACCTATGGCAGTGGAATAGCAGTCTTAAATCCCGCAACTCAAAAGTTCAGGGTGTATAATAATAAGATTACCGGAATGGCTATTGATCGCACTTTTTCGCTGTTGCAGGACCATAAGGGCAACATGTGGATTGGCACTGCCGGAGATGGGCTATTTTGCTTTAACCTCGACCATAAAAAATTTGTCAATTACTCGGCCCCAAACGAATTGCCAGATGGCGTTGTACATAAACTACTGGAGGACTACAGCGGCAACATATGGTTAAGCACTGATAAGGGAATATGCAGGTTTAACGCAGTATCTAAAAAGTTCACTCATTATTCCACCTACAATGGCCTACAAAACGATGCGTTCATCGACGGATCGGGCCTCCGGACAACCAAGGGCCTGCTTTTCTTTGGCGGGGCCAAAGGCTTTAATTATATTGACCCGCAGCAGGATGTAAAACTTAACAACAATACTCCCCCGGTATTTTTAACCAGCCTTAAAATTAACAATAACGTTGTGTTATCCGGCAGCCACTCACCGCTTAAACAGGATATTTCGGTAGCAACCCAAATTGACCTGGATTATAAAGAAAACTTTTCAATCAGTTATTCTGCCATTAATTACACGCTTCCCCAGCAGAGCAGGTATGCCTATATGCTTAAATCGTTCAATAAAAACTGGAATTATGTAGGTTCGGCTACAACGGCGTATTACACCAATTTAGATCCTGGCGAATACCTGTTTGTTGTGCGGGCTTGCAATAACGATGGGATATGGAATAATTCAGGCGCCCAAATTCGTATTATAATTCATCCACCAATATGGATGACTTGGTACGCCTATTTGTTATACGCCCTGATGGCCTCGGGCTCGTTATTGTACATCCGTCACAGAGGGATAAAGAAATTAAAAGGAAAACTGGCGCTGGAACAGGAAAGAAGGGAAGCAGAGCGATTGCATGAACTTGATGAGCTTAAAATTAAATTTCTTACTAACCTCAGCCATGAGTTCCGCACACCAATCTCGCTTATCATGGCACCTGCAGATAAGCTGTTGGCAGAACATAAGGATGAACAAACCACAGGCCAATTGGCCGTGATACGGCGCAATGCGCGGCGCTTGTTGAATTTGGTTAACCAGCTTTTAGATTTCCGCAAGTTAGAAGAACAAGAATTAAAGCTTAACCTCACCGAAGGCGAAATATTTTCATTTGTAAGCGATGTTGTAGATTCCTTTCATGACCTGTCAGAATCGCGAAGCATCACCTTTAATTTTAAGGCGCCCGTCGAAAAGTTGTTCGTTCGATTTGACCACGATAAGGTAGAGCGCATTTTATTTAACCTGCTCTCCAACGCATTTAAATTTACACCACCCGGTGGGGCGGTTTCTGTTGATGTTATTCAGCACCCTACGCCGCACATTGATAAAACTGCTTTGGAATTTAAAATAAGTGACACCGGTATTGGCATCAACCCGGACAGAAAACACCTGATATTTAAACGGTTTTACCAGGCAGGAGAAACTAACGCCGCAAACGTAAATCCGGGAAGCGGAATCGGTTTGTCAATTACTAAAGAGTTTGTTGAAATGCACGGCGGCACCATTACTGTTGAAAGCGAATTAGGAAGAGGTTCTGACTTCAGCGTGAGGATCCCTCTTGAAGTTTTTGCTGAGCGGTCAATACAAGTTCAACTTGCTGGTAAAACAGATATTAAGGAAAAAGAGCTCCGTACAAAAAGAAATATTGCGCAGGCAATTACAGACATGCCGTTACTGCTTATCGTGGAAGATAATGATGAGTTTCGCTTTTACATTAAAGACCATTTAATGGCGCAATATAAAATTGTTGAAGCTTCAAATGGTGCAGAGGGTTGGGATAAGGCACTATCATGCCATCCTGATTTGATCATTAGCGATATAACCATGCCATTTATGAATGGCATTACGCTGAGCAGAAAGATAAAAGCCGATAAACGTACCAGCCACATTCCGTTTATAATGCTTACTGCCTGCACACGCGAAGATGAGCAGTTAAGAGGGCTTGAATCGGGAGCAAATGATTACCTGACCAAACCCTTTAATTTTGAAATTTTGAATGTCAAAATTAAAAATCTGTTGCAGCTTAATACCATGCTTAAAAACACCTACAAAAAGCAATTGACGGTCATTCACCCCGATATAGCGGTTGAATCGGGCAGGGAGAAATTTTTAAACAAGGTGATCAATTACATAGATAACAACTTAAATAACCCGAAATTTTCTGTTGTGGACCTTAGCGAACATTTGGCAATGAGCCGGGGAGCACTTTACACAAAAATATTTGAGCTTACCGGGCTTCCCCCCGTTGAATTTATCCGCTCATATAAGCTTGACCGTGCTGCAATACTGCTTCTAAAGAGCGATCTGACAGTTACTCAAATAGCCTATGAAGCAGGCTTTGCGACACCACATTATTTCTCCCGGTCATTTAAAGAAAAGTTTAACATGTTGCCATCCGATTACAGAAAGGCAGAAAATAACAGCGTATTGGTGTAGAACAGAATCCCGTTTATTATTGAAAACATCAACCCGTGCCCGTAAAATTCACGCGGCTCCTTTTTGAACGAAAATGCATAAAAAGAGAGCGCAGCTTGTAGATTTTTCGGACATAGGTTGATTACTAACACAGCGTGTAAACATATTTATCTCAATATGTTTACACGCTGGTAGGTTTATCACGAAACCTTCGGCAAGTAGTGTTTAATTGAAGCTTATCCAGTCAACTTCTACATGGCCGCTGCCTTCTGTTTGCACAATAATGTTTTTTACGCCGGCAGGCATCGATATCAAAGTTTTTTTAACAACACTCCAGCTGTTACCCTTTGGTATAATAACTTTTGCAATAACCTTGTTCGGGTTATCTTCTGTACTTATTGCTAACGTTCCGCCAGTTGCCGAACAGGCGTTTACACTAATGTGTCCTGCTGTTTGTTTACCAAAAAACACACTGTTGTATTTTATCCAAGAGTTGGTTTTATTGAAAATCGCTTTCCAGCCCTTGAATTTGTTTAGCGTGTCTATAAATTCCACCTCTACTCCATCCGCGCTTTTAGCACTATACCTATCTACCTGTATTTTTTTTGATGAGGCAGTTACGCCAACGCCACGTAATGTAGGGATGACCTTGCGGATAGTGCCATCTTCATTAAAAAATAAACTATCGGCCTGTACAGCCCGGTTTTTATCAAAGGCCGGCGATAAGTCGTCATTATGATAAAACAAGTACCATTGGTTTTTAAATTCTATGACAGATTGATGATTTGTCCAGCAACCCGAAGCTGATTCGTCCATAAGTACGCCGGCATATTTAAAGGGCCCGAGGGGACTATCTGACATGGCATATTCAAGCCGTTCTGTTTTATCGGCCACATGCGGATAAGTCATGTAGTAAATACCTTTTCGTTCAAATAAATAAGGCCCCTCCTTTAATCCCTTATCAGGGAAACCATCAAGTTTTATCGGCTCTGATGCCAGTTCAAGCATATTAGCTTTGAGTTTTGCGCCGTACAGATTTCCTTGGGCCCAATAAATATATGCCTGTCCGTCCTTATCAATTTGCACATTCGGGTCTATACCATGAACCCCGGCTATGGGCATCGGTTGAGGAACGAAGGGACCGTAAGGTTTATCGGCTATTGCAACACCAATTGAAAAGCCTTTGGCGCCGCCAGGTTTTGCAGGTGCCGGGAAATAAAAATAATATTTACCGGCCCGCTCAATACAATCAGGAGCCCACATGCTATAAGCTGCCGGGTCGGCCCAGGGTACTTTATTTTGGCTCACAATTACGCCGTGATCCGCCCAATCGGTTAGGTTGACTGACGAGAACACATGATAATCCTGCATACAAAACCAGCCAGCCCGGCCATGCCCGGGTGTAGCGGGAATGTCATGCGACGGGTAAAGGTATATCTTGTCATTAAAAACACGTACCGAGGGATCGGCGGTAAACTGGTTTTGTATAAGGGGGTTTTGTGCCATTAAACAATTGAACCATAAGATAGATACCATTAGCGCCGCGCATTTCTTAAAATCCGTCATTATTTATAGTTTGTTATCTTGTTTGTTAAATCGATTTCATTTATTGCCCATTAACTATTTAGCTGTATTATTATTTAAATAAAAGCGGGGCAAAGTTGTAAAGGTTATTCCTCCACACCGGCCATGTATGGCCTCCGGGATATTCATAATATATATGGCGTATGTTGAGTTCATCCAGTTTGGCCAGCATTATTTGACCGTTTTTATAGGCTATATCCTCTGTCCCGCCTTCTGATACCCAAAACAACTTCAAATTACTGTTGATCTTTGCACTGTTTTGTTTCAAATATTCATATTGTGGGTTGGCAATATTATTTTGCATGGGCAAAATCCAACCGGAACTAAACACGCCCAGGTATGAAAATGAATTGGTATTATATATGCCCGTATAAAGTGTATTAATACCCCCCATTGACAAGCCTGCCAATGCACGGTATTCGCTGGAGTTTTTAATCCGATAGTTTTTTTCAATAAAGGGAATAATACATTGCTTTATTTCTGCCTCGAATGCCTTCAAGCCATCCTTGCCAAATGCGCCAGCCCCCAAATTAGCATCAGGCATTACAACCAACATAGGCCTGGCTCTCCGCTCTGCAATAAGATTATCCATAATCATATTCGTTTTTCCCTGGGTAGCCCAGCCGCGTTCGTCTTCGCCGCCGCCGTGTAAAATGTAAAGAACCGGGTATTTTTCGCTTATGTTCGCGTCATAAGCAGGCGGGGTATAGATATAAACCTGCCGCCAGGATTTGGTAACTGTTGAATAATATCTTTTTATCCTGATATCGCCGTGCGGCACATCTTTCTCTGCATAATAGTCGCCTTTGGCAAAAGGAATTTCTATACCGCTGGCCATCCTGCCCATGCCATAAAAACTTTCGCTTGCAGGATCGGCGGTGGCGATGCCATCTATCAAAAGCGAATAATAATGAAAACCTTCGCCTATTGAATCTGTAGTAATACTCCAAAAGCCATCATCCCCCTTCACGAGATCGTATTTTTTTCCCAGCTCTATTTGCACCTTTTGAGCATCAGGGGCCTTTAACCGGAACATTACATGATGGTTGGGCAAAATAAGCGGGTACTGTGCCCCCCTGATATTTGTAGCAGCAGGCACACCTCCTGGAAAGCCTATACCCGGCGCTTTGTTGTCCTGGGATTTGGCCTGCAAGCACGAAAGTAACAAAAGGCAAAAAAGAGGTATTAAGTTTCTCATAGTTTTATATTCTGGATACTACTATCCCGATTAAAGCCCGAGGATAGTGCCACAAGGTAAAGTGATTATCAACTTGAGCGTAACACTGATTATTGCAATTGTAACACTGTTGTTTAAATCGGGCAAATAAAGGTACTTTCCCCTCTTAAAAATGGATGCGGGTTTTATGTGGTGGCTTTCAAACAGCAAAAATCATCTATTCTGATAAATAACCGGATTAATGCTGGGTACCTATTTATTGCCTAATCGAAAATAATCGAAGTCCGCATATCCGCCGGTAACTTTTGTTGCGTAGTTAAAAAGACCAAACCGGTAACCCATAAAATGCGGAATAGTATACGCCATTTGAAGCGTGGTACCAATGGAAATCCAATTATTTCCGTCGGTACTATAATAAAAATAGGCTTTGTCTGTCCTATCTTTAAAATCACACGCGGCCTTTAAATACACCCGGCTTTGGGCTAACGGAATAATTGCCAACTCTGCCGGCGAACCGCCCTGCGCATTTACCATAACGATAAACTTTTTTCCGTTTTCGGCTTTTACGCCCACCCATCCAAATTTTTGCTGTAACAATGCAAGGCCGGCACAATCACCATCTTTAAGTCCGGATACATCAATAGCTGTAATGGCCGAACATTCAGGGCCAAACGTGCGCTGCGTAAGCGTATTTCTAGCCGTAATTAAAGTAGTATCAAGCCTCCCTGTAGTTAACCTAAGGTATCCCTTACGCTGACTTAGCGACCATAATTGATTAACAGGATTGTGGTTCCATTGCCAAACCAGGGGCAAATCGCGTTCACCACGCCTGCGGTTAAACTCATCCGATGAGATGATACCTGGCATGAGCGGTTTATTTGCCGGTAGCGCGACAGTATCGGGCGCCTGATGATTTACACCCAATACAGGCCAGCCATCTTCCCATTTTACAGGCACCAGGTAAGGCACCCGGCCTACTGAACCAAAATCGCGGAAAAGATAGGCAAACCACCGGCCGTTTGGTGTATTTACCAAACCACCCTGGGCTACGCCTTTGTCCTGTAATGCCAGCCGGCCCTCATATGGGCCGGTAATATTATCTGCCCGGTGAATAAGAACACTTCGCATTCCACCACGCGGCCATGAAATGTTGAACAGGTAATATTTCCCCTTGATTTTAAACATCTGCGAGCCTTCTGCCGGCAAACCCAAATTCGGCCCGGCAGCCAGGCTGGCGTTCTCTATCAACACCCGTGGCTTTGTGCCGGGTTTTAAGCCAGACAGGTCATCCTTTAATTGTGCCAGCATGATGCGCCCGCTTCCATAAATCATATAAACTTTGCCATCATCATCAAAAAACAAGGAGTGGTCATGCAGGCTTGGTTTAAAGGATAAAGCCTTCCACGGGCCCTTTTCAATATTATGAGTGGTATAAATATACGTTTTGCCGGTATTGCCCGCAAAGGTAGATACATAATAAATGCCATTGTGATAGCGCAGGCTGCTTGCCCATGAACCTCGCCCATAGCTACTTTTACCATTGTTTAAGTTTAGGTCATCGGTATCATCCAAAATATCATACGCATAGCTTACAAGTTTCCAGTTAACTAAATCTTTAGATTTCATGATTGGCACCCCGGGGCTCATATGCATAGTAGTACTGCTCATGTAATAAGCATTACCGACCCTGATTATTGAAATATCAGGTACATCCGCGTAAATAATTGGATTATGAGCCGTTTGGGCAAAAGCCGCGCAGGTGGCCAACAAAAAAAAAGCGAACCCCAGAAAATAGTTATTGAAAATTTTGCTCATGGTTGGTTTATGGTGTTATATGCATAAATAGCAAAAACACGCTTAATTGCTTTACTCACAATTAAGCGCACTTAAATATATTAACACAGCAAGGCAGCTTAGTCTTTAAACAGCAGCGGCGCAAGTTCTTTCAGGCTGCGGCGCCCGGTTAGAAACTCATGGGCAGTATTCTCTGAAATAAAAGGCACGGCGTTGTAGCCTGCTTCTTTTAATGCAGTCGCAGCTTTATTTACTATAAGTAAACACTTTGAATTCATATCTTTCGTCATTTACATTTCAAGATAGTTGTATTTCCAGATGGCCATTCAACAAAATAGTATTAAGCCAACAGCACTAAGTCGTAAGTCTAAAGTTGAATTTTCCTTTTTTGGCTTAGAACTTCAGACTTTGGGCTAAAGACTATCCGGCAATTTATCATTGACATTAGTGAGTCCTGAAATTCCACTTGGAATTATCACTATTCATATCAAATTTGGCAAGTGTAGGTGTGCTGTCTCCAGATGAAACTAGAGCCAATTGCTCTTTCGAATTTGGAACCACTTTTGGCATAATCCGATAAGTTCCATCAGTCAGCTGATCAATTCGCCATATTTGTTCCGGCGCTCCGGTAAATGTTGGTACTGTCACAAGCTCAGCTTCGGCTGTTGCTGCTAATGCGCGGTCTGTTCCGGCAATTACTATTTTATAATATGGTCCGCCCAGGTATCCCCCTGCGCCAGGGACTGGCGAAATTGCCCATTTTTGATGCGGGCGAAACATATAATCACTTATCCGCACATCAATGTTTCCGGCTGGCCAGCCTTTAACTACATCTGCTAACTCCTGCGATGGTACCGGTTTCACGGGTTCATCATTATTCCGGTTAAAACGCATCCCACCCGGCATTCTTATAAAATCAACGCCCAATTCTAAGGCATATCCCCTTCGCTCAGACTCAATCTCATAAGTTCCTTCTTTAAAGTTATCACCTCCCACAGGCCATCCATTTTTCCATAGCAACGGGCGGATACCTAATACGCTACGGCCACTTTGATCCAGATCTGCCTCGTAATGGCAAGACATTTTTTCTACCCCATCGCCAACTACAATGCGTCCAAAATGTCCTGGCCCAATCAGCCTGTCGCCAGCTGCAACTACCATTTTGCCGCCTCCTTTCAACATATCCCTTCCCATATTATCAAGATATGGCCCGGTTACTTTCCTGGAGCGGCCAACAACAATGTTATAAGTTGAGTTTGGGCCATCGCAACACGTACCATGTGTTCCAAGCAAATAGTACCATCCATCACGGTATAACAAATCTGTGGCCTCACAATCAATAGCTATGTTTAATGCTTTATTACCTTCAACACGCTTACCCGTTTTAGGGTCAAGCTCCACCAGGCGTATATACCCAAAATAGGTGCCGTACGATAACCATAACCTTCCATCGGTTGGGTCAAGCAGAAGCCCCGGATCTATCGCGTCATTATCCTCGATACCATCAGACGAAGCAACTTTTACAGGCTCTGAATATTTAAAGTCCGGAGATTTTGGATCAAGCGACTTATTCCACATGGTCAGTATTGTTCCGTTATGACCGCCTGCCAGGCCACCGCCGGTGGCGCCATAAACAATAAGGTAGCGGTCACCAATTTTTAATACATCAGGAGCGGCCCCGCCGCCTGGTCTTACTCCGCCTCCATTCCATGTCCAGCCATCTTCGGATATTAACCCGCCTCCAAATGTTCCGAATGTGTAATACTTTCCATCGCATTCTGCAATGGTAGAGGGGTCATGTATAAATGGTTTGCCAACTTGTGCATTGGCCTGTCCGGTTAATAACAATGAAAACAGGGCTATAGTACTTAATACCTTTACTATTAATTTCATAATAACTCAATTGCTTTACAAATTCGATGTTAAATGGGATGATCAGTTAATTTATTGCAGCGTGATAGTTACATCTTTTATCGGCGCTCCTTTTTCATCCAGCAGCCGAACACAAAAATCACTGAGCCCGGGCCCATTGATCACTGCTCCGCGTATGATATTTTTCCCTTTATTTAGTGTCAGCCGGGCCGAAACACAATCATCCATTACCATGCGCCTGTCCCCATCAAGTATCACTGCTTCTTTTCCATTTAGCCACCACATTGATCCTCCGTTTGACCCTGCCGCCAATCTTACATTTTTTATCTCCCGCGGGCTGTTTACTATAGTTACTGCCCAAAATAATACGGCATAGGTCTGTTTCTTTAACCCATAGGCAAGACGAAATAATTTGACGTTGAAATTGGGGCTTTCCAATGCATGCCATAACAATTCCTGTTCGCCGACTTTTACTTTTTCATCATTCTTTGGAATAACCGTAAACTGGTTTGGGAAATAATCGGTTTCAAATTGCGTTTTCAGGTAGTTAACGGTAAAAACAAGATTACTCCGTATGGATTTGTTAATGGGTTCTAATAGTGACCAACGCTGAATAAACCCTTCACTATTCGGGGCTTTTTTTGATACGGTAGCCGGGGTAAAGAATGGCGCGATACTTCGTACGGTATCATTTGCGGTTATAACATCTATCTTGCCTGGAGTTGCAGACTGTCCTTGTGATCTTAATCCTGACAGAATTACAAAGCCCGCCGCCAACAATAGTGCACTGCGTTTAATATTCATGGTAGATTCTTTAACTTAAATCAATTTTGGAAAATAATAAATTGTCGAAATACAAATGAGCTTTCGGCCTGTTGATGCGTTGCATAGAAACCATTTGCATGGTACATCAATAGCCTGATACCCTCACATCTCATTGATGATACTTGGGGTTAACATTAAAATGTTTCTTCAATTTTTAAAAATGGCTTATAAATTATTGTCCCAAAACTATACCTTCAGAAAAGGACATCATCACACTATTCAGCAATAAAAGTCAACTTTTGTCAATAACCGGGCATGAAATATAGGTTATGATCGGTTTTCTATCATTTATTCGGGCATGGCCTTGGTGCCTTTACCTTCTTTTAAGCAAGAAAGCCGGTTAAAATTTTCAGTCTTCATTAACCGGCTCAAATCCGTTTCCGATTAGTGCTTTTTTTACCTGGGCATTATGTTCGGCAAACAGTTGCATCAAATAATAATGGAGATGATCAAAATGATAACGACTTAGAGTCTGGAGTTTAAAGAGCATTCAAAACAAACTGTCTGGTACTGAAATAGGGTTACAGCAATATCGGGTACCCTTTACAATTCTGTTTGACGAAACACTAAAGCCTCAATACCCGAAACTGCGGCTATGTGAAGCCTGACATCATATACAGGCAAATCAACCATTTGTGTAAAAATCAACGGGGGGCTTTATTAGAAGTTACCCACCGGCAAAACCTATAACTTGCCGCCACCAATTATTAAAAGTGTGTAGTCTGCCATGCATCTTGGCAGGATGGCGTCGCCCTTTTATTAAACCTGATAATTACCCATGGGATATTTAAACAAGAAATGGAGCAAGCCGTTTTTATTGATACTGATTTGCAGCATCTGCGGCAGCGCATCCTATGACTCAAAAGCGCAAAGCAATTCGCTACCGTTTCAAAATCCAAAGCTTGGCGCTGAAGCAAGGGCGCTTGACCTGGTAAAAAGGCTCACCCTCGAAGAAAAGGTTTTGCAGATGCTCAATAAAGCGCCCGCTATTACCAGGTTAAAAATACCGGCATACGACTGGTGGAACGAGAGCCTGCATGGCGTTGCGCGCACAGAGTATAATGTTACCGTTTACCCACAGGCAATTGGCATGGCTGCCGGCTGGGACCCAGCTGCTTTTAAGCTGATGGGTACTTACATTGCCCGGGAAGGGCGCGCTATTTACAATCTATCCATTGCAAATGGCAGTACGGGCATTTACCACGGTCTTACGTATTGGACACCCAACATCAATATTTTCCGCGACCCGCGATGGGGACGGGGGCAGGAAACTTACGGCGAGGACCCCTTCCTGACCGGCCGGCTTGGAAAAGGATTTGTAACCGGCCTGCAGGGCACCAACCTGCATTACCTCACGGCTGCGGCATGTGCCAAACATTTTGCGGTACACAGCGGCCCCGAATCATCCAGGCATACGTTTAATACTACAGTTAGCAACTACGACCTTTGGGACACCTACCTGCCCGCTTTTAAAGAACTCATCGTAAATGCAAAAGTTGCAGGCGTAATGTGTGCCTACAATGCGCTTGGAGGACAGCCTTGCTGCGGAAACGATTTACTGATGACGGACATCCTCCGCAACCAATGGAAATTTAAAGGCTATGTTACCTCAGATTGCTGGGCCATTGACGATTTCTTTAAAAACCATAAAACTCATACAGGCGCTGCAAGCGCAGCCGCGGATGCCGTATTCCATGGTACCGACCTGGAATGCGGCACGGATGCTTATAAGGCCCTGGTGCAGGGAGTTAAAGATAAACTGATAGATGAAGAGCAGATAAATGTTTCGGTAAGGCGGTTATTTACTATTCGTTTCCGTTTGGGCCTGTTTGATAAGGATTGCAAATACAACCTGATAGGCAAAGAAGTATTGGAGGCAAAACCACACCAGCAGCTGGCCCTTAAAATGGCCCGGCAGTCCGTCGTATTGTTGAAAAATGAGGGGCAATTGCTTCCCCTAAAAAAAATGTATAAAAAAATTGCGGTGATTGGGCCCAATGCCGATAATGAAATTTCGGTGCTGGGTAATTACAATGGATTCCCTTCGGCAATATCCACTCCGCTTAAGGCAATAAAAGCCAAAGTTGGGGCGGGGACTAAAGTTTACTACGAAAAAGCCACCGGTTATACCGATAACCGCGTAGCGTATCCTATTAACAATGCAGCAGTGCTTAACATTGACGGACATACGGGTTTCAAGGCCGAATATTTTAAAAGCACCAATCTAAGCGGCAAGCCGGTGTACACCAGTTATGAGGAAAGCATAGCGCACAGATGGCCTGAAGGCGGCGATGTGGCTGGCGGCGTTAAAGCTAATGGCTTTTCGGCCCGGTGGTCTACGGTTTTCGTTCCGGATAGCACGGGGCTATACAGTTTTAAAATCACCGGGAGAGATGGTTATCGCTTGTTGGTTGATGGCGTACAAAAGGCTGCCGACTGGGGGCAGCACGGATCTACAACTATAGATTTTGTGCAGCAGTACACTGGCGGCAAGCAATATCAAATCGTGCTTGAATTTTACCAGAGCAGTGCCCCCGGCAGGATTGCTGCCATAAAAATGATACCCGGAAGAGTAAAAGAAAATAAGCCCGAAGATATTGCTGCGAGAGTAAGCGATGCTGATATTATTGTGTTTGTAGGCGGCATATCACCGGAACTGGAAGGAGAAGAAATGCCTGTTAGCCAACCCGGTTTTTCGGGTGGAGATCGTACATCAATTGCGCTCCCGGCTATCCAAACCGAAACATTAAAGGCCTTGTATGCTACAGGAAAACCGGTGGTGCTTGTGCTGATGACCGGAAGTGCAATTGCCATGGATTGGGAAAATAAACACGTACCGGCAATTGTGAACGGCTGGTATGGCGGACAGGCCGCAGGTACCGCAATTGCAGATGTGCTTTTTGGTGATTACAATCCATCCGGCAGGCTGCCGGTAACCTTTTATAAAAGCGACAGCGACTTGCCGCCATTTGAAAATTACGCCATGGCCGGCCGCACCTACCGGTATTTTAAAGGCGAGGTAGCTTACCCCTTTGGGTTCGGGCTTAGCTACAGCAAATTTGGCTATAGGTTTGGAAAGCAAAAAATGAAAGTTAGCGCAGGAAAAATAACAGGCATTGTTAATGTTGAAAACCAGGGGGCGAAGGCCGGTGACGAAGTTGTGCAGGTTTATATACAATATCCGGATGGGTTTAATGAAATGTTGCCACTAAAAGAATTAAGGCAATTTAACAGGATCAGCCTCGGCCCGGGTACTTCCAAAAACATCGCAGTGTCTGTACCGATTAACAGCCTCAAAAAATGGAACGAACAGGCCGGGAAATTAACCCTACGCCCCGGGAGATATAGAATATTGATTGGCCCAAATTCAAAAGACAGCTGGCTGCAGGCACAAGTTTACCTGAACTAAGTTAGTTTAACAGCTGGCCGCGCTTTACACCGCAGATGGAGGCCCCCAATCCCATTACTGGCTGTACCGCTGTTGCAGATCGGAGATAATGTCAAATTCATCTGCCACTTTTGTTATCAGGCTTTCAAACACCTTGAAGTATTGCGCGTACACCTGGTGGTTTTCTGCTTTCGGATAGTAGGTTCGATGCATGGTAACCGTTTTAGAGGCTTCTTCCAGCGAAGGATAAATACCCATCTCGGTAGCACTTAACAGGAAGGCTCCTCTGCCTATGCTGTCGCCATGGCTTAGCGTGCTTACGGGCTTGTTAAATATATCTGCAATAATTTGTGTACAAAGTGGTATCGAAGCGAAGTTGCCGTTAATGGAGAGGCCTTCAATATGACGGTGCTTTTCCAGCGTGCGGCCAATACTATACATTTCGAACAAAATCCCCTCAATCGTAGCCCTGATGAAGTGCTTGCGCTCGTGCCGTATATTTACGCCAAAATAGCAGCCCCGTGCGTTGGGGTTCCAAATAGGGGCCCGTTCGCCATGCAAAAAGGGGAGAAAAATCAATCCGCCGGAGCCAACTTCAACCGTTGCCGCTTCCTCTATCAGCGTTTCCATCGATTGGTCAATGTCAAATGCTTTCTGAAAATCGCCGAATTGTTTGGTAAACCAATTGAATATCACGCCGCCGTTGCTGGTTGGTCCACCGGTAATGATGTGCTTTTCGGTGAGCAGGTAGTTGAATATTTGTTGTTTGGGGTCTTCAATTATCCGGTCGCCAATGATGCGGAACGCCCCGCTATCTTCGATGGTTATTGTAGCCATGCCATTGCCCCAAACGCCTGCACCCAGGGTGGCAAGGCAGCCATCGCTTGATCCGATGAGGATTTTCACCGTAGGCAGCAGCTTTAAAACCCTTTGATATTCTTTTTTTAGCGCTACGCCCGAGTAGAAAACAGGGTGCAAAGCGGGTAACTCCTCCGGCGTTATGCCCGCAAAATCCAATGCTGCCACGTCCCAGGCCAAATTGTGGATATTCATCAGCCCTGTGGCAGAAGCGATGCTGTAGTCTATTACGCATGCGCCGGTAAGTTGCTGTATAATATAGCTTTTTATCGGCATGAATTTTTTTGCCTGACCAAATTTCACAGGATCATTGTTTTTCATCCAGGCAATTTTTATCAAAGACGACATAGGGTGTATCGGAGTCCCGGTGGCTTTATAAATCTCTTCGCCAAGTGGGCTGGCTTTTAATTCCGCGGCTTCTTTTTTGCCCCTGTTATCTGCCCATGTAATAGCGTTGCCTAAGGGTATGCCATCTTTATCTACCGCCAGCAGGCTATGCATCGATGAGCCGAAGCAGATACAGCTTACGGTATATTTTTTGGGGTATATTTTCTCTATAAGCAGGTTTTTTAAAATATATAACATCGTAATGAACATCTGCTCCGGGTCTTGTTCGCTATGGTCATTTTGTTCATGAAAAGTGGGGTAATGCCCCTTCGAAGAACTTATTAGATTTCCCGAAAGGTCGAAGGCAAAAACCTTAACTGCGGCTGTGCCCATTTCTATGATGATGATACAGTTCATGATGTATATTATTGATCTGTTGTTTTGTTTTTCCTGAATTCCGTTGGCGTATAGCCGGTTAGTTTCTTAAATGTTGTAGAAAAATGCTGCGATGAATAAAAACCTGTGTTGAGCGCTATATCGGTAACATTTACTTGGTTCCGCTTCAGCAGTTTGGTGGCTTCGGCTATCCTGATGTTGATCAAATAGTTCAGCGGCGAAAACCCGGAATAATTTTTTACTTTCTCGGTAAAAGCGGTGGTTCCCATACCAATCAGTGCGGCCATTTCTTCAACTGTCCATTGATGGGCAAGGTTCTGCCTTAAAGTTTGTTCAAGTTTCAGGAAGTTTTGCGGGAAGTCGCGCCTGGAATTATTTTGCCTGATGAACTGCCTGCTTATTAAAACAAAAAGCTCGTCGAGCAGCTGGTTTGCACGGGTATAAAAACCCACCTCTTCGTTTTGCAGCTCGGCCTGCAGGTTTTGCATTAACGCATGTGCCTCTTTCAATTTTAAAACATGCTGCTCTTTATTGATCAGCAAGATCTGGTTGACGGATATTTTTTCTTTTTTCGTTAAGCCGCTCCATTTACCCAGCAACAACCTGCCGTTATCTTCGGTAGATATTTTTATCCAGAACAGCGCTCCAATGTTCATTATGCTGCTTTGGCCACCAATGCGCTGGCCAGGCAATACCATGGCAAAATCTCCTGGATACAAAATGTGTTCCAGCGAATCAATTATCCAGGTGAACTTTCCTTCCAGTATATAATACAGGCAAATACAATCGGCAACATTGCTGCTAAACGAGTTGAGTTGGATGGTATTGTTCTTTTTGTGGACAAATTCAAGTATATGCGGAAAGTTCGCAAGCACCTTGGATAAGCCCTGCTGAAGTATCAGTTGATTCATTCAGGATAAATATTTGGTATGCTACTGCGGTTATCATAAACCCCGGCAAATATTGGGGTGCCGTAAACCGGCATCCGTATAAAGCAAGTTTACGCATTATCAAACCAACATTTGTATAAAAACCATCGCTGTTTTTTAATGGTATTTTACGTGTTTTATATTGCCATTCTTTGTATGTAATTATAACCAATCCCCAATTAAACCAGGCTGCTGATATGCGGGTTTGCCCCGCATATCAGTGTGCGCATCAAATTATATTATGAAAAAATGGCGTTTCCTTCTCGGCATTTTAGGCGGTGCGTTATTGCATTGCTGCGCCTGCCTCCAAACAGCATTTGCCCAACAGATTACCAGGGACGAGTTGATATTCCTTACTCCGGAATGGAAAGGCGAGCGTTTTGCTGATGGCCGCCCCAAAGTGCCTGACGCTATTTTGGCTAGGATAAAAAAAGTGAGCATCGAAGAAGCCTGGGCCGTATTGAAGAATGCCGGTTATGCCTACCAGATAGCCGAGAATTGGTTAGTGATAAACCCCGACAGCGTTTTGGTAGGGCGCGCCGTAACGGCAACATTTATGCCCGCGCGGCCCGATGTGTGGAAAGCAATTGATGACCGCGGTAAAGCGCAGGGCAAAAAAGGCCAGAATACATGGCCGGTAGACCTTTTGATTAAAGGCGACGTATATGTGGCCGACCAGTTTGGTGCGCATAAAAACGGGCCAACCATTGGCGATAACGTGGGCAACGCCATATATGCCAAAACAGGGAATGGCATTGTTTACAATGGTGCTGTAAGAGATATCCGCGGATTAAAAGAGATTGGCAGCTTTACGTCATTTGTAGAAAGCTATGACCCATCTTACCATAACCCGCCGGGCGACCTCAATACCATGATTATTGGGATAAACCAGCCCACCCGCATCAAACAGGTTACTGTAATGCCCGGGGATGTGGTACTTGGCGAAAACGGTGTGGTGATATTTATACCGCCCCACCTGGCCGGGAAAGTGGCGACGACATCTGAGATAGTGAGGCTGAGGGACATGTTTGGCCACCTGCGCTTAAAAGAAGGAAAATACACCGCCGGGCAAATAGATGCCCGCTGGAGCGATGATATCGAAAAAGATTTTTCGGCCTGGCTTAACGCCCATATCAACGAACTGCCCGTGCCAAAGGAGCAAATACAGAACATCTTAAAAAACCGTACCTGGTAAAACAACCTATCGTTAGCAATAAAAATTTATGTCAAAAAACCAAAACAGGCGTAGCTTTCTTACCAAGGCTTCGTTATTCGGTGCGGCTGCGCTGGCAGCACCGCTGAGTAAAACATTCGGGCAGGGATTAATAGATGCCCGGGAGCGTACCCCGCAAGCATCGTCTCCCTCAGACCTGAAGATAACCGAAATGAAATGCGCCTATGCCGGAGGCGGGCTATTTGTAAAGATATACACCAACCAGGGCATATGGGGCTCGGGCGAAGGGGTTGATGCCATTGCAGGCACCTATTACCTGGTTAAACGCCTGGAGTTTTTTCTGAAAGGGCGCAGCCCCTTAAACCCCAACAGGATAGCCGAAGAAATACGCAAGGCAAATTTTTTTGGCGGGGCACAGTCGGGGATGTTCGTAGCGGTATTAACGGCTATTGAAGCCGCGCTTTGGGATCTTACAGGCAAGGCTTTGGGTGTACCGGTTTACCAGCTGCTGGGCGGTAAATACCGGGATAAATGCAGGGTTTATTGCGATACCGAATTATACACAGCCACACATCCGGTGCCCCAGGATTATGCCAAAGCTGCCAGTGGTGCAATAAACCGTGGTTACACCGCCGTAAAATTTGACATTGACGACGCACGCGACCCCAATAAGTTCGACCGCTATAACTGGACGGCGAGCAACGCCGAACTGGACAGGATGTTCAATGCCATTGCTGCGGTACGGACAGAAGTTGGCCCGAATATCGATATCTGCGTAGACATGCATGGCCGCTATGACGCCACTACGGGCCGAAGGGTTGCCAAGATGATGGAACCCCTTAATTTGATGTGGCTGGAGGAGCCGGTACCCGCAGATAATATTGATGTGTATAAAACAGTAACCCAGGAAACAACCACGCCTATTTGTGCAGGAGAGAACTTTTACCTGGCGTATGGCTACACCAGGCTGCTCTCAGAAGGAGGAATAGATATCGTAATGCCCGATCTACAGAAGTGCGGCGGCCTTGGCGAGGGGCAGCGCATAGCCAACCTGGCCAATTTGTACTACGTGCCCTTTTCGCCGCATATGGTTGGCTCGTTCCTGGGGGCTATGGCCACCGCGCATGTTTGCGCATCGGTGCCCAATTTTCATATCATGGAGTGGCAAACACTTAGCGATACTGAACCTAAATGGAAGGAGATAGTAACATACGATAAGCCCTTTATTGAAAAAGGCTTCCTGGTTTTATCTGATAAACCTGGCGTAGGGGTAGAGATAAATGAAGAAGGCCTTAAAAAATACGCCGTGCCCGGTGTGCCTTTCTTTGCCTGATGGTTTGGGGTATGGGTACTTTCTACAAAGCAATCCTGGCATTAACTGTAGCCATATTTGCCACGGTTGTACTAACAGTAGTTTGCAGAGGGCCGGCCTATGCCGGCCCATATGTGCTTACATTCTTTTTACTGCTGGCCATTGGTTGCAGGGCCTTTACAAAAACCAAAAGTTTTACTTACACCATTGTAATTTTTGGCGCCGCAACCATGGCCCTTTATTACCCTGGGCCATTTATAAGCTATGGCAGCTTTAAGTATGCCAGGTTAATTATCCCGCTAATCCAGCTCATCATGTTTGGTATGGGCACCTCTATGCACTACAAAGACTTCATAGGCGTATTAAGTGCCCCAAGGGGTATATTGATAGGCGTGGCAAGCCATTTTATAATCATGCCGTTACTGGGCTTTAGCATAGCTACCCTTAGCATAAAGTTTGCTGCTATGCCCCCCCGAGGTAGCTGCGGGCATCATACTCATTGGTTGCTGCCCCAACGGTATGGCATCAAACGTAGTATCGTACCTGGCAAAGGCAAACCTGGCGCTTTCTGTTACAATTACCAGCATCTCCACGCTGCTTTCGCCAATCGTAACCCCTTTTTTGATGGATATGCTGGCAGGGCCACTCATCAAAATAAATCCCTTGCTAATGGTTGCGGACATCTTTAAAATGGTAATGATACCTATTGCCCTGGGTTTGCTTTTTTCGGCAATAGCCAAAGGGCGGGTAAACTGGCTTAAAAAGCTGATGCCTTCGGTATCAATGGGCGGTATCATCGGCATTATTATAATAATAACGGCCGCCGGCCGCGATAGCTTGCTTAAAGTTGGCCTGCTGCTTGCCGTGCTGGTATTGGTGCACAATATCAGCGGCTACTTGCTTGGCTTCTGGTCGGCAAAATTATTGGGGATGGAAGAACGCGACTGTCGCACCATTGCCATTGAAGTAGGCATGCAGAACGGCGGCATGGCGGCGGGCCTGGCAAAAGGTTTAGGCAAAATAGGCACGCTTGGCCTGGCACCTGTTATTTTCTCTACCCTAATGAATATTACAGGCTCATTATTGGCCTCTTACTGGCATAAAAAACCAACTAAAAGACATGTTGAAGATGTTGATTTAATGAAAGTTAATAATTAGCGTGAAGCTTGCCACCCAAAAGGTTTTTTGTGTAAAATTCATCGCTGTGGTTTTTTAGAAGACAGAACCATTTCAATTAGCATTCTTTGTAACGTAACCAACTGTAACCAAAACGAACGCATTTTTTATTGACCGTAATAATTAATACCGCAGGCAAAGCGGCATAATATAACAGCTATGCATATTTTTAAATCGAACGATAAAGTAATTGTTAAATATCTCGACCAGCTTTACAGTTCGACAGCGTGGACCTGGGACGGTTTTATAAACCGGGAGGGATTGCACGGGAAAGTATTACAGGACATCCTGAATCTGCCCATCCGGCCGGAGCTCTCCACCGATGTTGAACACCCCGGTGCTCCCATTGGCAGCCAGGAGATATGGGCATCGGGCGTAACTTACCTGCGTAGCATGGATGCCCGTATGGAAGAAGCCAAAAACGCAGGTGGCGGCGATTTTTACTCAAGGGTTTACAGTGCCGAGCGCCCCGAGATATTTTTTAAATCTCCCTCCTACCGTGCAGTTGGCACGCAAGGTACCGTGCGCATCCGCAAAGACTCCAAATGGAACGTTCCCGAGCCGGAACTGGTGCTCTTTATTTGCAGTATAGGTACTATCGAGGGATATATGATTGGTAACGATATGTCGTCGAGGGATATTGAGGGCGAAAACCCGCTATACCTGCCCCAGGCAAAATCATACAACGGCGCGGCAGCTGTTGGACCGTGCCTGTATGTACCGGCCGAACCTATTTCCTCCGATACCAAAATCCAAATAGAAATTTTGAGAGGCGGCGTACAAATTTTTGCTGATGAAGTGCTCATCAGCAGGATGAAACGCACACACCAGGAACTTGCCAATTACCTTTTTATGGAAATCTCGTTCCCTGTAGGTGCGTACCTCATGACCGGTACCGGCATCGTACCTCCCGATTCTTTTACGCTTAAATACCGCGATGTGGTTAATATCAGCATCAGTAATATTGGCACGCTCTCAAATATTGTGGGGGAGTAATGATGATGAACATTGAAGGCAGGCAGCTGATTGACGGGCAAAGCGTTACCACGGGAACTGATTTTTTTTATGCAGTGGACCGGGCTACAGGCAACAACCTGAACTTCCGCTTTTTTAATGCCACCGAGGGCGATATTGAAATGGCAGTGGCGGCAGCACAGCGGGCGTTTGTAATAACGCGCAAAAAAACAGGCATTGAAAAAGCGTTTTTTTTAGAGGCCATTGCGCTGGAACTGGAGAAAGCCGGCCCGCAAATAGTTGAAATGGCTTGCCTGGAAACGGCACTCACCGCCATACGCATACAGGGCGAATTGCTTCGTACTATCAACCAGGCGCGGCTTTTCGCTAAACTATTAAGGGAAGGCAACTGGGCAGATGCTAAAATAAATACCGGCGATTTGCAGCGCAAGCCTACTCCAAGGCCCGACATACGGTCGATGCAGCGGCCGATTGGCCCTGTCGCGGTATTTGGTGCAAGTAATTTCCCACTTGCTTTTTCGGCAGCTGGTGGCGACACCGTGAGCGCTATAGCTGCAGGCTGCCCTGTTATATTCAAAGCGCACCCCGGCCACCCCGCCACCTGCGAAATAGTGGCCAAGGCTATACTTGCGGCAAGTTTTGCAAACGGCATGCCCACAGGATATTTTTCGCTGCTACAAGGCGATAAGCCGGAGGTAGGCGTAGCGTTAACAAACAGCGCAGGCATTAAAGCAATAGCTTTCACCGGCTCCAGCCGGGTTGGTAGGCTAATATGCGATGCAGCAGCAACCCGCCCCGAGCCCATACCCGTTTTTGCCGAAATGGGGAGCAGTAACCCGGTGTTTATATTGCCGCAAGCTTTGGCAGAGCGACATGAGGCTATCGCCGCCGGTTATGTAAATGCGCTAACCCTTGGCGTGGGTCAGTTTTGTACCAATCCAGGGTTGCTGATACATGCATCGACCGCCGGCGAAGATGTTTTCTATCAAAGTTTAATAAATAATATAAACTCCACGCCTGATGGCGTAATGTTGACGCCTGCAATAACCGAAGCCTATCAAAAGGGCGTAGCTGGCAGGCGGCAAATAAAGAGTTGGAGTTGCTGGCCGAAGGCAATTTGCCAAACGATGCACGGCGCCAGGTGCCTGCCATTTTTAAAACAAGCCTGAAAGTATTTCAGGAGCAGCCCCAACTGGAAGAGGAACTATTCGGCCCTTCTGCTATCATCATCACCGCAACCTCTCAGGCCGAAATGGTAAGCCTTGCAGAAGATTTATCCGGTCACCTGACAGCTACTGTGCATGGCACCGAAGATGAATTACCGGTATATAAAACTCTGCTTGACGTGCTGGAAACTAAAGTTGGCCGGCTTATTATAAACGGCTACCCAACCGGCGTAGAAGTTGTAGAGGCTATGGTGCATGGTGGCCCATACCCCGCCACGTCAGATGCCCGCAGCACCTCTGTTGGTACGGGGGCAATTTACCGTTTTACCCGGCCGGTGTGTTATCAGGGAATGCCGCAGGCCTTACTGCCCGATGAATTAAAGGACAGCAATCCGCTGGCCATTTGGCGCTCTGTAAATGGTCATTTTAGCAATGCTTCAATCATAAATATATAAAACAATTAAATAATGTCACAATTCAGAAGTTCGGATTGGTTTGGTAAGTCGGGTAAAATGGGTTTCTTATACCGTAGCTGGATGAAAAACCAGGGGATGCCTTCCGACCTTTTCGACGGGAGGCCGGTAATTGGCATATGCAACACCTGGTCTGAACTTACCCCTTGCAACGCCCACCTGCGCGATTTGGCCGAGTCTGTTAAGCGTGGGGTTTACGAAGCAGGCGGTTTTCCGGTAGAATTCCCCATTATGTCATTAGGCGAAACTTTGTTGAAACCAACTGCTATGCTGTTCAGGAACCTGGCCAGTATGGATGCCGAGGAATCGATACGTGGTAACCCTATCGATGGTGTTGTACTGCTTACCGGTTGCGACAAAACCACCCCATCAACCATGATGGGCGCTGCCAGCGTAGGCTTGCCTACTATCGTGGTGCCCGGCGGGCCGATGCTTAACGGAAAGTTCCGCGGTACCGACATAGGATCGGGCACGGCAGTTTGGAAACTGACCGACGACCTTAAAACCGGCAAAATCACCAACGACGATTACCTGGCGGCAGAAAGTTGCATGTCGCGCAGCGCGGGGCACTGCATGACTATGGGGACGGCTTCTACCATGGCCTGCATGGTGGAAGCGTTGGGTATGTGCTTATCAGAGTCGGCTGCCACCCCCGCTGTCGATTCGCGCAAGAAGGTGCTGGCGCAATTATCTGGCAGGCGCATTGTAGAAATGGTTAAGGAAGGGCTTACGATATCAAAAATCCTCACCCGATCAGCTTTCGAAAACGCTATAAAGGTAAATGCAGCCATAGGCGGTTCAACTAATTTCATTATACACCTTACCGCGATAGCAGGGCGTATCGGCGTAGACTTATGCCTTGATGATTTTGACAGGCTGGGCAGTAAAATTCCGTTGCTCCTTAATTTGATGCCATCGGGCAAATTCCTGATGGAGGATTTTTATTACGCGGGTGGCCTGCCTGTGATTTTGAAAGAGTTGAGCAATGAGTTGGATATGAGCACGCTCACAGTAACCGGTAAATCGCATGCCGAAAATATAATTGATGGCGGCATTTGCTACAACAAAGAGGTTATCGCAAACTGCAGCAATCCCATTATACCAGAGGCAGGGATAGCCGTTTTAAAAGGAAACCTGGCCATTAATGGCGCAGTGATAAAACCCTCCGCAGCTACGCCGGCGCTGATGCAGCACACCGGCAGGGCGGTGGTTTTTGAAACCATAGAAGATTACCACGCCAGGGTTGATGATCCTGAATTGGATATAGATGAAACCTGTGTAATGGTATTGAAAAGCGTTGGGCCGGTAGGCTATCCAGGTATGCCCGAAGTAGGCAATATGGTGCTGCCAAAAAAGCTTTTAGATAAGGGTGTGACCGATATGGTGAGAGTTTCTGACGGGCGCATGAGCGGTACAGCTTATGGTACTGTTGTGCTGCATGTATCGCCTGAATCGGCCATTGGCGGCACCCTGGCACTTGTGGAAAACGGGGATATGATAAGCCTGGATGTACCGGCACGAAGGATTGACCTGCTGGTAGATGAGGCAGAGCTCGAAAAGCGGAGGCTACTGTGGCATAAGCCTGACTACCATACCGATCGGGGGTACGTATCAATGTACCAACGTCACGTGCAGCAGGCCGATAAAGGGGCCGACCTCGATTTCCTGGTAGGGAATTCCGGCCCGGTCGTAACGCGCGATTCTCATTAACAACCATTGAGCCGATTAGCAATGATGATATTTGTACCCATCTTCTGTATACTATTGCTTGCAACGCTCATAACCTGGGCAAAGATTAATGCGTTCCTCGCCTTCCTCATGGTTGCGGTATTGGCAGGCTGCCTGTTCGGTATGCCGTTCGCAGCAGTAATCGCCTCTATAAATAAAGGGCTGGGCGATACTTTGGGATCCGTTGCTATCATCATCGTATTAGGCGCCATGCTGGGCAAACTGGTTGCCGAAAGCGGCGCCGCCCAGCGCATAGCCAATTTTATGCATGCCCTGTTTGGCGCTAAGTATGTTACCTATGCCATGGCACTAACTGGCTTTGTTGTGGGGATCCCTTTATATTACAACGTTGGCTTCATACTATTGTTGCCTATTATTTTCTCGGTTGCTTATAGCTATCGCCTGCCCTTGCTATACGTAGGCATGCCTATGCTTACAGCCTTATCGGTAATGCATGGCTTTTTGCCCCCGCATCCGTCGCCCATGACCCTTATCAGCGTTTTTCATGCCGATATCATTAAAACGTTCGGCTACGGGTTGATAATTGCTCTACCTGCTATACTTATAGCCGGGCCAATATTTGCAAACACGCTTAAAAATATCGGGCCTGGTGGGTTGAGTTTTGCTAACGCCCCTGCCATGTTGCCTGATGAAGAATTACCCGGAATTGTTAACAGTATCCTGTCGTCGCTTTTGCCGGTAATGCTTATTTGCCTGGCCTATTTGCTGCCAGTGCTTTTGGGGCAGGCCCCGTTTATTAAAACAATATCGCAATGGCTGGGCGAACCTGTGTTTGCCATGTTATTAACCATCATCATTGCCACTTATACGCTCGGGCTAAGTAAAGGGAAACCCATTGCGCAAATTATGGGGGCCTACGGCAGCGCAGTAAAAGAAATAGCCATGGTACTGCTCATTATAGGCAGTGCCGGGGCACTAAAGCAAGTTTTTGTTGATAGCCGGTTAAACGATGCGCTTGCCCTTATGCTGGTGCACACGGCCATGCCGCCTTTATTGCTTGCCTGGCTGGCAACCGCCTGTTTACGGCTTTGCCTTGGTTCGGCCACCGTGGCGGGCGTAACGGCAGCAGGGGTTTTATTCCCCATTACCCAGCATGCTGGTATCAATACCAATTTGCTGGTGTTGTCCATCGGCGCCGGCAGCCTGTTCGGTTCGCATGTAAACGATACTGCCTTCTGGCTCTGCAAAGAATACTTTGGGTTATCGGTAAAAGAAACCTTGCGTTCATGGACAGTTATGGAAAGCCTGGTATCGGTAATTGGCCTTGCCGGCGTGTTATTGTTGAATCGATTTTCGTAAAATTAAATGGCTAACAAATGAATAGAATTAATTAAAAACCATAAACCCCTGCTTAAATTATGAAGAGAGAAATACTATAAATCAGAAAAAGGGCAGCAATCCGCCGCCCAAAAGCCAGCCGTTTCACGATCGCCAATTTTGTGAAGCGATTTAAATACAGGATATACCAATTAAACCAACCTAAAATTATGAAAAAAAAGATTCAGGCATCCGGTATGATGCTGTCCGTTTTGATAAGTGTTGTTTCGACACTCATTTTTACGATGGACGTAAAAGCGGGGGAAACCGGTAATCCCCGCTTGTTTAAAGAGATAAGCGTCCAAACCGTAACGGGTAAAGTGCTCGACGAAAAAGGAGCACCGCTTGTGGGCGTTAGCGTAAGCGAAAAAGGCACCACTATAGGCGTAATGACGGATGCCAATGGTAATTACCGCATACAAGCATCTGGCGACAATGCGGTATTGTTTTTCAGCTATATCGGCTATATCTCCAAAACCGAGCCATTGAACGGCCGAAGCGTTATCAATATTTCGCTGGAACCGAAGCCGAATGCCCTTAATGAGATTATCGTAACAGCCCTGGGTATCAAGCGCGAATCGAAGAAACTGGGTTACGCCGCAGAAAATGTGCGCGTGGGCGAGATAACCACCAACCGTAGTACAAACTTTGTAAATTCGCTTGAAGGCAAGGTGGCCGGCCTTGATATTTCACCGCCGGCAAGCGGCCCGGGCGGAAGTACAAAAATCAGGCTGCGCGGGCAATCGGCTTTCCAGGGCGATAATGCACCACTGATTGTACTAAATGGCTTGCCTTTATCGCAAAGCCCATCAAGCACCAACGGTTACACGCAATCAGTAGATTTGGGCGATAATATGCAACAGATCAACCCTGACGATATCGAATCGATGACGGTATTAAAGGGAGCCACCGCTGCGGCGCTTTATGGTTCGCGGGCCAGCAATGGCGCAATCATCATTACCACCAAAAGCGGCAATAAAAATGCAGGTATCGGCATCGAGTTTACCTCCAACTTTACCCAGAACCAGGCGCTCGATTTTACCGACTTTCAGTACGAATACGGGCAAGGCGAAAATAACGTACGTCCTAAAACACAAGGCCAGGCCCAAAGCTCGGGAGCATGGAGCTTTGGGGAGAAATTCGATGACGCACTTACCTACCAGTTTGATGGCGTGCAACGCCCCTATGCGCCGGAAAAAGACCGCATAAGCAAATTCTTCAGGCTTGCCAATGCATGGACCAATACCATCGCATTTTCGGGCGGTAACGACAAAGGGAGCTTCAGGTTCGCATATTCTAACCAGGACGCGCAGGGTATCGTACCCAACAACGATTACCACAAAAAAATATTCAACCTTGGGCTGAATTATAATTTCACCCCGAAATTATCGGCGCAGGTTTACGTGAATTACGACCACGAGAATAACAACAACCCACCCGTAATCGGAATCCAGGGTTCATCGGTCACTAACTATATGTACCGTTATTCTAACTCGGTTGGCTTGGATGTTTTGAAAGCAGCTGCGGTTGATGCCAATGGTAACGAAACGCCCACATCGCGTTTCACTACGCTTACCAACCCATACTGGATAATGGCCAAACAGTTTACCAAACAAACCCGAGACCACCTTTTGGGCACGGCAACGCTGCGCTACCAGTTTTTTGATTGGCTTTACCTTCAGGGTCGTGTAAACATGGAGTACAGCACGTCGTTCTTCGAACAAAATGCCCCTACCGGTACGTTGGCAAATGCTGCGGCACCATCCGGCCTTTACAATGGCAGTTATAACTCAAACGACAATTCTTACCGCGCACTAAACGCCGACTTCCTGCTGGGAGGCGGCCACAAATGGGGCGACTTTTCTTTTGACGCCACCGTGGGCGGGAATACTTTCCCTTCTTCTTCCAAGGGCTATAACGTAACTGCAACAAACTTTTACGTAAGGGATTTTTATACCTTGGGTAATGGAGTAACCAACACATCAACCTACGGTATTTCTAAATCAACCGTAAACTCGCTTTATGGTACTGCCGAGTTTGGCTATAAGTCTTATCTGTTTGTGAACGTAACCGGCCGAAACGACTGGTTTTCGGTATTAAGCCCAGACCATAACCACTATTTCTATCCTTCTGTAAGCGGTAGCTTCGTTTTTTCTGAAATGTTTAAAACGCCGCCTTCATGGTTGTCGTTCGGTAAGTTAAGGGCTACTTATGCCAATGTGGGCAGCGCCAATGGTATCGGTCCGTACAGCAACTCGCTTACATATGCACTTTCCCAAAATGCTTTCAACGGCATTCCGCTTGGCAGTATCAATAATACCACTACGCCAAATCAGGATATCAAGCCTTACAGCGTAAAGGAAAAAGAAATAGGCCTTGAATTGCGCATGTTCAACAGCCGCGTTAACCTTGATGTAGCCGCTTATGATAAACACACCACAAATCAAATTTTAAGCGTGGCTATTTCCAACGCATCGGGCTATACAGGCACCATCGTAAACCTTGGCGAATTGCAAAATCGGGGTTTAGAGTTCCAACTAGAGTTAATTCCTATCAAACAGAACAACTTTACCTGGCGTTCGGCCTTTAATACGGCCTTTAATACCTCTAAAGTGTTGGCGCTGGCAAACGGTCAAAATCAACTAACGTTGGGTACCGGGGAGTTCTTCGGCTCTATTGTGGATCAGGTTGGCCTTCCGCTGAACCAGATACAAGGCGCAACTTACCGCCGGGACGCCAACGGTAACATTATCCTTTCTGGCGGGAAGCCAATAGCGAGTACTTCTCAAAAGCTTTTTGGCAGTGCGTTGCCCAAAACCACCGGCGGTTGGGTAAATACTTTTACTTATAAGAAGTTTACACTGATGGCCCACATCGATTATAAATTCGGCGGGAAAATCCTGTCAAGTTCTAACCTGAATTTCCTGCGGGAAGGCTTATCGAAGGAATCGTTGATAGGCAGGGAAGGCGGTGTGAAGTTTGATGGGGTGAACGCGGATGGTTCGCCAAATACTACCGCAGTAAACGCCGAAGATTTTTATGCCAACTATCGTTCGCAGGGTATCCTGGACCCGTTTATTTATAAATCAGATTTCATCAAATTGAGGAACGTGTCGTTAAGCTACGATTTTTCTAAGATGGTGAAAACCAAATTTATCAAAGGCCTCGTAGTTTCTGCTGTATGCCATAACGTGCTTATCATCAAAAAGTACCTGGCAAACCTTGATCCGGAAGCGATATCATCAAGTGGCGATATCCTTACCGGTTACGAGCAAAGCTCAACACCTACCACAAGGACCTACGGATTCAACCTTAACGTCAAATTTTAAAAGCGTACCATCATGAAGAAGTATATAAAAATCATATTATCCGCCGCTTGCCTGTGTACTGCAGTAAGTTGCGATAAGGGGTTCAAAGAGTTGAACGTTAACCCCAACAACCCAACCAGCCTCGACCCTACGTTTTTGTTTTCCAACGCAGAGGTACTAACCTATTCCTCACTTATGGAAACGGAAGCAACCGTGGTTCAGCAATTTATCGACCCTTTCGGAGGCGTTACATCGGCGTTCAACTTTAACGTATTGAACCAAACCTATACCGTGCTACGCTGGAATAATGCTTACCCAAACAGCATAAAACTGATTGAGCAGGTATTGTTTGCTACAAAAGGCGATGCATCGAAAGCTAATTTGTATAACCAGGCCAGGATATGGCGTGCTTACAATTATATGATGCTGGTAGATACCTATGGCGATGTGCCATATGGGCAGGCAGGGCAAGCGTACCTAAATACTGTATTTTTACCTAAATACGATAAGCAGCAAGATATTTATGCCGACCTGGTTAACGAAATAACTACAGCCACCGCAGCCCTGGATCCTGCAAAGGACGTAGTAAAGGGTGACGTGTTTTATGGCGGGAACATTCCACAATGGAAACGCCTGGGTTATTCCTTGTTGTTGCGTATCGGCATGCGCTATTCTAAGGCCGACGCCGCGAAAGCAAAAACCATCGTACAGGCGGCCTTTACCGGCGGTGTTATGCAATCTAACGCCGATAACTGTTACCTTAAGTATAACAACACTTACCCAAACCCGGTTACTCAGCAAATTCAGCAGTTAACCAATACCTATTATCTTGCCGAGCCTTTCGTTACGCAGATGAAATCAACCGGCGATCCAAGGCTGAAATATATATCGGCTGTTTACGCAGATCCTGGAAAAGCCTTATCGCTGGCACCTGATACAGCATCAGCTAACCAATTTGGCATGCCAATAGGGTATGATAGCGGCACGCTGCCATCAGCACCCGGTTTTCGCGGCGGTAGTGGGTCTGGTTTTAAATATTCGCAGGTTAATTACAGCGTATTCGGCAAAATAACCGCGCCGCAGTTTTTTATTACTTATGCGCAAACGCAATTACTATTGGCCGAGGCAGCCTTTAAAGGCTACATTTCGGGCACCACAAGCACGTTTTATAACAATGGAGTTAAAGCTGCTATGGATCAGTTTGCCGCTTATGATGCTGCTGCAGTAATACCCGGCAGCACCGAAGATGCTTACCTGAATAACCCACTGAATGCATATTCTGATGCAAACGCTCTACGGCTCATCAATACCCAATATTGGATAAACTCGTTCGGTAATGGTGCAGAAGCATGGGCCAATTTCAGGCGGAGCGGATTCCCGGCACTGGCGCCAAATAGTTACCCCGGCAAGCAAATAAAAGGCAGTTTTGTGCGCAGGTACACTTATCCGCAAACGGAGTCGGCCATAAATGCCAATAACTATAGGGCTGCTGTAGCCAGCATAGGTGCAGATGACTTGGATACTCCTGTGTTTTGGGATAAATAGATACTTGTACCCCTTGATTATTGTTCTTTCTACGCCCTGGAGCCTGCTGGCTCCGGGGCCTTTTATTCTCAACTAAATTGCCGGCAAAACAGGATAATAAAACGCGGCCGCCTGTATGATCTGGTGCAGCAGTATCCCCGCAGAAAGAGAGAAGCATAAGGCAACATTTTACGCGTTGTATGAGGAGCGGTTTCGCAGGCCTACATGGATAGGCGAACATACTCGGAAGAGTTAATGTAAGAATGCAACCAATGTGTGGCGATATTACACAAAAGAGGCTGTCTCATAAGTATTAGAACAGCCTCTTTTTGTTTAATTTATTAGGGTAGGTGACGGAGAACGTTTTCATATAGGCAATTTTCGCGGCTTCCGTTTTATTTATGATACAGCCTCTTGGCGGCTGCAAAGCAAATTAACCTTTGAGCAGCAATCCCAAAAGATGCCACCCCTTAGTTTTTAAAAAGCAGTGATGCATAGCCCTTAAGGCTACGGCGCCAGGTTTGCCATTCATGCGCTGTTCCAGGCGATTCATATTGCAAATACTTGATACCCTGTTTATCCAACATAGTTCGGAACGCGCCAATAGACCCCGGGAAAGGGTTGGGCTCCTTTGAACCCCAGCTCAGCCACAACACTTTAAGCTGCTTATTTATTGCCGAACCGTCTTTAAACTTCCCATCCAGGAAAGTGTTGGGGTCAAGAACTTCTGCGCTTGGATAGTTTGGCGTACCGCTAAACCCTCCTATGGCCGAGAACTTATCCAGGTTGTTCATGATAATACGCATGGTTTGGTTTGCGCCCATAGATAGGCCGGCTATCGCCCTGTGCTCGCGGTTGGCAATCGTTCGGAATTTTGTGTCGATCATCGGGATAATTTCATTGATCATTACCTCTTCAAATATCGAAACAGGGCGGCCATTATTATCAACCGTGCCTGTTACAGGTTTATTTGCATATCCATTATCCATCACAACAATCATCGGTACTGCCTTTTTATCGGCAATCAGATTATCCAGTATCAGGTTTGCTTTTCCCTGAGTGGCCCAGCCGGTTTCATCTTCAAAACTTCCATGCTGCAGGTACAAGACCGGGTAACGGGTTTTAGTATTTTGGTTATAACCGGCTGGTGTATATACAAAACAGCGTCTCCATGTATTGGTTAGTTTGGAGAAGTAAATGTTTTCACTAACAAGCCCGTGCGGTAGGTATTTTAATGCATAAAAATCGCCGTCGCTTGCGGGAATTTCAATGCCGCTTCCCAGCCGGCCGGAACCGTAAAAGTAAAGGCTCCCCGGATCCGGAACCGAAGCACCGTCGATATTAAGCTGGTAATAATGAAAACCCTCATCCTGAGGGAGCGATTCGCCCGACCAAACGCCTTTATCATCCTTAACCAAATCGTACTTTTTACCGCCTAAATCTAACTGTACTTTTGTTGCCTGCGGGGCAGAAATGCTTGCCCGTACCCTGGCCTGGCTATTTACCTGCGGGTATTGCTTGCCCGGTTGGTTGCAGGTTGCTGGTTTAAAATCTTCAACAAGCACAGCTTTGCCTGCTTGCGCCCTACCGATGCTGCCGCGAAAGGCGGCAGCTATTAGTAGGATGGCTATTTTATAGTATAAAGGAACTTTTTTCACGTTTTTGATTTTTGTGACATTGCTGCCTTAATTTAAGTACCTTATAATAAGGCCATAGTTAATTAGTTAAATAGCATCGGTGCTAGTTCGTGCAAGCTTCGGCGCCAGGTCAAAAACTCATGTGCGGTATTTTCAGAAATAAAAGAAACTGCGTTATAGCCGGCATCTTTTAGCGCATCAGCTGCTTTTTTTACGCCGGTTGCGTTTTCCTTGCTGCCACAGCTAATGAAAATAAGTTTAGGCTTAGTTTTGCCGGCCATTTCGGTGGGCGAATAAACGCCACCGCTAAGCAACGCGTAGTAATCAAAAAAATCGGGTTTGTTTAGCGTAATGGTATGCGTTTCCATGCCTCCCATTGATAAGCCCGCCATGGCCCTGTGTGCCTTATCGGCAACTGTGCGAAAATTCGCATCTACAAACGGTATAAGCTCATCAGTCAGCACCGTTTGAAATGGATCTATCTTAAAGTTTCTCATCCCGCCGAATTTTATCTCGTTGGTCATGCCGTAGGTCATTACAATAATGAAGGGTTTTGTCTTTCCTTCAGCAATCAGGTTGTCCATAATTAAGTTAGCGTGCCCCTGATTGCTCCAGGCGGTTTCGTCTTCTCCCCAGCCATGCTGCAGGTATAGCACGGGGTAGCGCTTAGATTTATCTTTTCCGTAATCGGGAGGGGTGTAAACAAAAGCCCTGCGCGAGGTGCCGGTGCTTTTAGATGGGAAAAGTATTTGCTGCACATTGCCGTGAGGTACATCCTTAAGCGCGTAAAAATCCTTGTCGTGTGCAGGAATCTCTATACCGCTTTCCCAACGTGTAGAGCCATAAAAATTTAATGCGCCCGGATCATTGAAAACGCCGCCATCAATGGTAAGGTGATAATAGTGAAAGCCCTCGTCCATCGGCCCTTCGGTGGTACCGGTGAAAAAGCCATCCGCCCCTTTGGTAAGCCTGGTTCCACCGCGGCCGCCAAGGCCAAGGCTAACCTTTACGCTATCGGCTTGTGGAGCCGTTATGCGGAATCGGGCATAACCTTGCGAGTTTACCTGCGGGTATTCTTGCCCTGGTTGATTAACGGCAGATGGTTTAAAGTCGTCCAGTACTACAGGTTGATTAGTTTGGGCATTGCAAATGCCCGTTGCCAATGTGGCGACTAAAATGATAGCTAAACATTTCAAGTTCATGGTTTGATAATTAAGTTTATAAATTGGTGCCTGGGTGGTTTTTACCGTAAGATTACAGTAATCAATTTTACCAATTAATTGTATAAATAACAATCAATTATTGATTTTTTTCAGGACGGTAAGCATTTTGTTACGTACGCAGGAAATTTGCCCTGGATCTTCCATTCTTAGTACTTAAATCGTTCCATTTTATTGTACAATGCATTCGGCGATGTCAAATACATTGTACAATATTTAATTATGAAAATGATTTTAATGGCTATAATTGATTAAAATACCTCTTTTATTGTCATTAGTGTAAGCAATGTGTGTGTCGACTTCTTTTTCATCGTCATTTTTGTAGAGCAATATTATATAATATCTCCAACAATCGATTGCTAATTTAAAAATCAATTTAAATTTTAAGTGTATAAAAAACATTTAATAAATCAAAAAAGGCCAATTATGATAAAGCTATGCACCACTTTAATCTTATGTATATTTTATTTGCGCCCCCAATTTAGTAGCGCAAAATCTTAAATCAACGCTTAATTTAACCAGCCCCCTACGTAGCTGTTAGCAAGCGGCTGTATGGGCTGATGACCGAAGAAATCAACCATTCTCACGACGGCGGCTTATAGGGGAGTTGATCAGGAACCAGGTATTAAGGATAATCCAAATACCCTGAGGCCTGGAGCCTTGTGCAGGAAGGCGAGACCAAGGCATCAGTGCAATTGGTTGCAGCAGGCCCTCTTTGTTGTTCGACCAGCATCTCCAGTGCCAAAAAACCTATAACGCAGTCGTATATTTCTAAAATGGATATTATATCAGGTACCGGGCGAAGCTGATTGAACCTGTAATTCTTAAGTAAAAAGGAGGTGCCGGCCGGCTTAAGTTCACCGGCACCTCTTTTTTATATCGTTTTTTAACTTTCTCTTAAGTTTTAGCGTGCAGTGATGCAACGCGCGGCTAAGCTATTAATTTCAAGCCTTACAATGCAGGTTTCATAACCGCTGCAAAACCACCTCTGCGTAACATTTTTACATCAATGGAAGTTGTCTTATCTACCAATAAATGCTGGGTATAAAACTCTTTATCGTGTACGCCATCGGTAATTAATGTTAACCTATATTTTACGTTATCGGCTAAAAAGTCGAGCTTTACGCTTTTCTTTTTTTCTCGCAATTCGGCGTTTATGCCGGCTATGTACCATTCATTGCCTTTGCGGCGGGCCAGCATTACGTCTTTACCCGGATACCCGTCTAATAACTTAGTGTCGTCCCAGGAAGTAGGCAGCTCGCGCAAAAATGTCTTTGGAGCATCGGGCAATGCATAGTAACCTTCTGGCCGGTCGGCAAGGTGTTGCAATGCCGATTCAAACAATACACTTAGCGCCAGTTCATGCCCGTAAGAGGTTACGTGGGGATATTGGGAGTTTGTAAATGTAACGGGGGTATAATCCATCGAACCCACTACATTACGGGTAAAGGGTAGTATAGCGTTGTGTTCGGGTGCAGCCATAGTAAAATCAGGGGTATTGTTGTACCATTCTGCTCCGCGTACAGCTTCATAGGTCATCAGGTTGGGATAAGTTCGTGCCCATCCGCGCGGAACCAGGCAGCCATGAAAATAAACCATCATCTGGAATTGGGCGGCATCATTCAAAATATCCAGATAATACGCTATCATATTTTGCTTTTCGCTTTCAAAGAAATCTATTTTAACGCCGACTACACCTAGTTTTTTAAGTTTTGTGAATTCTACAACTCGGCTTTCATGCGTCAGCATGCGATCTTTTGGGGTAGAGGGTACATAAGTATGGTTACCCCCCGAATTATACCACATGAGCGGTTTTATACCTTTTGCATGTATATAATTTAGCGCGTCTTCCAAATTTCCGCCATTGCCCATTCCGTCCCATTCCCAATCTAATAAAGTGTATGGCCAGTTCATATCTGCGGCCAGGTCTGCAAAACGCGTTACTATTTTGTAATCCTTTGTACCATGGTTGCTTGACCAATAATTCCATGATACCGGCCCGGGTTTTATCCAATCGGTGTTCTTTATTACCGACGGGGCAGATAGATCATCTATTAGCGTTGATGCAACTATATCCTGCAATGTCCCCATGATTACTACACGCCAGGGCGATTTCCAGGGGGAATTAATGGTTGGTTCTGACGTGCCTGTCCCGCGGCCATCACGTGGGTCGGGAAATGTAAGTTTGTATTTTGTTGCATCAAGGGTGTTGCTCAATTTGGTTCCGCAATAGTTACGGTCGAGGTCGGCTTCGTGCAGTAAAAACCAACACGCCTTATTTTTTGTATTAAACAAGGCGGGGTAACTCCATTCCTGCTGTTGCACCTTATCATCACTCATAGGAGTGTAATACCCTTCGTTAGCGGCATTCCATTTTTCCATCCAGCGGCTGGTTTCCTTTGAGATTGTGAAGGCGGTTAATTCATCCTTTATGGTAACAGTATCTTGCCCATCCGGAAATTCATAGCGGAAGGCAACACCGTCATTATAGGCCCGTATAATGAGGTTTATTTTTGCCTTATTAGGATTTCGGAACGATGCAATTATTTCGTTGGCGGTATTGTTCCTTACTGACCGTTTTCCGTGCACCGACGTGTAATGTTCGTTTATTAATAATGGCCTGCTTGATTTAAGAAAAGTTAACTCTTTAGAAAACGCCTGGTCGGCCCGAACTAGCCCTAAGTCTATTCTCGATATGGATTCTGTAGTTACTGCATCTTCGGTATATAATACTTTCAAATACCATTCGCCGGCATTGCCGTTTTGCTGATTGAACAGTTCAATGGTTGTTTTTTTATTTGGTGATTGAAGCGTAAGCTTCTGGGCGTATAAGGCCTCTTTGAAAAAAGCCATGATAAGAACCCCAATGATAATGGTTTTAAGGAATTTCATTTTATATATGGATGTAAAAGGAGATTGTAAGCAGAAAAAACTTGTTGCATTTTACCCGATTATTTTACTATGAGCGTATAGGTTTTCCCTTTTTCTGTGTTAACGTCGTAAAGCGAGCTTTGGGCCAAAATAATGCTGAGATCTTTGTCCGAACGTTTGATTATAGGCTCGGGTATGGTTGTTATACAGTAAAATGGATTTGGATTTTTGCCACTCGCTTTTTTAAGCAAACTGCCTGTTGTCGTTTGATTCAGCCGCAGGCGCAAGTTTCCGCCAACCTTTGAATGAACAACCAGGCGCGTTATTTTACTTTGGGCCCAGTCCATATCCACCACGAAACCGCCCCTGGCAACCAAACCTTTTACGCTGCCTTTTTTCCATGCATCAGGCAATGCGGGCAACAGGTAAATAAAGCCATCATGGCTCTGAAGCAACATTTCGGCGATGCCCGACGTGCATCCGAAGTTACCGTCTATCTGGAAGGGAGGGTGTGCGTCAAACAGGTTGGGGTAGGTACCTCCCCCCCTGCCTGTAACCGGCGCAATTTGGTCTGTTATTAATTTGTAGGCGTGATTTCCGTCAAACAACCGCGCCCACAAATTTATTTTCCACGCCATGGACCAGCCTGTAGATACATCGCCACGATACAGCATGGAGTTTTTTGACGCAGCGAATAGCTGCGGATTACGGAACGGTGAAATCTGGTTTCCCGGAAACAGGCCGTACAGATGCGATACATGGCGATGATTATCGGTAGGCGAATCTAAATCTTCCAGCCACTCCTGTAGTTGCCCATGTTGGCCAACTTGCATGGGCGGCAGCCTCTTCTTGTAATTTAATATGCTATCGCGAAAAGCATTATCAACTTTTAGATCAGCTGCGGCGTTTGCAACTAATGTAAATAAGCCATAAACCAGTTGGTTATCCATAGTGGCACCAGCGGTTACCGATACTTGCGTTTTGCCGTTGATATATTCGTGCTCCGGTGAAACGGATGGCGACACCACCAGCCAGTTATGCTCTTTATCTTCCTGCAAAACGTCAAAAAAATACCTGGCAGCGTCCTTCATTACCGGGTAGTATTTTTTCAGGAATTCTTTGTCGCCGGTATACAGGTAATGCTCCCAAAGGTGCTGGCAAAGCCAGGCGTTACTGGTTGGCCACAGTCCCCAGAACGCTCCGTCGACCACGCCTGTTATTCGCCATATATCCGTATTATGATGCAGGGCCCAGCCACGCGCACCGTACATAATCCGTGCAGTTTCTTTGCCCGTAACAGCCAAATCCTTAACCATATTAAACAGCGGCGTGCTTAACTCTGGTAATTGGGTAACCTCGCTTGGCCAATAGTTCATCTCGGTGTTTATATTAACAGTGTACTTACTGTCCCAGGCACCTTTCAAATCCCCGTTCCAGATACCCTGCAGGTTGGCAGGTTGTGAGCCCGGTTGAGACGATGATATAAGCAGGTACCGGCCGAATTGAAAGTAAAGTTCAGCTAATTGGGGGTCGTTTCCTTGTGCAAAATTCTTTATACGGATATCAGTTGTAGCGTTCGCCGCAGGAGTAGTGCCAATGTTCAATTTTACGCGGGTATAATATTTTCGGTAAAATGCGGTATGCTTTACCAGCAACGCTGTATAATTGTTTTTGTAAGCTTTATTTAAGATTGCCCGCGCCCGCGCTAACGGGTCGGCGCTAATATCATGGTAGTTGACGAAGTTAGTGGCTATCGATAAGTAGATGACAGCAGTATCGGCATTGGTTACCTTAATGCCCGAAGTATCGACAGTAATGGAGCCGGCGACAGATTTCACTCTTGTAATTACATTGAACTTAACCCTGCCCGTTTGATTTTCGTGATCGCTGCCCATGCCGGTAAGCGTAAGGTCGCCGTTAACAACTTCTTTGCTTCTGCCTAACGGACTTTGAAAGGCGATGTTGCAGGTAATCATTTTAGGTTTGTCGGCAGTTAGCCTAACCACTAAAACGTTATCGGTAAACGAAGTGAAATATTCGCGCTTGTACTTTACGCCGTTGTAGGTGTATGCTACCGAAGCAGTGGCGTTTTCGATGTTCAGTTCGCGTTTATACTCAGCTGGATTTTGATGCCCGGGAAAATTGATATACAAATTGCCTGCCAATTGGTAAGGCATTCCGCTGTTGCCTTTTGGCCCCAGTTGATTATTCGCAGCCAATTGCGCGTCCACGTATTTTTTTTGTGCCAGCAATGTGCGCACTTCATCAATGTGGGGTCTTGCTGCCGAATCGACATTATTGTTAGGGCCTCCGGCCCAAATTGTCGATTCGTTTAGCTGCAGGCGTTCAAGCTGCGCATCGCCAAACACCATGGCTCCTATATACCCATTACCAATTGGCAATGCCTCGTTCCAGTTGGCGGCAGGTTTGTTATACCATAAAATGTTTTTGCGTTGTGCAAAAACTGTAGCGCTGCAGCATAGCAATATATACACTGTAGCAAGTTTTAGATAGTTGCTTATCATTTAGGTATTGGTTAAAATATCAGGTATGGCTTGTCATTTCCGGTTCCAATAGTTTGCAGTTGAATTTTAAACTTACCCGCATAGCAAGCCGGTTAGTGGATTGAATAATTTTAAGCAGTAAATAATTTCGCAATTAAAACTGACTTTAGGTTGTTTAATCTCACTAAGTTAACCGTTCCGGAGTAAAGCTGGTTGCCCAATTTGCATGCCTTGACATTTATGTTAAAAACATGTCAAATACTGTTATCGGGACGCTGGTGTATTATGGAATTTTATCATTGTAAACAATTACCTAATAAACAAGGTGGGCCATTGCCAATAAGAAACGCACCGGATCATATGCCTGCTTTAAGCTAAAGGCTTGCTCGGCAAAATTTGTTTGCTTGCTAATCGCCATAACGCCCATTAAGGTGGCAGTTCAAATTTTAATGGCAATATACCCCTATACAATCCCCAATACACGGAATGGACATATGGTATTGCCGCAGAAATTAAATCCGGTCTTATTTACAGTGTTACAAAACCCGAGATTGAAATATTTTCGCCGGCAGAAGGAAAATTGAACGGGGCTGCCGTTATTATTTGCCCTGGGGCAGCTACAAAGTATTGGCTTATCAGGCGGAGGGCTTTAGGCCCTTTGTTTTGAAGCCCGAAGGGGGATAATTATTAGAATCGCAGGACTTAAGGTTCAGAACTTAAGGATTTTACAGGTCATGTTTAACAATCGTGCCGATAACTTCATCATAAAGTTGTAGCATACTTTGTTGCGGATTTGCCTGCGATGTTTTTAAAATAAGGTTTGGATTTGTTGGCGGGCAGAAGGCCGCCGATATACCCGTAAACCGTTTGATCTTATTTTGTCGCGCCAGCTTATAAAGTCCCTTTACATCCCTGTCTTCGCAAACGGTAATAGGACAATCTACAAAAACTTCAAAATAGTTGGTTTTAACTATATCACGCACGGTTTGCTGGTGATTGTGCAACGGTGTTATCAGCGAGCATATGGTAACCACATTGTTTTGCGCCAGTAGTTGGGCAATACCGGCAACGCGGCGCACATTTTCCAGCCTATCTTCGGGGGTAAAGCCAAGATCTTTGCAAATGGTTTCGCGCATGGTATCACCGTCAAGTACAATAGAAAAAATGCCGTTATCGGCCAGTTCGTTTTTTAGCAATTGGGCTATGGTACTTTTGCCGGCGCCCGATAAACCCATCAACCAAATCACCATCCCGTTTTGGTATGTTAATGGTGATGCCGATAAAACTGATTCCAGTTTGCTAAATAACATATCTGTGGTATTTAAATTTCAAATCTTTTTTGCTCTTAAACAAATATAACCCATGCCAGGAACGCTTTATAGCGTCAGAATTAATTACGGACGCTATTACTCAAAATGCGGACTATAGGAAATTAATGGTTTATCCTGCCCTATACTTTTGGATTGTAATCAACTGGTTAACTGCGATTTATTTTTTATGTACTATAGTGGACCGCCAGGTTGATGTTTATAACGGGAATTTTTTATCAAAATCATATCAACTAAAACACCAAAAATCATGARAAAAATCATTCACCTGCTGGCCATTGGCCTGATGCTGGCCTCCTGCAGAAAAGACTTCAGCAAGCCGCAATCTACGGTAGCCACAACTACCGACGACAAGCTTAAAACAACCAGCACTTTATCCTTTAGCGGCTATACCTGGACAATTAAAGATTCCGGCACCGGCACGGCCGGTCCTGGCCCTAACCGCTGGAAAGGCGCCAACGCTTTTGTAGATGCCAATGGCTACCTTCACTTAAAGCTAACTAAAAACGCCACATCCGGCGTATGGGAATGTGCCGAGGTAACCAGTACTGCTAACTTTGGTTATGGCACCTATCAGTGGCAGGTAGAAGGGCCGGTAAGTTCGCTTGATAAATACATCGTGCTTGGCTTTTTCAACTACTCGGGTATTGACGGGTACGATGAAATGGATATTGAGTATGCCAAATGGGGTGTCGCTAACAACCCCTTTGTAGGGTATACTGTTTATCCGGCGCAAGGCGCTAGCGGTAACTTCCATAATGCTACATCATTCACCACATCGGGTACTTACACCACCAACAGATTCAAGCGCACAGCTACATCGGTGGTATTTAAGGCCATTAATGGGTTTTATGACGATGATACCAACCTGGCTTACACCACTACCTGCACATCGCCAGCCTATTCCATCAGTACTTTAAGTATGCCAATACATATGAATTTATGGCTGTTCCAGGGCCACGCTCCGGCAAGCAATAACACGGTCGAAATTATTGTACATAGCTTTAAGTTCACAGCGTTATAAGTAAGTATTTGCCTAAATAACAAAGGCCTGGTTGTAAAATCCGGGCCTTTGTTATTCGGTAATATTGTGAAACTGATTAGCCTGTGCTGGCCGTTTCATTTTGTTGATGTACTCTTTAGGCGGGATGCCAAATTGCTTAATGAATGATTTGGAAAAGTAGGAGGGCGTATTAAACCCAACCTCGTACGATATCTGGTTGATATTGTACTGGCCCTCTAACAATAGCTGCAATCCCTTTTTTACCCTGATACTCCTGATAAAATCATGCACACCCTGGCCGGTAAGCATTTTAAATTTGGCATAAAGCACCGTACGACTCATATTTGTTATTTCGCCAATGCGGCGGTTGTCCAACTCGGTATCGGCAAGGTTGGTTTCAATGTAGGCTATCACCTTATCTAAAAACTCCTTATCCGTTTTGTTGTAAGTAGCCTCGTCCGGGTAAACTTCATCAGAACTGGCGAATTTTGACCGCATACGGATCTGTGTCATGATGAGGTTATAAATCACCTGGAACAAAATAGGCTGGCTCAGCGGCTTCATCAAATAAGCATCAGCCCCCGCCTCGTAGCCCGACAGCTGGCTTTCAACGTTGGTTTGGCTGGTAAGTAGTATAATGGGAATATGGCTGGTGAGTTCGTTCTTTTTTAAAGCCTTGCACAGGTCGAGCCCGCTCATAACGGGCATGATCATGTCTGATATGATGAGGTCGGGTTGCGAACGGATGGCTGTTTTAATACCTTCCTCGCCATTTTCCTCCTCCAAAATATCAAAAGCAGGATCGAGCATCAACCTTAAATAAGCTCTTATTTCCTTGTTATCATCAACAAATAAAATGCGTTTACCTTTAATTTTGGCCACCTTGCTATCGGCAAACACATCCTGGAAGTAGTTTTCGGGCGTACCCGATGCTGCTCCATCCTTTACCGGCAGCGCGGGCGAAAGAGCCGGGTTACCCTTTGGCAGCCGGATAATAAATGTTGATCCCTCGTTTACCAAACTGTTTATAGTGATCGATCCGCCATTCGCCTCCACAAATTCCTTGGTGATCATGAGCCCCAAACCTGTTCCTTTTTCTCCTGCCGAGCCGACGGAGAGGATCTGTTTTTCAATACTGAAAATGTTTTCTATCTGCTCCTCCGTCATCCCCACGCCGGTATCATGAAAAATCATCTTGATCTCGTTGTCCAGTTCTTCGGCCTCTATCCATATTTGGCCGTAAGCCGGGGTAAACTTAATACAGTTGCTCAATATGTTACGGATAACTGTATCTATCATGTCCTTATCGGCATAAATAATGTGCGCGGTATCAATATCCATCTTAAAATAGATGTTTTTGTTGCGCATTTGCTGGTCCATTAGCTGCTCATTTTTTATCACCAGGTCATAAAGGCTTAAATGAGCCGGGAAACTGGTAAGGGTTTGATTTTGGGTACGGGCCCATTCCAGCAGGTTCACCAGCAGATCCAGCACCGAACTGGCGCTGGTGTTAATGTGGGTAATGTACTTGGATAACGCCGTTTTATTTAACGTTGGCAGTTGCTTTTTCAGGTTTTCGGATATGCCGGATATGGCCGCGATAGGGTTGCGCAGGTCATGCGCCAGGATGGAGAAGAACCTGTCTTTGGTTTTATTGGATACTTCCAGTTCGTTAATCGTTTTTTCCAGTTCCTGGTTTTGGTCAACAATTTGTTGTTGCTGGTTAAGGATCTGGTCGCTTTTATGCAGCACCTCTTTGGTGTATTCTTCCAGTTTTACGTTTTGCCGTTTTAACTCCAGCGTGCGTTTCTCCACCTCAGCAGCCAGGATCTTGTTACGCATGCGGATGGATGCTACCCGCCGGTAAAATATAAATACGATAGTGCCGGCCGCGGCTATAACAACAGCGGCATAAAACCACCAGGTTTTCCAAAATGGTGGGGTAACAATAATGGTAAGGGCGGCTATTTTGTTGGAATATACCCCCCCGTTATTCAGCCCTTTTATTTTAAGGGTATACGTTGCCGGATCGAGGTTGGTATAAGTAACGTTGTTTTTAAGGCCAAGGCTATGCCATTGTTTGTCAAAACCCTCTAAAATATAGCTGTATTGCTTTTTCTCCTTGTTTACATAGTTAAGCGATGCAAAATCGATGGTGATAACCGATTGCTTGTAGCTAAGCGTGATCTCGTTTTCGTAAGCAATGCTAACTTTTAAAGGCGAGTCGTTGTTTTTATCCTGTGCAACGGGTACCTCTTTGTTAAAGATCTGAAAATCTGTAAAMAGCAAGGGAGGGTCGAATGCTATGCTGCTGATATGGTCGGGATAAAATTCGTTAAACCCGTTTACGCCACCGAGATAGATCTGCCCGGTTTTACTTAAAAAATGGGCCTGTTTAAACTCGTTAGATTGCAGGCCATCGGCAATGGTGTAGTTTTTAAATAAACCGGTTTTCAGGTTTAACCTGCTTAACCCACGGGTAGTGGCTATCCAAAGGTTATGGTTATGGTCGCCGGTAATGCTGGTTATTAAATTACTTGGCAGGCCGTTGGTGGTATAATATTTTTGGATGCTGTTGTTTTTCCTGTTCAGTTTGTTAAGTCCGTCGTTGGTGCCTATCCACAGGTTGTGATCTTCATCCTCAAAAACAGATGATGCACTGTTATTGCTCAGGCTATTATTAATACCCTGATTTTTATAAATGGCGAACTTGCCTGTTACAGGATCCAAAATATCGAAGCCGCCACCATCGGTACAAACCAGAATGTGCCCTTCCTGATCCTGATTGATAGACAGTATATTATTATTGCTGATGCTTTGCGCATCGGCATCGTTGTGTACATAATGTTTAAATGTATCKGATTGATAGTTGTATATATCCAGACCGCCGCCATAGTTACCAACCCAAATGCGTTTTTGGCTGTCGGTAAAAACATAAAAAGCATAATTGGTATTTAAGCTGGCTGGGGTTGAAGCTTCGTGCTTGTAGGTTTTAAACTGTTTTGATGCGGGGTTGTAAACACTTACACCGCCGCCCCAGGTGCCCGCCCAAATAAAACCGCGGGCATCTTCGGTTACCGATATCACATAATCGTTAGAAAGGCCGCTATTGCCTGCGGTCCAATTCGTAAAACTTCCGTTTTTACGGTCGAACAGGTTAAGGCCGCCGCCATCGGTCCCTATCCAAAGGTTGCCCTTGCTGTCTTCATAAAAACTGTTCACCGTGTTATGGCTTAAGCTATTTTTGCTTGGCTCGTGTTTATAATAGGCAAAATTATCGGCATCGCGTTTTATCAGGTTAATGCCCCCGTTTGATGTGCCTATCCAAATATTGCCTTTTAAATCCTTTAATATGGCGTTGATGGTATTGCTGCTTATACTGGTGGCATTGTTATCGGTATGGGTGTACTGGATAAATTTTTCAGTTGCAGGGTCAAAAATATTAAGGCCACCATTTTCGGTACCTATCCATAAATTATTACGGCTATCCTGGCCCATGGCAAGCAGGGCGTTGCTGCTTATGGTACTGCTGCCCCCGGTGTTGTAAACCTTAAATTTGCCCGTTGCCCTGTCAAGCTTATTAAGGCCGCCGTTGTATGTGCCCACCCAAATAATATGCTTATCATCCTCAAAAATAAATTTAATGTTATTGTCAGATACAGAAGTGGCATCGCCTGCCTGGTGAATGAGCCGCCTAAAGGTGCCCGATTTTTTATCAAGCATATTGAGGCCGCTGGTGGTGCCTACCCATATGTTTTTGCGGCTATCTTCAAAAATGGCCGATATGCTGTTGCCCGTAAGCGTTTTGCTATCGCCTGGCCTGTTGCTGTAGTGTTTAAATATATTGGTTTTGCGGTTTAACACGTCAAGGCCCTGATCGGCGGTGCCTATCCATATCTCATCATTGCTGTCGCGGCAAATGGCCTCTATAAAATTGCTGCTGATGCTGTTGTCCTGGTTAGCCTGTTGCTGGTAGCGGGTAAATTTGTCGAGCCGGGGATCGTACAAATTAAGGCCGCCTTCCCAGGTGGCTATCCAAAGGTTGCCGTCCTTATCGTCGGTAATGGCTTTGATATCATTTGAGCCGAGGCTGTTTTGATTGCCGGGATTTTTTTTGAAAACGATGAACTTATAACCATCATACCGGTTAAGCCCATCCTTGGTACCAAACCACATAAAACCCTTATCGTCCTGGAAAATGCAACGTACCGTGCTTTGCGACAGGCCCTCATTAATGCCTATCTGTTCCGACTTTAAATCCTGCTTTTGGGCCGATGCAGCCGTGGCGCAACAAATGAATATCAGCAGTAAATTAAAGTACCGGGTTATCATATTACAAGTTAGGATTTTAGCGCAACATGTGTATGCTATTTTCAATTTAATATAAATGGCTAAACATTTAATTATAAATTGTATTTAAATTTAGTGTTAATGTTGCAATTTTCTAAAAATTTAAATTGTTTTTTTGAAATACAGTCAATTTGGGACTACAGTGCATAAATTCAGGACTATAGGAATGAACCGGGTTGCCGCGGAAACTAATTTTATGGAATCAATAAATAATGTTTCCGTTATATGAATTTAAAACTACTTTTTTTTACAACAATTGCTTGTTTACTGCTTTACATCCCCGCGCAATGCCAGGTGTTTTTTGACGATTTTAAGTCGTCGTACATTGATAGCGCTGTATGGTATAAGCACGATACCAAATGGGGCGAAAATCCTAAAAAGGGCACGCATGGCGGCGTAGTGCCGGCAAACTTATACGCACGTAAAGGCAACCTTATAGTACGCGCTCTTGGCGATAATTACAAAGGCAATATACAAGGCCATGGCCAAAATACTAAAGTGGGCGGTGCTATGCGTACCGTTAAAATGTACGCTTCCGGATCGTACGAGGTGAGGGCGAAGATTTGCCCGCAGATGGGGGCGTTATCTGCCTTCTGGAGTTTTTATTACGAGAACGACAACTACAACCACGAAATTGATTTTGAGTTTCCAGGCCATAACCAGCCTCCCAATAATCCCGATAGCACCAATTTAAACTGGGGATTAATGACCAACTGGACGGGTGTTGCCGAAACGCAATACAAAACCACCGATGCTTATTTTGGCAATCAAACCGATGGGCAGTACCATTTATATCGTTACGAATGGCATACCGGCGGCAACGGCCAAACCCCCAGGGTTGAGTATTACTACGATAATAAACTGTTGCACACCGCCTATGAGCACGTACCCTTTCACGCGGCCAACTTTACGGTAGGCATCTGGTTTCCTAACTGGATAGGGAAGGCCAATTTTGATACCGACTATATGTATATAGACTGGGTTAAAATAACCCCCTTTAATGAACCTAATGATGTTAAATAAATTTAATACCCCCGCAATTTGATAACAAAACCCTGTACCAAACAAAGCGGCGGATAAGCCGCGCCAATAAATGCCCAAACAATTTCTCTCTGATAAATGAACTATTAAACTATTACACATGCAAAAATTTACCCAACAAATTAAACTGGCATACAAGGTGCTTATGTGCGTTTTGCTCATAACTGCCGGTATCACATCCCATGCTTTGGCATCGGGCCTTACTGCTGAAAATACAATTCAGAAAGTTTTGGTATCCGGTGTGGTTAAAGCCCAAAACGGCGACCTGATGCCCGGCGTATACGTACAGGAAAAAGGCACCACTAACGGTACCATAACCGATGTGAACGGCAAATACCAGATAACCGTTGACGATAAAGCTACCCTAACCTTTAAAATGCTTGGTTTTGTAACTGCCGAGGTACCGGTAGCCGGCAAAACCAGTATCAACGTTGATTTGGTTACCGACCAAAAAGCGCTGAACGAAGTAATGGTGGTTGGTTATGGCAGCAAAAACAAAAGCACCTTTGCAGGTTCGGCTGTAACGCTTAGTGCCGAGGATTTAAACAAAGCATCATTATCTGTTGCCAACCTTTTACAGGGTAGAGCGGCAGGTGTGCAGGTGCAGCAAAACAACGGTACGCCGGGTGCATCATTATCTGTACGGATACGGGGTACAAACTCCATTAATGCCGATAGCGAGCCGCTTTATGTTATTGATGGCTTCCCTACCAATAACGGGGTAGGTTTTAGTATCAATCCGGAGGATATCGCTTCTATATCTATTCTGAAGGATGCGGCATCGACATCAATATATGGTGCACGTGGTGCCAATGGCGTTGTGTTAATAAGCACCAAAAGCGGCCGAAACAAAAAGAGCAACGTTAGCGTGGTAAGTACTTTAGGTTACCAAAAAGTGGTAGATAGGTTTGACCTGGCCGGGCCGTATGATTTTGCCGTGCGCCTGAACGCTTTATACGTAGCGCAAGGTACAACAGCGCCGTATAAACAAACCAGGCTTGATTCATTAAAGGCAGGCTTAATTGGTACCGATTGGCAAAGTCAGTTGTTCCGCACCGCGCGGGTTCAAAACCATACCATCGCGTTTTCTGGCGGTACCGATAAAACATCGGTTTACTCCAGCTTTGATTACCTCGATCAGCAAGGCGTGGTTATCGATTCGCGCTACCGCAGGGTAGGCGGCAGGGTGAATATCGATCATGCCGTAACCGATAAGTTTAAAATGACCGCCAGGGTATTTGGCAACTATGGCGTTCAAAACGATTTGCCATTGGCGCCATCATCTATCAACGGTTTTATTAAGCAGGTTATCAGGGCAAACCCGGCATCAACGTTCGATTCGGGCGTGAGCGCTGTGTTGGATGCGCAAAACCCGCTTCACTTTATAGCAGCTACCGATAGGCAAAACTCGGTGTTCCGTACAAACGGATACTTCTCTTTAAAATATGAGCCGATTAAAAACCTAATATTTCAGTCGGATCTGGGTGCCGATATTAACCAGAGCAAGGTGCTTTATTTTGCTCCTTCAACCGTTCCTGCCGGTGTGGCATCAAAAGGATTGGCAACCATTACCGACATAACCGAAAGTGACCTGATCTTTAACCCAACTGTTAACTACAGCATCCGCAAAAGCGGCAACAACATAAAATTGTTATTAGGTTATAACCAGCAGCAATACATATACAAAGAAAACGGCACCACAGCAACCAACTTTAGCAGCGACGATTTAGGGTACAATAATTTAGGTATCGCCCAAACTTTTTCGGCCTACTCTGGCAAAAGCCAGATAAAACGCCGCAGCTGGTTTGGTCGTATTGATTATGATTATCAAAACAAATACATTTTTACCGGTACCTACCGTATTGACGGTTCGTCGGTATTTGGCGATAACAATAAATTAGGCTACTTCCCATCGGCAGCATTGGCCTGGAGGTATAACGAAGAAACCCTTATTAAAGACCTTAACATCTTTTCATCAGGTAAGGCACGTGTAAGCTACGGTATTACCGGTAACGACAGGATCTCGTCCGGTTTATCGCTGGCTACCTTTGCCGGTAACAACACTACCAAATATACTTTTGATGGTGTATCAACAGTGAGCGGTATTGCCGTTACCAAACTATCAAACCCCGATTTAAAATGGGAGCAAACAGGCGCGCTTGACGTAGGCGTGGACTTTGGCTTTTTTGGCGACAGGATTATCCTGGAGGCCGATTACTACAACAAGCAAACCCGCGATTTGCTGCTTGACAGGAGCATAGCCCCATCCACCGGTTTTACAAGCCAATACGGCAACGCCGGTAAGGTAGAGAACAAAGGTTTGGAGTTTTCATTACAAACGGTAAACGTAACCTCAAAAAGCTTTAAATGGAGTAGCACGCTAACGTTTGCCTATAACAAAAACAAGGTAAAATCATTAGGTTCAAACAACTCCGATATTTATGTGGGCAGCATTAAGCCCGATGGAGCGGCTGATTTCGAGACACCATTCATCATTAGGGTAGGGCAGCCAATAGGCGCTATTTACGGCTATGTTTACCAGGGTATTATCCAGGCCGGCGACCCGATTTTAAAAACCACGCAACCCAACTCGGTTGCAGGCGAACCTAAATATGCCGATTTAAATGGCGACGGGATTGTAAACGCGCTTGACCGTAAGGTATTAGGCACAGGCGTTCCAAAAATGTTCTTCGGTTTCACCAACAACATCACTTTTAAAAGCTTCCAACTTGATATTGTTACGCAGGGGCAAGCAGGGGGCAAATTGCTTAACGTGCAAAAAGAGGATATGCTGAACCCGCTGGGCCAGGGCAATACCTTGCAAGAGGTAATCACCAATACATGGTCGCCAACCAATACAAGCGGTACCGTGCCGGTAAACGGTTTTTATGGTACGCCGCATGGTGGCTGGGTTAACTCCAGGTTTGTGGAGAGTTCAAATTATATCCGCATTAAAAACATTACGCTGGGCTACAACTTTCCGCCTGCTTTGCTAAAAAGTATCGGTATAGCGCAGTTGAATATTTATTTGAACGCGCAAAACCTGTTCACTTTTACCAAATACACCGGGCTTGACCCCGAAGTTGGTAACCTGATTGATAACGCGCAGCAAAACCAAAATGCCGGCCGCGGTATAGATTTTAATGCCTACCCGGTTAATAAAATGTATCTGGTTGGTTTACGTGTCACTTTATAACTAATTTTAAAAGATAAGAGATGAAAAATATATTCAAAATATTTACCGTGACCTGCATTTTGGGTGCATTGGTAATTATATCATGTAAAAAAGGACTGAAGGACGAAACCTTTTCGGTATACGATGCCAGCAAGTTAACCAACCCCGAAAACGGTAACCAGGCTGTTGTTGGCGCTTACGCGGCGCTTAAGGATAATGGCGGTTACGGTTACTACGCCGGCTTTTTATATTGGTTGTATGAATACCCGGTTGATGTGGTAACCACCACCATTACCTCAAGACAAGGCGTGCAGCTGGATCAGCTTACTTACGATGCTTCAAACTCGGTTATCAACGATGTTTGGGTAAGTATATTTAAAATGATATCGCGCACTAATGAAGCCGAAGAATTGATAAACGGTATCGATTACGCTTCAAAGGGGTCGACAGATAAAATAAAGCTGCAAAATTTAGGCGAAGTACGTTTTTTACGTGCCCTGGCTTATTATGATGCTACTTCGCTATGGGGCGATGTGCCGTTGATCCTGAAATCATCATCGCACTTTACCGCCGAAGATCAAAACCCTAAACTGGCCAAACAAGCCGATGTGGAAGCAGCCATGATAACCGATTTGGAATACGCCGCTGCAAACCTGCCCGACTCCTATGCAGGCAATGAAGTCGCCCGCGCTACCAACGGTGCTGCCAAAGCTTTGCTTACCCGCTTATACATGCGCCAGGGACAATGGCAAAAAGCGGCCGATATGGCCACTCAGGTAATGGGCAAAGGTTATGACCTGCGCACCAAGGCCGAAGGTGGTTTGGCATCGATGTTTAATACCGATAACCGCAGCGATAACGAATTTATATTTGTGTTGAAATCATCGAACGAGGCAGGTGCCTATGGTATTAATTCAAACAGCTTTGGTATCAACTCAACCCCATGGGATTTAAACAGGGGATACGGTAATTTCCCGTTGCATTTGGAGTTTTACGCGCAATTTGACAAAACCGACGACCGCCGTAACACCCTGCTAACTGGCAGCTACAAAACGCTGTACGGCCAGATTGTAGATGTACCTAAAGAATACGGTGGTCTTGGTGGCTCGGCACCCGATACTATTTTGGCCAAATATGTTTACAATTTAAAATATCCGGCAGTAAACAACTATAACTACGCGGGCTTTAACAACGTTACCATTTTACGTTATGCCGATGTGTTGATGATGCGTGCTGAAGCATTGAATGAGCTTAACGGCCCGAATGCTGAAAGCATCAATTTAATTAACCAGGTACGTAACCGCAGCAGCCTGGGTAGTCTGTATGTAGCCAGCTACACCAAAGAAACCCTGCGTAATGCCATATTTGACGAGCGCAACAAGGAGTTTTTTATGGAAGGCCGTCGTAGGGAAGATTTGATCCGTTGGGGTAAAAGCGCTTCAAATGGTGCTACGCCGCTGTTGAAATTTAAACAAAAGGTAGTTCCTTTGTTAAGGGACCAAACTACTTATTCGGATGCGGTTAACTACCAGTTTTATCCTTATCCGCAAAACGAGATCCAGAGCAACACCTCGTTAACGCCGGCTATTAACGCGGGGCGTGTAAAATAATATCATCATGCAGTGGCCCGTACCCTGGGGGTCACTGCATTTTTAAACTAATAAATGCATAAAATTTACAAAATTGTACTTGGTTGTGTAGCGGCACTTATTTTGCTGACGTTTTTTTTGTTAAAGAACGATACTATCAGCAGCTACATATACCCCGTAAAAATTAAAGATATTCAGCTGATAAACCTGCCCGATAACAGGCTTAGGCTAAAAGTAAGGGTAACGGCCAACAAAAAATGTTCGATGTATTTAAAGTACTGGACACGCGGCAGCAAGGATACCCTGTACTCCGATTTAAGCACCGATAGCGTAACTCATACGCTTAACGTAATGTGCACCATTGCCAAAACCGATTATACTTTTGTGGTAATGGCCGGCAATGGCGTTGATACCACCAGTAGCCGCCCACATAATTTTTCGACCAAATCTATTTACCAGGCTACGCCATATTTTGATATGCAAAGCGTTGATACCGCTATTGAAAAAGATATGAAGCGAAAATACTTTTTAACGCAGATATTGACGCAGCCCGGTTCAATGGTGATCATTAACTACAAAGGCGATATTGTTTGGTACCAGCCCTTTAAAAAGGGCGTAAAAGTTACCAACTGGACACCTCACCATACCATTTTAGCTATTGTAGGCGCCGAAAAGATCCCCTCATCGGGCGGTGATGAATTGGTGGAGACCAACCTGGCCGGTAAAGAAGTTTTACACTGGAAGGTAGGCAAGGGGGAAATGGACAAAATGATCCACCACGAGGTGCGATATGACGACAGTAGCAATATTTACGCGCTTACTTTTGATAAACGTGTTTGGGATTTAACCAAAGCAGGCGGTGCCCTTAAGGATACGGTGCATGCGGATGGTATTGTGGTTTATAGCAAAAGAGGGCATAAGCTATGGGAATGGTCGGTACTTGACCATCTCGATCCTCTGAAAGATCCCTTGATACTGAAGCATAAAAAGGATTGGGTGCACGCCAATTCTTTGTTTAAGGATGAAGATGGTAATTTTATCATATCATACCGCGACCTGAACCAGGTTTGGAAGGTTGAATACAAAACAGGTAAAGTGCTCTGGAAATTTGGCGAAGGCGGAGATTTCCCTTTGCAAAAAAATGAATACTTTGCATCGCAGCATGCCGTACACCGCAAGGCCGATGGCGAACTCATGTTGCTGGATAACGGGACCAAAACAGGTATTACCCGGGCCATGTCATTTATAATGGACGAGGCCAAAAAGACAGTTAAATCAACTTTGATAGTACCCTTGCCGCATGATTATTATTCGACCGCAAAAGGCGACACGCACATGATGCTGGGTGATAAAATCCTGTTTTGCTTAACAGATCCCCGTGCATTCCTGGTAACAGATAAAGCCGGCAAAATACTTTGGGAGATAAAAGTAGGTGGCGACCCTTACCGGCTGGAAGAAGCCCCTGGGTTTTTAATGCCCAAACCCCTGATGAAATGAAAAACTTGGCGGAAATAAATATAGAAAAGAAAAACACCATAGTAGTTAATCTGCGTTACCTGTTTTTAACTTTTTTTAAAATAGGCATGGTCTCTTTTGGTGGCCACATGGCTTTGATATCCGTTATTCAGCGCGAAATGGTGGATAAGGATAAAACCGTTGATGCCGATGTAATAATTGATGGCATCAGCATAGCCAGCCTACTGCCCGGGCCTGTGGCTGTAAATGTGGTTGCTTATGTTGGGCATCACCTGCAAGGCAAAAAGGGTGCGGCTATAAGTATGCTGGGCATTTTGTTTCCTGCCTGCACCTTAATGTTTGTAATATCCTGGTGTTATTTCAATTTCGCGTATAAAATTCACCTGGCCTATATTATGCTGTACACTGCCGGCGCGGTGAGTGCCATTATATTATCAACAGGGGCAAACATCTACAAAAAAGAGATCCACGGTAAGGTCATTAAAACAGCCATCTGTTTGGTGGCAGCGATAATAACAGTATTTGCCAAAGGTTATTTTGTGACATTGGGTTTAATGACCACCGGGGGGATATTAGGCTATTTTTTAAATCCGGATAACAAAAGTAAATTAATCGTTGTTGATGGCGCATCGCCAGCGGGCGGTTTTAACCTAAGCTGGTTAAACAGGGGCTTGCTTGCCGTTTTAGGGATAATTGAGATAGGCTTTTTTACCAACGTGGCGACCTTACTCAATAACATTTATTTAAAGCTTGTGCTCGTTTTCGCTGGCATTAGCTTATCGTTGTTTGGTGGTGGGTATGTGATTGTACCGATAATGCAATCGTTAATTGTAGGCGATTTAAAATGGCTCAGCAACCAGCAGTTTGTTGATAGCATCACCTTTAGCCAGGTAACGCCGGGGCCTATTTTAATAAGCGCTTTGTTTGTGGGCTACAAACTTGCCGGTTTTTTGGGCGGACTTATAGCCATAGCCGCCATATTTGTACCATCGGCAACTTTGATGCTTATTGTATCTAATATATTTAAGCGCAATAAGCAGCACCACACCATGCAGTGTATCCTGGCGGGTATTAAGCCTGTTGTTGTAGGGATGATCATTGCATCGGCAATAATTTTATTGCGGTCGCTGGCGTTGGATAAGGCAATTATAGCGGTCACTATAGTGGCATTTGTTTTAAGTTTCAGGTTTAAGGTAAGCCCGGTTTATTTAATATTGGGCACCATATTTTTAGGTTTTATATTTAGTTGAGCATGAAGGCAGCAGGAATACAAATTATAGGCACACAAAGGTCTGGATCGAATTTATTGAGGGTGATATTGGACCAGTCGCCGGAGATAGCGTCGCCGCATCCGCCGCATATATTGGTGACCTTTGTGCCCTTGTTGAATATCTACGGGCCGCTTGATATCGATAGCAACTACAGAAAACTGGTTGATGACGTTGTGGAATATGTAAATGTAAACCCCGTGCCCTGGGAAGGCGTAGTGCTTAATGCCGATGAAATTTACGGGCAATTGGAAACTAACTCCCTGTTTGAACTGAATAGGCTCATTTATGAAAAGGCCGCCGAAAGTAAACAAGCCAAATATTGGTGCTGTAAAAGCATGAACAACGTATACTTTGCCGATGACCTGGAAGCCCAAAAAGATAAACTGAAATATATTTACCTGTACCGAGATGGAAGGGATGTGGCCCTGTCGTTCCAGAAGGCGGTTGTTGGTGATAAGCATATTTACCACATAGCCAAACAATGGAAAAAGGACCAGGACGCCTGCCTTGCCCTTGCTAAACAGGTACCTGCCGACAGGTTTTTCTCCCTCAATTACGAAAACCTGATCAGTAAACCCGAGGAAACAGTACGCAAGCTATGCGCCTTTTTAGATATTGCTTACACCGATAGCATGCTGCAATATTATACCTCCAACACCTCTAAAATAACCGCAGCATCCGGCGAAATGTGGAGCAACCTGAACAAACCAATCATGACCAATAACTCCAACAAGTTTTTAAAAGAATTTAAGCCCGATGAACTGGAAATATTTGAATTGGTGGCCGGCGATACTTTGACAGCGCTTGGTTATAAACTATATGCGCCGGAATTGAAGGCCGAACTCCTTTCGCGTCGATTATTGGAAGAATACACTATAGCAAACGGCGAAAAGAAAAAAGAAGTGGTAAAGAACACACGCCCGTCTGATCTTGATAAAAGATCGGCACAGGAAACTATGATAAAACGAATCAAAGAAAATAGCGGGCTTAAGTCTCTTTGAGAAATGTACCCAATCCATAAATTGCATTGAGGGCCTCAATAAAAAGGGGATTATAAAATAAACTGTCATAAGAGGAGAGGCGTTCCTCGCTCTTAAGCAATTCAAATATAACACCAGGTTTCACGACATCAGTTATCGCTTGCCTGTCATGATGTTTGAAATTGCAACGTCACTCATTATAATTTTAGCTCACAAGCTAATTGAAATTGGCATAACTTTCAAAGCTTTCAATTTTATCGGAATGTTGTTTTATTAAAGCTTTAAGGCTTACTTGCATAAAATATATCGTTATATCCTTCTCCAGGCTTCTCTATAACGACTTCGCCTCAACTCGCTTTCTTGTGAGTTGTTAACTGTCTATGAAATAAACTAAGAATTTTACCCTTTTTGATGATGGGTAAGTTGATTGATCAAATCGCATTTGTCAACATTAAAATCAATCTTTTTAAGTGTTCGGTTGTTCGATGGCTTATTTTGATGATGATATTATTAACGTAAAATATCATCGTTTCGGCGTCATTTAGTGTCATTCAGCTTCAAATAAATTTTACCTATTGCGCGCCCCATTAAGCAAAAAACGCCGATCTCTTATATGAAATCAGCGTTTTTAGTAGCCCGTAGGGGAATCGAACCCCTGTTTCTAGAATGAAAATCTAACGTCCTAACCCCTAGACGAACGGGCCTTTTTTTATTTTTATTTCCCTTATTTTGGGAATGCAAAGATATAGCTTAATTGATAAATTAAAAATAAATTTTAAACTTTTTTTATTTGGTGCTGATTATGAATGCTATATATTTAATTAACAAACAAAATAAGTCAATTGCATTGTAAATCTGCACGGGTTAAGGCTATCTTTATCGTAAAATCTATTCATATTATGAAAGCCACCTGGAACGACCAGGTCATTGCCGAAAGCAATGACACTATTGTTGTCGAAAATAATCATTATTTCCCTATTGAAAGTGTAAAAGGCGAATACCTGGAAACTACCGATACACATACAACCTGCCCTTGGAAAGGCCTTGCATCTTATTACACACTCAACGTTGATGGGAAAAAAAACCAGGACGCCGCATGGTATTATCCGCAGCCAAAAGATGCCGCGGCAAACATTACCAACTATGTAGCGTTTTGGAAAGGTGTTAAAGTAACTCCATAAGGATGAAAAAGTTTGATGCCATTGTTATAGGTGCCGGCCAGGCGGGGGCTCCGCTTGCCAAAAAGCTGGCACTGGCCGGATTAAAAACGGTGATTATTGAAAAACGTTTTTATGGCGGCACCTGTGTTAACGATGGCTGTACCCCAACCAAAACCTGGGTGGCATCGGCTAAGGCAGCTTATATGGCCGGCAAAAGTGCCGATTTGGGTGTACCGGTAAAGAAATTTGCCGTAAACATGCCCGGCATAAAAAAGCGCAAAGACGATATCGTAATGCAATCGCGCATTGGAGGGCAGCATGCGGCCGAAAAGATAAAAGGGCTTGATGTTGTTTTTGGCGAGGCAACATTTACCGGCGATAAAACCATTTCGGTGAAACTTAAAAATGGCAAAAAGCAAAATATCCAGGCCGATCAGATATTTTTAAATGTAGGCGCCAGACCGTTTATTCCCGAAATTGAAGGGTTGGCCGAAATCAAATATCTTACGTCAACAACCATCCTTGACCTGGATTATGTGCCGGAGCATTTATTGGTGCTTGGTGGTAATTATATCGGCCTGGAGTTTGGCCAGATGTTTCGCCGGTTTGGCAGCATGGTTACCATTTTAGAGAAATCAGGCAGAATAGTTTCGCGCGAGGACGAAGACGTATCTGCCGAAATGCAAAAGATACTGGAGGCCGAAAAGATTAATGTAATCACCAATGCGCATGCTACAAAATTTAAGCAGAAAACCGGCGGTAAAATAACCGTTACTGTAACCAGCAATGGAGAAGAAAAAAAGATAAGATGCAGCCACGTATTGGTAGCAGTTGGCCGTACACCGCAAACTGAAACGCTTGGATTGGATAAGGCTGGGGTAGAAACGGATGAAAAAGGCAACATCAAAGTAAACAGCAAACTGGAAACAAATGTACAAGGCATTTACGCCCTTGGCGATGTAAAAGGCGGGCCTGCTTTTACGCACATTTCGTATAACGATTATACCATAGTTTATCGCAACCTTATCGAAAAGCAAAACCTGAGCATTACCGACAGGTTGGTGCCTTATTGTATGTTTACCGATCCGCAACTTGGGCGGGTAGGGATTGACGAGGCTGAAGCCAGGAAACAAGGATTGACCTATAAAGTAGCCAAACTGCCTATGGCACATGTGGCCCGCGCCATTGAAACCGGCGATACCCGTGGTTTTATGAAGGCTATAGTTGATGTTGAAACCAGGAAGATATTAGGGGCAACGGTTTTAGGGCCCGAAGGCGGCGAAATTATGACCGTGCTGCAAATGGCTATGGAGGGTGGAATTACCTACGACACGATTCGCTATTTTATTTTTGCCCACCCCTTATATGCAGAATCATTAAATAACTTATTCCTGGGACTTGAAGATTAGTTTTACCGCATGATTAAAGTTGACGGCATAAGCAAACAGTTTGGGAAGGTTAAAGCCGTTGATGACATCTCGTTTGAGGTGCAGCCCGGGGAAAATTTGATTTTGCTGGGTACCAGCGGCTGCGGGAAAACTACAACGCTTAAAATGATTAACCGGTTAATTGATCCTACCGGCGGCAGCATATACATTAACAATCAAAATATATTTGAGCAGCAGCCCGAAGTTTTAAGGCGCGGCATTGGCTACGTGTTGCAAAACAATGGCTTGTTTCCGCACAATACCGTGGCCGAAAATATTGCCATAGTGCCGCAGCTACTAAAATGGGATAAGAAGAAAACGGAAAACAGGACTGTAGAATTGATGGAGAAATTACACCTGGACAAACGTTATCTGCATGTTTATCCCAACGAGTTAAGTGGTGGCCAACAACAGCGTGTGGGGCTGGCCAGGGCCCTGGTGTCAGATCCTCCGGTTTTGCTGATGGATGAGCCCTTTGGCGCGCTGGACAATGTTACCCGGTCAACCATTCATAAAGAATTTAAAGCCCTTGATGAATTGAAGCGTAAAACCATCATCATGGTTACACATGACGTGCAGGAGGCTTTTGAACTTGGCGACACGATTTGCCTGATGGATAAAGGCAAAATTGTTCAATCGGGCACACCTGCCGAGTTACTATTTAGTCCGGCAAATGAATTTGTAGAGAGTTTTCTGAAAGATCAACGCCTGCAGCTGGAGTTCAGGGCCGTGCGTTTAAGTAATATTTGGGATTTGCTACCCAGTTCGCACAAAAAGGCAGATGGTTTGTCATTAGCCGCTAATATTGATGTGTGGTCGGCGCTCGAGGGGTTTAAGTTTAATGATCACGAAACCATTAGCATAAGTAACGGTACCAGCGAGCATAAACATATAAGCTTTGAGCAGTTGATGGCCGCCTTTTATCAGTATAAAAACAACCAGGGGCATGAATGAGCATCAGCAAACCTTATTTGAGTTTATGAGCCAGCAGGCCGATAAGCTTGCTGCGCAAACTCTGCAGCACATTGGCCTAACTTTCATCTCGCTTTTTATTGCCGTAATTATTAGTTTGCCATTGGGTATTTTTATTACCCGCAAAATAAAATTATCCGGCCCTGTGCTGGGCATAGCGGGGATATTGCAAACCATTCCAAGCATCGCCCTGTTGGGGTTTATGATTCCTGTGCTGGGTATTGGCGCCAAACCGGCTATTGTAGCCTTGTTGCTTTACGCGCTGCTGCCAATCATTCGTAATACCTATACGGGCATTACCGGGGTTGATGCCTCTGTAAAGGAGGCGGCCGTAGCCATGGGGATGAATAAGTGGCAGGTTTTGTTTAAAGTGGAGCTACCTCTTGCCATGCCCGTTATTTTGGCCGGAATCCGCACCGCTACGGTGATAAATGTAGGCGTGGCAACATTGGCTTCATATATTGCCGCGGGTGGCTTAGGCGAGTTTATTTTCGGCGGCATTTCGCTCAACAATACCAATATGATATTAGCGGGCGCTATACCGGCAGCCTTGCTGGCCATCGTATTTGATTTCCTGCTGTCGCGGCTGCAGAAACTCAATTTTAAAAAGATAAAGAAAAGCACTTACGCATTGCCGGTTTTGCTGGCGGTGCTATCATCGTTGTATTTTATTCCATCGGCTTACGGCGGTAAGCTTACAGCGGGTTTTACGCCCGAGTTTATGGGCAGGCAGGATGGCAACCTGGGGCTTCAAAGTAAATACGGCTTAAAAATCCACACCGTGGTTATCAGCGATGCGGTGATGTACAAGGCGGCGTTTGAAAAACAATTGGATGTAATTAGCGGCTACTCTACCGATGGCCGGTTAAAGGCTTATGACCTGGTAGTTTTAGATGATGATAAAAATATTTTTCCTCCGTATTATGCTGCCCCCATTGTGCGCGATGAATCCCTGAAAAAATATCCTGACCTGGAAAAGACATTAAACCTGCTTTCGGGCAAAATAAATGATTCCATTATGACGGAATTAAACTATCGTACCGACTATCTTCACCAAAGCCCCGAAAGGGTTGCGAGGGATTTCCTGGAGGCAAATAAACTGTATAAACCATCCCGCGAGGGGGCTGCCGGCATCATTCGTATAGGTTCAAAAATATTTGGCGAGCAATATATCCTGGCCAACATGTACAGCATGCTGATAAAGGGTTATACCAATTATGATGTGGCTACCAAAACCGGCCTGGGGGGTACAAAAATTTGTTTTGATGCCTTAACTAATGACCAGATAGACTTTTACCCGGAATACACAGGTACGGGCTTACTGGCCATTTTGCAGGCATCACCAAAAACGGTTGCCGAAGTATCAAAAAGTAAGGATAGCACTTATGATTATGTGCAGCAGGAGTTTGAAAAACGATACCAGGTAAAATGGCTCAAGCCTATTGGCTTTAATAATGCCTACGCATTAATGATGCGCAGGCAGCAAGCAAAAGGGTTAAATATTAAAACAATTTCAAACCTTAAACGATATTTGAATAGGAAGTAATTAGATGGATTTAGCTGATTGTTATAAAAAAGTCAGGCTGCGAACGGAGCAGATTTGCAGCCCGCTGCAAACTGAAGATTACGTGGTGCAGCCTGTGGTTGATGTTAGTCCGCCTAAATGGCATATCGGGCACGTTACCTGGTTTTTTGAAACCTTTATCCTGAAGCCGTATTTCATGGGCTACCAGGAATTTAACCCAAACTACAATTACGTTTTCAATAGCTACTATGAAACGGTAGGCAACCGCGTTATTCGTACCGACAGGGGTAATTTAAGCCGCCCTACAGTTGCCGATATTTACCGGTACCGGGCATACGTAGATGAAGCCATGGCCAAATTTCTGTGCCAGGAACCATCCGCAGAAGTGAAGGAATTGCTCGTCCTCGGTTTCAACCACGAGGAACAGCACCAGGAGCTTTTATTAACAGATATTAAATACATCTTGGGCCATAACCCATTGTTTCCGGCTTATGACGATAGTTATGTATCGCCCAAAATCTCAACGGCTGAAAGCGCCGGTTTTATTAAAATGGATGAAGGGGTTTATGAGATAGGCTACAATGGCGAAGGCTTTTGTTTTGACAATGAGCTAAACCGGCATAAGGTTTATTTAAATGCATACGAAATTAGCCCCAATTTGGTAACTAATGCCGAATACCTGGATTTTATTGGCAGCGGCGGATATCACGATTTTCGCCACTGGCATGCCGAGGGTTGGGATTGGGTGAATACCCATAAGGTTGAAGCTCCGCTTTACTGGCACCTGATTGACGGCGAATGGCACAATTATACTTACCATGGCTTACAACCACTTAGCTTAACGGGCCCGGTTTGTCATATCAGCTATTTTGAAGCGTATGCTTACGCCTCGTGGAAAGGACTAAGGCTGCCTACAGAATTTGAGTGGGAGGCCGCGGCAACAAAATTTAGCTGGGGCAAAAGTTGGGAGTGGACAGAAAGCGCATACCTCCCCTATCCAGGATTTGCAAAGGCGCCGGGGGCAATTGGCGAGTATAACGGCAAGTTTATGGTAAACCAAAAAGTATTGCGTGGCGCATCAGAAGCAACATCGCCGGGCCACAGCAGGATAACTTACCGCAATTTTTTTCAAACACATTTACGTTGGCAGTTTACCGGCATCAGGCTTGCAAGGTAACCGCACAAAACAGGAAGATATGGACTCAACCTTTGCACAAACAAATTTAACGGCGGCATCAAACCCAAAAACAAATTCGTTTTATAATGATGTTATAACCGGCTTGCGCGGAACACCCAAGCGTTTAAATTCAAAGTATTTTTATGATGCCAATGGCGATAAGCTTTTTCAGGAACTGATGAACTGCGAAGAGTATTATCCAACCAATTGCGAGATGGAAATATTTTCGGAAAAGACAGACGAGATTACCAGCGCCCTTATTGCCGATGGTGATGCTTTTGACCTGATTGAACTGGGCGCCGGCGACGCCACGAAATCAACCTACCTGCTGAAAGATTTGCTGGATAAAAAGGCAGAGTTTACTTACCTGCCTATTGATATATCGGATAATGTAATCTCGTACCTCAATATTACTTTGCCTGTTACTTTACCCGGCTTAAATATAAAAGGGCTTAACGGCGAGTATTTTGATATGCTTAAAAAGGCAGCTTCCATATCATCAAGACGAAAAGTGGTGCTTTTTTTAGGGTCGAACATTGGCAATATGCCCGTGCCCGAAGCTATTGAGTTTTGCAGGGAATTGCGCAATCACCTTTCTGAAGGGGATATGGTACTGATTGGGATGGACCTTAAAAAAGATCCTAAAGTGGTACTGGCCGCTTATAATGATAAAGATGGCATCACCAAAAGATTTAACCTTAACCTGCTGGAACGTATTAACCGCGAATTAGAGGGCAATTTTGATGTTGCCAAATTCGATCATTATCCAACCTACGATCCGGATTCAGGCGCCTGCAAAAGCTACCTTATAAGCCTGGAAGATCAACTGGTAACCATCGGCGGTAAAGAAACAATCTCTTTTCAAAAAGATGAATACATCTATATGGAGATTTCTCAGAAATTCACCATCATGCAAACAGATCAGATTGCTATTAACGCAGGCTTTGTGCCCTTGACCCAATTTTTTGACGGTAAAAAGTGGTTTGTGGATGCTATTTGGGTGGCAAATACCATATAAACACGATTTACAGGATTAGGCAGGATGGGCAGGATTCTGATTGTTCAATTGGTCTGAATCGAGATTCGTCGGATTTACCAGATTATACATGATTTCTGCAAATAAAAAAATCTGATAAATCTGCTTAATCCGAGTTCAGAAAAAAATCCTGTAAATCGTGTCAAAGTAATTTTGGGTTCAGTTCAGAATCTATCAGTTCGCCAATGGGTTTGCCCATAAGCCATTTGTGATGATCGTTTTTTTGCCACTCGTTTTTATAAGGTGTAATACGGGCACCATCGGCAATGTAAATTACGGTCATTACCTCGCGCATTTTACCGGAGTTGTTGCCTGGCGCATTGTGGATGGTAAAACCGCGGTGCCAGGTGGCATCGCCGGCTTTCATGGTTTGAGCCCTGCTAATCGGGAAGCCTTTCTCCTTTACATAATCATCAAATGCAGATTCCGACTCGTCAGATATTTCATGATTAAATACTGCACCGTTAGTATAAGAGTTTGATGCAAAGGTAAGCATGCCCATATCTACATCAATATCAACCAGTGGCATCCACATGGTTACCGTGTTGTTGGTATCTATAGGCCAGTAATATTGGTCCTGGTGCCATGGGGTCGGCCCTCCGCCGGCTTCTTTAAACAAGGCCTGGTCATGGTATAACCGTACATTTTCAACTCCCATCAGGTCGGCGGCAATTTTGGCCATCCGTTTGGCAAAAACAAAGCGTTTTACGTTGGCATCTACCTGCCATAAGTTCATAATCTGCAAAAATGCCTTGCCGTAGGTATCCCGGTCTTCCAGTTTGCGTTTTTCGGTATTGTATCGCTCAACAGCGTCAACAATAACCGGGCGGTAAGCTGCTGTTTCTTCTTTTGAGAGTATATTTTGAATTAAGGTATGCCCCTTTTCACGGAACTCCATAATGCTCTCTTCCGGTAATTTTATAAAATCATCCAGCGCTAACAGATCAGAAACCTTTGTATTCATATTTTTTTTAGTTTATATTCAAAGTAAGTTTAACTTTAGCTGACAAAAAATGAAATGAATGGTGTAATTATGGATTATTTTATCCATAAGCTAACTTTTTAATAAATTCTACGTTAAAATATGCAATGATAAAAGCCTCGTTCGAAGTTCTTCAGCCCTCCATTAGTCAATCGTTCCTTGTCAAAAAATTTGATAAGCTGGCATTTGACGCGCCGTACCATTTTCATCCTGAATATGAGTTAACTTGTATTTTAAAAGGAAGCGGCAAACGGTATGTGGGCAGTCATATGGAAGATTTTGTAACCGGCGATCTGGTGTTGCTTGGCCCCAATTTGCCCCACTGCTGGAAACTGGATATAACCACTGTGTTGCCCGAGGATGCAAGCGCCATTGTGATTCAGTTTAATGACGCGTTTTTGGGCGACGACTTTTTTAACAAATTTGAATTACTGCACATTAAAAAGCTTTTTCAGAAAAGCGGTTGCGGGATATCATTCCATTCAGAAACGCAGCAGGATGTAAAGCAAATGCTGCAAAGCCTGGTTGAAGAAAAAAGCAATTTCAGGGTATTGATAGGCTTGCTAGAGATATTGCAGCGCCTGGCATCATCTGACGAATATATTTTGCTTGATCAGCACCGCATTATAGCCGAGCGCTCAACAGCCGAGCAGGAACGCATTAATCCCGTATTTGCTTACCTGGTAGAAAATTTCAGAAAACAGGTATCATTAGATGCCGCAGCAAGTATTGCCAACATGACCACCAATGCTTTTTGCAAGTACTTTAAAAAAGTAACCCGCAAAACGTTTATGGAAACTATAATTGAGTACCGGCTTAATTATGCTATACAACAATTGGTACAAACCGATAAGCCGATATCAGAAATATCCTACGAAAGCGGTTTTGGCGATGTATCCCATTTTTATAAAATGTTTAAGGCCAAAATGAATTTAAGCCCGCTTAATTATCGTAAAAGGTTTATGCGTAACCTTGCCAGCAGCRCCAAAAAACTATCGGCCTAAAATCAGGTTACATTAATTATACCGCGTTTTATTGCGTATATAACCAGGCCCACCAGGTTTTTTGATCCCGTTTTTTCAAATAAACGCGCCCGGTAACCTTCAACAGTACGTACACTCAGAAAAATTTTATCGGCTATCTCCTGGTTGGAGTATTCCTGGCAAACCAGTTTTAGTACCTCAACCTCGCGTTCGTTTAAGTCGGCTTTGTTTGCGGCAATACTTTCGGAGTGATCGTTGCCTACCAGCTGCTTAATAAGGGTGATGGACAGGTGCTCGTTAAAATAGAAACCTTTGTTATGCACCGTTGATACAGCCTCGATAATTTCTTCCGGTTCGGCATTTTTTAGCAGGTAGCCAGATGCCCCGGCTTTCATCATATCAACAATATACTTGTCTTCGTTAAACATCGATAGCGCAAGTATTTTGATGGTTTTATGATGCTGATGTACCAAAGCCGCCGTTTGGATACCGTCCATTTCGGGCATTTTAATATCCATTAAAAGCACATCGGGAGTTTGGGTTGTTAATAAACCCATCAATTCTTTACCGTTTGAAGCTTCAAGTATTAAGTCAAAATCTTCACAATCTTCAAGGGTGGCTTTTAAACCGTTCCTGAAAATTTTATGATCATCTACTATACCTAATTTAATTGTACCCATTGATTAACAAATAGTTGGCTAAAGATAGATTAAAGATACAAAACTAAACTATTTTTAATTTAATAGTGGTAAGGCTGCCACTTAATGGCTTGCTATAAATGTTAATTTCGCCGTTGATGAGCTGTACCCGGCTCTCGAGGTTTTTAATACCAAAGCCTCTTTTTACTTCGGGAAGGTTAAAACCAACGCCATTGTCTTTAAATTCCATCACCATAAAATTGCCTTCGCGGTTAATGGAAAGGTGGATAACCGATGCATCGGAGTGTTTAATAGCGTTGCCAAAAAGCTCCTGTGCTATGCGGTAAAGCGTAAGCTCAATCTCTTGCGGGAAGCGCTGATCGGGCATGTTTTTGCTGAACTTTACCTTGATGTGGGTGGTTTGCTCCACCTTGCTTGCCAGGGCTTCAACAGCCACCAGCAGGCCATAATCGGTAAGTACAGGTGGCAAAACGTTGTGAATAATATTGCGTATCTCCTGTATGCATTCGTCGGTAAGCCTGCGGGTATCAGCCAGTAATGGCTGGGTGGTATCGGTGGTACAGTTTTTATCCAGCCGGTGCAGGTTAAGCTTTATAGCCGATAACACCTGGCCTACGCTATCGTGTAAATCTTCGGCCAGGCGTTTCCGTTCGCTTTCCTGGGTTTCAAAAACGGCAGCCATCAGGTCGCTTTGGCGCGCGTCATGCAAGGCCCGCAATTCAACCTGGTTTTTGATCATTTTACGCTGGTAAATAATCACGAAAAAAAATAAGCAGGTGATTAATACAACCACCACAAGGGTACCGATTATTAATATCGGAATTAAACCGTTTTCTGTAGTTGGCAAAGTAACCTTACTGATTTTTAATATTAAGCTCAAGTTGTTTTTTGTGGCTTGCAAAGTAATCCTATTGAGTATATAATGTTGGCAATAATATTGGTTATGCTGAATATAACATAATAGTCAGCCTTGTCTTTATCGGGTATCTGGCTAAAAAGCATAAATAGAAATATATTCACAGAGGAATAAACCAACACTCCTGCATTGACCCAAAATAAACCTTGTTTTTCTATTTGAATAAATTTTTGCGGATTTAGCAATTGGTAAAAATAGACTAAAGACAAAATAATCAGCAAAATACTGGATGCAGTATTTGATACTGATGGATAGTCAAAAATGTTCCTGGCGTTATAAAGCACTATCAGCATTACAATTGTCGAAAGAACTAATGTAATTTTCTTAAGTGCCGATTTTAAAAATAGGTTATAATATATGACCCCAAAAAACACAATACTTGTAGCTACGCTAATGTGAAGTAATGGTATTGTGTTTAGTGGGGTCTTGCTATTTTGACCCAAATTGTACGCTAACCACATAGTAAAATCAAAAGCTCCAGATATCAATAAGTATAGAGCTAATATTTTCATGAGCTTATCTAAATGCTTATAGTTATAAATAGCAGCAAGTAAGGGAAATACCGCTGATAAAACAGAAATATTACTTAATAGCAAACTTATAAGCATTGTAAGCGCGATTATAAATTAAGATTGGGTTAATACATTTTGAGGGCATCCTGCTGTGCCAGGGCATGGCATAGCTTGTTCGCCAACTAAATAGGTTGAGGAGGATGCCGCGGCTAACTTTAAAGATTTTAATTCGACATGACCAGATGGTGTTGATATTTTTCCGCTTTTCATATCCGGTAATTGATCCTCGCCGTCGGCTGTAACTCCAGTGATAATGAAATGTTTTTGACCTTTAACATTAGCAAAAACGGATAAAATAAAATTACTTACTGATACCCAGAACTTTTGCCATCCGCTAAGTTTTTCATCATTAGCATAGTAGATGCGTATGCCCATACAACCATCCTGTTGCAGGATATGGTTAAGGATTTTGTTACCGAAAAATTGTGAAACGGTATCATTAGGATGTCTGTGCCTGTGATTTCGTGTCCATTGAGCTGCAAGTTCAAGATCGATGGCGGCGCCTTCATCGCCGGTAATTGGGTTGGTGTCTCTTGTTGGTTTGGTTTCCATTGTTGATTTAGTATAGAGGGTTAGGAATTAGTTTGGCTAAAACTAAGATTAATAAGTTGTTATTTCAACAGGGCCACGGATTTTGGCGGTTGTCTCGTTATTTGACATGTTTTTGTAAGCTATTCATTTACAGCCAATAGCGAATTTATCTGTTTTTTACACCGGGTGGATATTACGTATTTCTACGCAGCAAAAACTGTAGTACTACGTGGGCATGATATGAACTTATGATAAAATTGAAATGGCAGCCAGGGGATTGGCGTTTAACAAATATTAACAACTTTATTACGGGATAAATATATTTATTATAATAAATATATTTTATATTGCATTTGTATTAATACAACAATAAGTAATTAATCAAATCTTAAACCATAAACCAATTAACATGAAAACAGAAATGTTGAGTACCGTACTTGACCCTACCACTGTAGGCGAATTCATTACCGAAAACCTTTACCAGGAACTTGCTCAAAACTTTAGGACTAAATTTCCATCAGAAACCCGTTTTGTAAACCTGTCTAAATCGGCCGTTGAAACCGTTCTTAGTGACAGCAACGTATCGGGCATTAAATTCATGAACGGCCTTACCGATGTAAATGACCCATCATCAAGGATTCTGGTGCTCATACCGGCCAATTACACCATGAACAACAGCCTGCCAAATGCAGTTATTAAAAAGGATGGCTTTATCACCAATACAGGCGAGGTGATTTCATTAGAAAAAACCTGGCAAGTGCTTTTTAACCACGTGCTTAACCTTAAGAAGCTGGATGCGGGCATGCATTACACAAAAATTAACCGCGGATCGTTTTTAGGCAGGAAATTATTGACGGCTCTTGCTGAAGAGGCAGTTAATGATAACTTAATCTATACTTTTGGATACAATATCGAGATGAATTATCCTTATAAAGCGCTGATTTATCCAGAAACTAATGCATTCTATATAGGTGATCAATCTTATCCTTGCCCTGGTTCATCAGGCTGTCCAACAACAGGAAAAGACCCTTGCGCCCTTACCCGTATTGCAACCAACTTTGCCGGCAAAGAAGCTGACGGCCAGCTAAATGTGCTGAGGGGTTTCAGGGATAAAATATTACAGGAAAAATTCAACGGCGCCGAGATTGAAAAGTATTATACGATATCTGCATCCCTGCTTGAGGCTATTGATAAAGAACAAAACAAGGCCGTTATATTTAAAGAGATTTATGACAAGTATATTCAAACATCAATAGCTTCCATAAACAATAACGATGAGGCAACTGCTTACAGCCTTTTCCAGGAGGCAATGCAACATTTGACGGACACCTATTTATATCAATAAGGAGTTTCCAGGTCGAAAAAAGCGCCTTCTCCTACGGAAAAGACGCTTTTTTCGTTTATTGAATTATCCTGTTTTAAATATCATCCCCCTCCGCGTATTTCTACGCAGCAAAAACTGTAGTAGTACGTTTTCAATCGCGTACAATCATAGGGCCTAAAACAGTAGTAGCAACGTTGATAAGGGCTTTTTTTAGTGAAACCTTTGACATAACAAAACAGCGGTGCTGTAAAAAGTTATGGAGCGTGCCGAAAATCCAATCAACGAGTAGGCGGGAAGAAAAAATCTAAAAACAAAAACCTATGAGCTTTACTATTAAAGGCAACCTACGCGGTTTGCTATGTTCTGATTGCGAGCTGCCGGTATCGGGCAACTCGGTAAAGGTTTACAAAACCTTTGATAGGGCCAACGAGACCCGCCTGGCCGTAGCCGATGCCAAACAAACGTTTCACCAGGTTACCGATGCCGAACTGAAAGAAAAAGAAAAACTATTTATAGCCGAAGGCAAACTCCAGGATAACGGCGATTTTGTGATTGAGATAGGCGACAAAAGCGGCTACGATGGCGGTACGCTTGATGTTGACTGGTACTGCGGCAATACCCCTATAAAAATTGGGCCACACCACGCTAAAGACCTTTCACTCCAATTTCATATCACTACCCTGCAACCGGCTTTCAAGCAAACCGATAGTGGGCAGGTTGCTTTTTTTGAATACAGGATAGACCCTAAATGGTTTTGCCGCATCCTTACCCTGTTAGATATCTGGGTAGTTTGCGGAATAGTAGCCGACTGCGAAACTAAAAAGCCATTATCAGGTGTTAAAGTATTTGCTTACGACGTGGACCTGATACAGGACGATACCTTGGGTAATGCCTATACAGATAGCAATGGCAAATTTACCATTGTATATCCGGGCGCCAATTTCAGGCAAACCCTGCTTTCGCCTTTTTTAAATGTAGAGTGGCCAGCCGGCCCGGACTATTATTTCAGGGTGGAATCTTCGTCGGGTGCTGTTTTATTGCAGGAAGACCGTACCCGCGGCCGCCAAACCGACAGGCACAACGCCCATAATTGTTTCTGCGTAAAACTTTGCATAAAAGATGGCGGCATTTATACCAGCGATGTGCCCTGGTTTACATCAGTAGGGGAATTTAATATCACATCAGATATTGATGCATCAGGCAAAACACTTTTTGCTAAAGCAGGCGTTACCGGCGCGGTGGGCGGTGTTGGTTATGGTTTCTTTGGTATTGTAAACCTCAAAGGTTACGCTACCAAAAAAGTACCCACAGCGCCATCAAGCGCGCTTTATTACCGCTTTAGGTATTCATTGGATAATGTAAACTTTAACGCGGTAACCAGCGCCCAAATGGATAGCAAGCTTAAAGTGGCTACCCGGCAAATTACCTGGAACGGTGCTGTAGCTTTCCAGGATGTAATTGTTGATACCATTTTGCCGGCATCACCACAGGATAGCATCCCTGCCGATAATTATCCTAACCCCATACTGCCGCATATCATAAACCCCGATGCCAATGGCTGGATAAGGGTTGACCAGCCTGCAATGGATAATGGCTTTTATGGTCCGCTTGTGCGCTTAAACACCAACTCCATCATTGGCGGAGGGAGTGCAAGCGCCGGTTTAAACCCGGGTGATGCTGTAGGTATGGCCGATCAAAAAAACGGCAAAATCTTATACCTGCAATTTCAAACTACAGACGACCCGGCCAACGCCGCATCGCCCAACCTGAAAACACAATCAATCATCGGAAAAATTTATGTAAACAACTGGGACGAGGTTAACCTGATTAAGCTGGAAGAGTTATACAGTAACGGGTTAAGCGGATGCTCGCCGGTTAAAACAACAGCCCATATTGATTATACTATTGATCATGAGTTATTAGCCAGCTGGGGTATCAGTGTATGGTCAAACGCCACAGGTTATGTTAGCGGTTTCCCATCCGGCAATGCCCCAAGAGGTGCGGCCTCGCAAATTGTGCTCAACAATCCACCTGCTGCATCATCAATTGTGATAAACCCGTTGTTTGAAAACTGGCCATCATGTGCATACATGCTTAAGTTAACCACTTATCGCAAACTGACTACCGGAGACGACAACGATCACGGAAAAGATAATCCCGTACTTTTTTGCAGATAGTAAGGTATTAAAGAATTGCCAAAGGGTATCGCTTAACCGGGATACCCTTTTTGTATTAAAACAACCTTAGGATATAAGAAAATTCATACACCAGGAACACGATAGCCAGCACGGTGTGAAATACTTTGTTATCCACTTTTATGGCCACCTTGCATAACTCAAAATGGATAGCGTTGCGGATAGGGCCTCCCACGGTATACCGGCTGTAGCAGGCCTGGCCTTTTATGTATATCTAACGGATAACAAAGCAGACAAGGATTTTTATAGTTGTCATTCCAATCCAAATACTTTTTTATTCTCCCTCAATAATTCTCCCTGATCGCTCGTTTGTACAATGTTTGCACAAACATCCACAACCCCGGGGTAATCGTTTTGGCTAAATCAAAAGCAGATTCGGCTAAATCCGTTGTGCCCTTGCAACCGACATTTGTTTCATCAAAAATTGCTAAACTTATGAAAGTATTTGTTACAGGGGCCACAGGCTTCGTCGGTTCTGCCATTGTACAGGAATTATTAGGTGCTGGTCACCAGGTTTTGGGCCTTGCCAGGTCAGAGGCGGCTGCAAGTAAACTGTCGGCGGCGGGCGCCACGGTGCATCATGGCGACCTGGAGGACCTGGATAGTTTGCGGAGCGGCGCAACAGCCGCCGACGGCGTTATCCACGCGGGTTTTATCCACGATTTTAGCAGGTTTAAAGAAGTATGCGAAGTAGACCGGCTGGCTATCGGGGCCATTGGCGAGGCGCTTGCAGGATCTGAAAAACCGCTCATCGTAACATCGGGCACCGCCCTTGTTAGTCCGGGCAGGCTGGCTACCGAGGATATCATACAGCAACCAAATCCCGCGTTTCCCCGGGCTTCGGAAGCAGCGGCAGATGCCGCCGCCGCACTGGGTGTAAAAACTTCAATAATCCGTTTGTCTCCATCCGTACATGGTGATGGCGATCTTCATGGCTTTGTCCCTATACTCATCAACATTGCCCGCCAAAAAGGTGTTTCTGCCTATGTAGGTGATGGCCTTAACCGCTGGAACGCGGTGCACCGGTTGGATGCCGTCCATTTGTACCGGCTGGCTTTAGAAAATGGCGGCAAAGGCAGCCGGTTTCATGCTGCTGCCGAAGAAGGGGTTACATTTAAGGCTATCGCCGAAGCTATCGCAAAGCAACTTAATATTCCGGCCGTGTCTGTATCTCCTGAAGAGGCTGTTGAATATTTCGGCTGGTTTGCAGGCTTTGCCGCTATTGATTGCCCGGCTTCAAGCAAACTTACACAGGACAGTTTGAACTGGCACCCGACACAACCTACATTACTTGCCGACCTGGAACAGGGCGTATACACCAATATATAAACCGAAATCATTATGAAAATTGTTGTTACCGGTTCATTAGGAAACATAGGTAAACCATTAACTCAAATATTAGTTGGCCAGGGGCACGCCGTAACTGTGGTAAGCAGCAACCCAAAAAAACAGCAGGATATTGAAGCTTTAGGCGCAAAAGCGGCTATTGGCTCCATTGCCGATGTTGAATTCCTGGCCCGGAATTTTACAGGGGCTGATGCTGTATACGGCATGATACCACTAAGTTTTACCGAACCAGACCTGGGTAGCTATTTACGCCGTATGGCACAAAATTACACACTGGCCCTGCAACGGGCTCCAATTAAGCGGGTGGTAGTCATGAGCGGCTGGGCGGCTGATTTGGTACAAGCAGAAAATGTTGAAGATGTTTTTGATGCGCTCACCGGTGTTTCCATCACCGTTATGCGGCCGGCCTCTTTTTACACCAACTTCTATCAATCGATGGACCTTATCCGGGGCAAAGGGCTCATGGGCAAATTCCTTACCTTGCGTTACTCCGGTTTGTGGGCTTTGCTAACCGGTAAAACCGGCCTGCTGATGGGGAACTACGGCGGGGATGACCGAACGATTTTTGTATCCCCCCTTGATATTGCCGACGCAGTGGCGGAAGAGTTACTGCTTCACCCCGAAAAGAAAACCATCCGCTACGTAGGCAGCGAGGAAATGACTTGTAACGAAGCCGCTCAAATCATCGGTACGTCGATAGGCAAACCCTGGCTTAAATGGGTATTGCTCACAGACAAGCAAATGCTGCAAGGGCTGAAGATGGCCCGGTTACCGCAAAAGCTGGCCGAAACGCTGGTAGAAATGCAGGCCGCAATGCATAGCGGCAAAACCTTACAAAATTTCCACCGTAGCCAGCCCAGGATGGGTAAAGTTAAACTGGCCGACTTTGCCAAAGAATTTGCCGCGGTGTATAACAAAAAATAAGTATATTGACATATGAGCAGCAATCAGCCTTTACGGTTCAAAACCATCACCGAATATCACCGGGCTGCGGGGCTACCCAAGCCAGAACACCCGCTAATCAGCCTGGTTTGGATGGATACCGTTACCCCGCCCATCACCGAAGGATCGTTCAGCCTCATCTTCGATTTTTACTCTATTTCGATGAAAAGGGTACACAATGCTAAATTCAAGTACGGCCAGCAGGCGAGTGATTTTGACGAAGGTGTATTGTTTTTTATGGCACCCGGCCAGGTTTTTGGTATTGAACTTGAAAAGAGCACGATGCATAGGCCCGAGGGCTGGATGATACTGATACACCCGGATTTTTTATGGAATACAACGCTGGCAAAAACCATCAGGCAGTACGAGTTTTTCAGCTATTATGTATTTGAGGCGCTGTACCTTTCTGATAAGGAAGAAAATATGCTTACAGGCATTGTACAAAACATTGAGCAGGAGTATCATGCCAATATCGACCGGTTTAGCCAAAATGTGATCATTGCGCAGCTGGAACTGTTGCTTACCTATGCAGAACGCTTTTACCAACGCCAGTTTATCACCCGCAAGATTGCCAGCCACGAGATACTAACGCGTTTAGAAGACCTGCTTTCTGCCTATTTCAACAGCGGCAGCCTTGCTAAACAAGGCTTACCCGGGGTGGCCTATATTGCCGAAAATTTAAATATTTCGCCCGGTTATCTCAGCGGGTTGCTAAAGTCGCTTACGGGCCAAAGCACGCAGCAACATCTTCACGACAAACTAATTGAACTCGCTAAGGAGAAGCTATCAACCACCAGCCTGTCTGTCAGCGAAATTGCTTACGAACTGGGTTTTGAGCACCTGCAATCTTTCAGCAAATTATTCAAAACAAAAACTAATTTATCGCCGCTGGAGTTTCGCCACTCTTTCAATTAAAACAATCGATGTTTTGGCAGATAGCGGGTCGATGTTACCAATCCTTGTTAATTTCTATTCAATACTGTTTTCCTACTAAATAAGTTACCTCATCTCCATGTACCCGGTTTCCGCCGGGCGGCCATGACTTGCACGTTTAAAGGGAGTTTAAATATTTTAAAGAATGCATATTGAATTTGTTGGGAACTATAGTTTTGGATACAACAAACGCAGATATGGTTAAATCTATCCGGCGGGCGATGGCAACCTTTGTAGTGTTAAATACACAACATTATGAAAATTATCATTACAGGTTCTTTAGGGAACATTAGCAAACCGTTGACAGAAAAATTAGTACAAAACGGGCACCAGGTAACCGTCATCAGCACCAGGCCGGAAAGACAGGCCGAGATTGAAAATATCGGCGCGAAAGCAGCAATTGGATCTATGGAAGACGTTGATTTTTTAACGGCCACTTTCGCGGCAGCGGATGCCGTATACTGTATGGAATCACTTGCGCCAAACGCTTTTTTTGATAAAAATCTGGATGTAACAGCCGCCATTATCCAAATATGCAAAAATTACCAAAAGGCTATCCAGCAATCACGCGTTAAGAAGGTTATTCATTTAAGCAGTATTGGGGCGCATACCGATAAGGGCGTTGGTCTTTTGGGGTTCCATTATAAAGCAGAACAGTTTTTTAATGAATTGGCCGATGACGTTAGCATTAAATTTATGCGCCCGGTTGGTTTTTATTATAACATGCTGGCATTTATACCAACCATAAAGGCCCAGGGCACAATTGTAAGTAATTACGGAGGCGATAACAAAGAGCCATGGGTTTCGCCACTGGATATTGCCAGTGTTATTGCCGAAGAATTTGACAAGCCATTTGTAGGCCGTACCGTTCGTTATATTGCCAGCGATGAGGTGACTCCGAATGAGGTAGCAAAAGTTTTAGGTCAGGCGGTGGGTAAGCCCGATCTGCAATGGACAGCAATCCCGGATGAGGCGTTTTTAAACAGACTCGTAAGCTTCGGCATGAACCCGCAGACGGCCAGGGGTTTCGCCGAGATGAATGCCGCGCGACTGAATGGTGTGCTATATGAGGATTATTATAAACACCGCCCGGAGTTGGGCCCGCATAAGCTGAACGACTATGCCAAAGAGTTTGCAGCAATTTACCATCAGCAATAGTATTTGTCCCAGGCAGCAACATACCAGCCCGTTCAATATGTTAGGCTGGCAAAAAAACGACATCGATGGGTATTTGATTTTGCCTTTATCTTTTTTAAGGAAGAGGATTGGATAGTCAGGTGGTAATACCCCAAATTAAACCTATTAAATGAAGTAATAATTGCTGAGAACAGCTTTATTACTTCATTTAGTGCTTAAAGCCCGGGAGCACTTCATCGGAATATTTTTTGGACAGGAGGCAGGCCAATCGCTTTGCGGATAGCGGGCACCACCCTCACTTTAATAAAGTAATTACCGATGAATAACCCCTGCTTTAGTTTGTTTTTACCAAACATCGCCAGCATTTGTTTTAAAGCATCGGGTTGATGCATCCATTCGGTGTTGAATAAGGTATCCTGCCCAATTCTGCCAAACCGGGCGAACATTTGCTTTTCATAATGGGCGATAGCCTGCCGGGTATCGCTGAATTTATCATCAGTAAGTGCTTCGCTCAGTTGCAGCGCATCCAGCATGGCCATGTTAACGCCTTCACCTGCAAAGGGCGGCATCCAGTGGGCCGCATCGCCCAGTAGCGTAATGTTGGGTTTGGCGTCCCATTTTTGGTCAAGTGGCATACAGTATTGGGGCCTGGGGATGAACAGTGTGTCGGCACTTTCAAACAGTTCCCACCAAACCGGGCTCCATTCTGCAAACTCCTTTTTAAACCAGGCCAATACCTGCTGGTTATCATTAAAGTTGATGCCGCTTTCCTTCGCCCAAAACTCATTGGATTTAAAGCTGACGCCAAAACCAAAACTTCCGTCGCCTTTTGAACTAACTATTAGCGTTTTTTGGTTTCCGTAGGCAAATATTTTTCCGCCCTTTAACAACTGATGAATTACAGGGGCTGTTTTTGCAGCATCTTTGAGGGCTCCTTCCAACATGGTGATACCGGTCCAGTAGGGTTTAATGCTTGTAACAAATGGCCTTATTTTGCTGTTCGCACCATCCGCGCCAATAACCAAATCGGCCATGATGGTGTTGCCGTTTTGAAAAACCAGCTTCCAGGTGTCCTGTATTTGTTCAATGGATACAATGTGGCTGTCCCAAACAACGGTGCCTGGCAATAACGAATTCAATAAAATCTGCCTAAGTGGCCCCCTGTCAATTTCGGGACGGTAATTTTTATCGCCAAATTTTTCGGTACTTATTTCGGCGTGCTGATCTGAGTAAATAGCCAACTGGCTGTCGGTTACCCGCACAAGTTCGGCTCCGGGGCGATAGTGGGTTTTAAATTCATTCATCAAGCCTGCTTTAGTTAAAGCGGCCAGGCCCGACTCAGCATGCAGGTCAAGCGCGCCGCCCTGCCTTACTGCGCCATTGATGTCCCGTTCATAAACTTTTACGTTTGCGCCTTTGAGTTGCAGAAGCCGTGCAAGTGTTAAGCCGCCCGGACCTCCGCCAATAATCGCGATGTTTTTGTGTTGAATGTTCATGTAGGCAAAACTACCCCTTAGGCAAAGCCGATAATAGTATAAATCGGTCGTTTTGATTTTTGGCTAACTCTTTTGGCACCACGCCTGAAAACCTTTTTATCTCTTTAATAAAATGTGTTTGATCGGCAAAATTCTGCTCCGGGAAAAGTTTACCGTCCCTGATTTGCTGCAGGGATGCCCTGAACCGGAAAATATTGCAATACGCTTTTAAAGAAATGCCAAACTGCTCATTAAAATAACGGTTGATTTGCCTGCTGCTCCAACCTACGCTGCCGGCTAGTTCCTGAACAGTTAGCGACCCATTGGAAGCATAAATCAGGCGAAACAATTTCTGCTTGCGGTTGTCGATGCCGGTTTTAACAAGGCCGAGCATCGTTGCCGAAATTTTTTGACAGAAGGTTTCAAAGTTCCCCAGGTCATCAGCGGTGATGTTCCAAAACCCTGGCGGTAAGCGCCGCCCTTCATTTAATACAGAAGCCATTTTAATATCCAGCAGGTACTCAATAGCCAATAGTTTAAAACTGACGGCAAACATCACCATATGGGCGGGAATTGAGGCCTGATCGGGCTGGGTATCGAGGCCCCGCAGCGTGGCATGAAAAGGCTGGTTGGCGGCAACAGAAAATATAATATCAAACCGACCGTCGGGCAGTACAACAATCTCCCTGGCATCCGCCGACTCATTCCGGATCATCCAGAAGCTTTCCACAAAGTCGGCAAGTCCGGTAGCGGGCTGGGTGGTTTTTAATTCGAAACCCTCTTTTACCATTAATTTATCGGCATTGTTAAGTATTATTCAACTCAGGGCAAATGCATCTAATTGGGTTAACATAACTTAACACATTTCAGGCAATTTATTTACAAAACACTGATAATCAATATTTTATATTTAATCATGGTTAACACTAAACTTGTCGTTCAATTTAGGCGCATCCAAACACGTGTGCCTGTTGTTGGCCAATACAAGTCCCTTCGGTAGCCGAATCATTTAACCAGGATCAGCCAATAAAACAAGGCGTTGTTTGATGCTTATAACACCATAGGTTCATTCCATTAGCTATTTAGATGCGTTTATCCTGTGCGTTCAACTATACCAATCTAACGCTAATTAAAGGGAAATCGAAAATATTTTCAGAGATTAAATTTTTTGTTCGATTGTGTTAATCAAACTGGCATAAATGGCTTGTGAGCGTGTATGGATCAAAGCATTCGGGATTCATTTACATTATGGGTTGTGATTCGACGGTCCGGCAGCTTAAAGCGGGTTGGCGACTCAACAGGCTATTATTCTAATATATGACACTCAAAGCCAAGGTCGGCCAGTAACTGAATGATATTTGAGGTACAAAATTTTTCACCTTTCACCCTCAGTATGCTATCGCAATCATCCAGGTCAAAGTTTATTTCGGCAAAAGGCAAATAATGTTGCAGTACTACAACCAGTGCAGTTGCGTGCGCCGGGTTTTTAACATTAGTTTTAAAAATTTCAAACATGGCCGTTTTCTTGCGACGAAGCGATTAACATTAATTTTCGTTATGAATTGGCTGGTTATATTTAAAGTAGCTATTAACCGCGCACCCATAGTCATCAAATTTGCACTATACACGCAGGGTTTAATAACAAAACGTAGCCGAAACGGACAAATTAAGGCAGGAAGCGGAATAGGAAGGAGCAAAAAAAAGTTGAAATAAGTATCGAAAGTTTTATTGGAAAACTATAGCTGGCTATCAATACATATCAGCCTTTTGCAAGCCAGCTCAAAAATTGCGGTGCCTTGCCTTTGCTAACAATAACCTTTTCGGCAAATGGCACGTTGAGGTTTATAGAAAGTTTTCGCGAAAAAAAATTAGATACATCTTTTATAGCCTTCCGGCAAACCAAGTATTGCCTGTTTGCCCTGAAGAAGTAATTGCCGGAGATGCGCTCCAACTCATCAAGGTTTTTATTGGGATAAAACGTTTTTCCCGAAAACGTGAGCAGGTGGGTAATTTCGTTGGCCAGGTAAAACATGGCTATATCGTCCAGGCTAACCGGGATGATCTTATCCTGGTGATAAACCAGCACCGAAGCTGCCTTCTCCTTTTCTTTTCGCGCCAGCATCTGTATCAGGGCTTCATACTGTGGTGTTTGGTCTGTGGAGAACAGCTCTTTTAACCGCCTGTATTTTTGAAGGGCATCGTTCAGCGTTTTACTGGTGAATGGCTTCAGGATGTAATCTATCCCATTGGCTTTAAAAGCATCTAAAGCATACTCGTCATAAGCAGTGCAAAAAACCACGGGCACGGCTACCAATCCGGCAACAAAAATTTCAAAGCTAAGTCCGTCGCCTAATTGGATATCGCTAAAAATCAGGTCCGGCGCATCGGCTGTTTTAAAATATGCAAGGCCCTCTTTTACCGATTTAATTTGTACAATATCCACAGGCTCATCCATCAGTTTCCTGATGTTAAGCTCCAGGTCATCGGCAACCAGGCCTTCATCTTCAATGATTACGATGTTCATTTTTTAACAATTTTATAGATACCGAAAACGAGTTCTGTTCTTCATTAATGATAATATCATCCCCCGACCATATATGGTATCTTTCGGCCAGGTTGGCCAGGCCATAATTGGTTGATGCAACTTTAATATTTTTTACCTGCCGGTTATTACTGATAACCAGCCAGTCATCCTGCTGGCTAATGGTTACACAAAGCGGATCTTCACGGGTAAAATTATTGTGTTTAATGGCATTTTCCAACAACGGCTGTAGCGAAAACGACGGCAGGTAGTATGCTTTTAAAGTTTCTTCGGGCAGCGTTATTGAGCAATTGAGGGCGGTACCAAACCTTATCCGCTGCATTTCCAGGTAATCCAATAAAAGGCTCACTTCATCTTCCAGTTTGGATACGTTTGATGTATGATGAAATATGGATGCCCTTAAAAAGTTGGCCATGTGCACAATATAGGTATCGGCAGTTTGCACATCCTTATGATATAACGCTTTCAATGTATTTAACGCATTGAACAAAAAATGAGGTTGTATCTGTTGTTTTAGCAGCAGGTTGGTAGCTTCGGCATTGGCTGCCTTTAGCCTGGAGAGCTCCAGCTCGCTGTATAGTTTATGCTCGTATAACAAAACCGAATCGTGCAAAATCATAATCATGGTATTAATTACGATACCGGAGCCAACAAAGGCAAAAAACAAACCAACATCCCAAAAGGACCATTTTTTATGGGCTACATAAGCAAAAACAGGCCATAGCGCAAGGTAAATAAATACACTTACAGGGTAAGTTAACAGGCGGCGGTATATCGTAAATTTTTTTGACCGCACCTGAAACCAGGGTAGTAAAAGGAGCATAAGGCCAACATCGGCATAACCAACCACTAAAATTCCCGACATGGTTAACAATGTATAGGGCAACACCGGCTCGGTAGAACCACTGCGGGAAATGATAAGATAAAAGATAACGCCGATAATTACCGATAGTAACCAGCTTAAGCGATTTAAACGTTTTACGGGCAAACTTTCCTGCATATAAACAAATGTAGCTAATAGATTACACGTATGCATTTATCATGAACCGAAGCGGGCAAAACCGGCCCCCAACTGCCCGGGCGACAGGCTAAAAAGGCAATTGAACAGGCCGGAGACTTCAATTTAAGCTGCCTCTCCGGCCACTCCAAAATTAGCAGCTATCAAAAGCACCGGCACGCAGATTTTCTTAATCAATTCAAAGCACTGTATTTCGTCAATGAGGCGGCCAGTTGCATAAAGGCACGTTTCATTCAAATTCATGAGCATAACCTTCGGGTGCAATTATGCCCGTTTCGCTATGTTTTTGATAACCCGCTATAGGCAGTGCCAATACCTTCGCCTTCAAATAATGTTAAAATTAAATTTTACAACTATGAAAAAAACCACTGTATTATGCCTTAACATGCTTGCAGGCTTGCTGTTTATCTTCCTGGCTTCTTATACACAAGTGCGTGAAACACCGGTAAAGGTTACCGGGATCAGGTCCCAGAAAGGCAAAATCATTCTTAATGTTTTTAAGGATAATGAAAGCTACGATAATGAGCAGCCTTACAAAAAATTCACATTCGATAAAAAAGCGCTCAATAACGGCACGCTCACGGTAATGTTAGGGCTTGAACCTGGCACTTATGGTATAACCCTCATCGACGACGAAAACGGGAACGGCAAAATCGACAAGAATTTGATAAGAATGCCCAAAGAAGGCTTCGGCTTCTCCAACTTCTTTATGGAAAAGCTCAAAAAGCCGGCATTCGACGACTTTAAAGTCGATTTAAAAGCTACGGCCAAAGTTGACATAAAAGTAAAATATATGTAAGCCCCGGCCGGATAAACGAAATCACAGAAACTATCATTCTACATGAAAAAAGCATTAAAAATCAACATGAAAACTTCAGCAATTTATAAGAAAGTGTTAACGGGCATAGCCCTGCTTACAGCCGCGATATCCTTTTCGTCATGCGAAAAAAACACTATCGACCCCTCGGGGCAATTCAACATCAAAGTAGTTAATGCGGCATCTACCTCGGGCCCCCAGAGTTTTACAATTGCCAATTCGGTACTGGTAAGCGGCGGGCTTAAATATACCGATGCTTCGCCCTACATCACCACCGCCTCCGGGAAAAGGCTGGTTATGGAATTTAAAGATGAAGGATCAAGCAATGTTTACGCATCCGGCGAGCTTTATACCACCAACGGCGTAAGCTTTACGGTATATATGGCGGGCAAAGGCTCATCGGCCAGGGTAAAATCTTTTGAAGATGACCTGGCCACGCCCAACAATGGCAAGGTAAAAATTAAGTTTATTCATTTAAGTGATAACGCGCCATCAGATATCAATATCAAAGATGCATCGGGCGACGACCTGGTAACCAATATCAGCAGGAACATTGCAAGTGGTTACAAATATGTTGATCCGGGAACATTATCGGTGCAGCTATACGGAACCGCCTCCAGGAAAAACATAGGCAACTTTAATACCGCTGACCTTCAGGCCGGTAAAATATATTCCCTCTATTTCAGCGATGCAAGCGATGGCAGCCTTAGCATAAATAAGGTGCTGCACAATTAACCCATTCAATTACCTAAGTAAAAGCCGGATTGTGATAACATCCGGCTTTTTTATTATAAACGGGCTATCCGGCATCAATTCATTCCAATCTGTCGTTTAAGCCTGAAGTCAATATCGATTTAGCAGATTAAACCGATTCTTTAAATCCCGTTGCAACAGGTGAAAAAGCCTCAAAATACTATTTTCTCACTCCATTATTGTTTAAACAACACTTAATTTTTGTAATTATTAAAATAATTATTTGTCGCTTTTACTCCAATAGCACAGCAATTCTGTGGGCCTGTCAATTAAATTTGGTTAGCAAAAATGATTGTAAAAGGCGCTTTTGCAGCAGTATTTTACCTTAAAATTTACAAAAAGGAAACCTGATCATCTTATTGATGCTCTTCCGCGCTCCTGATTCAGGAATTTCTTAACATTGCCACGCATACGTTCGTCCAATTGGTAAACAACAATAAATTATTTTCACGATTTTAATTTTAATTGTGTTTTTGACAATAATATTATATCTTAGCTTTCAATAGACGCCTGTCTGTTGATTTTTAACCAGTTAAAACCATTTCATGAAAATCCTGGATGATACTCAAATTATGGAGTTGTTAATAGTGGGCAACAAGGAGGCCCTGGAACTGCTATTCAAAAAATATTATAAACTCCTTATCGTATCGGCCTTTTATATTTTAAAAGATGAAATGGAAGCAGAGGATATGGTTCAGGCTTTTTTTGTCGACTTTTGGGAGAGGAAATTATTTAACAACATCAATTCATCCTTAAAAGCGTATTTAACTACAGCCATCCGGAACCGTTGCCTGAAGGCAATTGAGAAGGAAACGCAGCGACAAAAAAAATTAGCCGATTATCAATATACCGTTTCGGAAATAGAAGAGGAGCAGGAAGCTACAAGGTGCGAAATTAATGTAGACGAGATAATGGCCGATCTGTCGGTACAACGATTCCAGGCCGTAACTTTGGTGCATTATCAAAATAAAAAATATAAAGAAGCTGCCTATGAAATGGGAATCAGCATTAATTCGTTGAAAACACACCTGAAGCTTGCCATTAAAACAATGCGCGACGGTATAAAAACCACAAGGTAGTTCACCCTTTTATTCATAATCTGGTCTTATATATAATGACATATAATAAAACATATATTCAGGAGCTAATAATTGACAAAATTGCAGGGGCGATAAGTGAAGAAGACGACCATATGCTTCAGCAGGCAATACTTACAGATCCCGGGGTTGCAAAACTCTGGAACGAAATGCAAGATGAATTGGCTACTGATAAAGCCCAATCCTTTTTTGATAATATTAACGAAAATGCAGCCTGGGATAAAATTGAGCCACAAATTGAACAGGTAAAATCAATTCAATCTAAACAAAAAGGATTTATAAACTGGCTGTCGATAGCTGCTTTGCTATGCATAACGCTTTCGGCCATTTATTTTTGGCAGGCTAAACCGGTTACTAATACAGTAGCTGTAAAACAAAGAAAAAAGCCCGCGATTGAACTACGGATGGCCAACGGGCAGCAAATTAACTTATCCGATACCGCTAAAAACGTAATCAATACCCCCTTTGCCAATTTAAAAAAAGGTGCCAATGGTTTAAGTTATACAACCGGCGACGACAAAACCCAAAATTGGAATACCCTTACCATTCCGGCGGAATTAGACTACCAGATAACTTTATCAGATGGCACGCTGGTTTGGCTTAATTCGGCCTCAAGCCTGCGTTTCCCATTTTCATTTACTGGTACCAACCGCGAGGTTTACCTAACCGGCGAAGCCTTTTTTAAAGTTGCAAAAAACGCGACCCACCCTTTTATTGTTCATACCGCCCAAACAAACGTACAGGTGCTTGGCACCGAATTTAACGTAAATAGTTACCAGTCAAATATCACTACCACCTCGCTGGTTGAAGGCAGTGTTGCTACTAGCGGCCAGCATAACGAAAAGCTTTTACTTAAGCCCGGGTACCAGGCTATTTACACACCCATAACCGGCTTTTTAAGACAGCCTTTTGATGCAGCCACAGAATTGGCCTGGATGCACGGCCAGTATTATTTTCATAACCAAAAGCTGCGCGATATAAGCGAGGTACTACAGCGCTGGTTTAATTTGCCGGTTGTTTTTGACGATGCCGCCCGGGCCGACAACACACTTAGCGGTGCTATCGAAAAAAATAAACCGGTACAGGTTTTTATCCAGAACCTGAAATCATCTGCCAGTGTAGATGCTGTTATTAAAGACGGGGTTTTACACATAAAATAATAGCGCACAAGGTAATCGCATTGTTTTTGGCCCGGTAGATAATTTACCCGTATATTAATTAGCACCAGCCAGGCCTTCTGTTAAGCCCGGTTTTACTGGTTAATTCAGGCTAATAAATTCCATTTTTCGCCTGAAAGCATTTAGCAAAAATATTTTTTAATTTTTCGTTCACCCGTTTTTCCCGGAACCGGTCTTTAGTACAAACCCAATTTATAAACCGATAAACTATGGAGAAAATTTTATTTTACCGGCGGCTGCTACTGCCTGTTTTTATTTTTTTATGGGGCGCCCAACTTTGCCAGGCACAAACGCAAAATACGGGCTCTATAACACTCAAAAAGGCTAATATCAGCTTAGCCGATGTATTTCAATCTGTTAAAAAGCAAACCGGGCTAACCGTTTTTTACAGTAACAATTTATTAAACGACCGTGAACTGGTTACTGTTGATTTTCAGAACGCCAGCGTGCAGGATGTTTTCACTTTTCTTTTAAAAGGCAAAAGCCTGCGCTATGTACTGCGCGACCAGCTTATTGTGATTGAAAAAGCCCCGGTGGAAAAACCAGCCCCCGCGCCGCCCAAAAAAGAGCAGGCACAGGCGCCGTTGCCTGATGTTTTGAGGGGTACCATTACCGACGAGAAGGGCCTTACCCTGCCCGGCGTAAGTGTCAAAATAAAGGGCACCGGCTTTGGTACCCAATCAGATCTTAATGGTAAGTATACGCTTAATTTAAAGGGCACCGACAAAACCATCATCACGTTTTCATTTGTAGGATCTAAAACACAGGAATTTGATTTAAAAAACTACCAGCCATCAAACGGTGCTTATGTATTGGATGTAACTATTGGTACCGATAAAACCGCATTGGAAGAGGTTGCAGTTGTTGCTTATGGTACCCAGAAAAAGTCGAGCTTGGTGAGTTCTATCACCACCATAAGCCCCAAACAACTTAAAGGGCCTTCAAGCAACCTTACCACCATGCTGGCCGGTGTGGTACCGGGGATGATATCGTACCAGCGAAGCGGCGAGCCGGGTGCCGATAATGCCCAGTTTTTTATCAGGGGCGTAGGCACATTTGGCGCCGGTAAAGTTGACCCATTGATTTTGATTGATGGTATCGAATCGACACCAACAGATCTGGCCCGTTTGCAACCGGATGATATTGCCGGTTTTTCGGTACTAAAAGATGCCACCGCCTCATCATTATATGGTGCCCGTGGCGCCAATGGTGTAATCCTGGTAACCACCAAACGGGGCGACATTGGTCCGCTGAGGTTTAACGTACGTGCCGAGAATTCAACATCGTCCAATAACAAAAATATCGACCTGGCCGATAACATAAGTTACATGACACTTGCCAACGAAGCCGTGCTTACCCGTAACCCGCTGGGTGCACTACCTTACTCGCAAAATAAAATTGACCACACGGCCAACGGTGATGACCCATTGCTGTATCCCAGCAATAATTGGATAAAACAGTTGATAAAAACCAAAACCAGCAACCAAAGGTTCAACATGAATGCCAATGGCGGGTCAGAAAAAGCCAAGTACTACCTGGCGATGACCTATAATATTGATAACGGCAACCTGGCCGAAAATAGCCTGAACAGTTTTAGCAATAACATTAAGCTGCAATCGTATTCCATTTTATCAAATACCACCATAAACCTTACCAAAACTACCGAAGCCGTAGTAAGTTTAAAAGGCCAGTTTGATAGCTATCATGGCCCGATAGGCGGGGGCGGTTACACTTTTTTAAATGCGTTATGGAGTAATCCGGTGGCGTTTCCGGCTATTTATCCCAGTAATTTATTACCATATGCCAACCACCCGCTTTTTGGTAATGCTATTATACCGGGTGGCGGCCTGTACATGAACCCATACGCGCAATCGCTGTCGGGTTTCCAAAACACAACCACAAGCACCCTAACAGCGCAGTTAAATTTAAACCAGAAGTTTGATTTTCTTACCCAAGGCTTATCGGCAAGGGTAATGGCCTATACAACACGTTATTCATCCTTTGCGGTTTCGCGGCAATACAGCCCTTATTACTATCAATCAAACGTGCTCAACGGTCAATTTAATGGTTTAACATTAATTAATAACGGCCAGGCCGGCAGTATAGGTAATATTCCAACTGAGTATTTAACTTACAGCCCGGGTGGAAGCACAAACAACGCTATTACCTATATCGAAACTGCTGTAAACTATAACCGCACATTTGCCGAAAAGCATGCTATCAGTGGTTTGTTAATCGGTACTATGCGTAATTATCTTACTGCCAACGCAGCAACGTTACAGTTATCGTTACCCTCGCGCAACCAGGGCGTATCTGGCAGGTTTACTTACGGATATGACAATCGCTACCTGCTTGAATTTAACTTTGGTTACAATGGATCTGAGCGATTTGCAAGTAATCACCGGTTCGGCTTCTTCCCATCTGTGGGCGCGGGCTGGGTAGTATCAAACGAAAAGTTTTTTGAACCGATGCTATCTATCATTGATAACCTAAAATTCAGGGCCACTTATGGTTTGGTGGGTAACGACCAGATTGGATCGGCAAATGATAGGTTCTTTTACCTGTCTGATGTTAATTTAAACAATGGCAGCCTCGGCCAGTTTGGTACCAATTATACTTACAGCAGGCCTGGTGTGGTTACCAATCGGTATGAAAACCAAAATATTACCTGGGAGCAATCAAGGCAAACCAATTTAGGTATGGATTTAACGATTGCAAAAACCCTTACTTTAGTTGTAGACGCATATCAAAATAAACGCGATAATATCTTAATGGTAAGGAGTACTATCCCTACCTCCATGGGTTTGCAGGCCGATATCTCATCAAACGCCGGTAAGTCATCCAGCAAGGGCGTTGATATCGCTATGGATTATAAGAAAAACTTCAGCAACTCATTCTGGGTCCAATCGCGCGGTACACTTACTTATGCTAAAAGTAAATTGCTGAAAAACGAAGAACCTGTTTACCCTGCCAACCTGCAATATCTGAGCAAGGTTGGTAATTCATTAAGCCAGATATATGGCCTTGTTGCCGAGCGACTATTTATTGACGATGTAGATGTAGCTAACTCGCCTGTACAAAGTTTTGGCAGTTACAAAGCCGGTGATATTAAATACCGTGATATGAATGGTGACGGCAAAATATCAAACTCCGATATCGTACCCATAGGTTATCCCCAGGTGCCCGAAATAATTTACGGCTTTGGTTTTTCTGTCGGTTACAAAAATTTTGATATCAGTGCGTTCTTCCAGGGATCGGCCCGGTCATCGTTTGTTATCAATTCGGCAGATATTTCGCCTTTTTACCTTGTAAATGGGTACCAGTCAAGTACTGGTCTTAACACTGGTAATCAAAGCGGCCTGCTTAGTTCAATAGCAAATGATCATTGGTCAGAAGATAGCCGTAACCCCTACGCATTTTGGCCCCGTTTAAGTAGCACCATACTGCCGAACAATAGCCAAACATTAACATCGCCAACATCAACATGGTGGTTGCGGAACGGTTCGTTTTTACGTTTAAAATCGGCCGAAATTGGTTACAACTTCACCAAAAAACAGCTTAAAAGTATCCACTTAAACAGTGCCCGCCTTTATCTGAACGGCCTGAACCTGTTAACCGTGACCGGCTTTAAGCTATGGGACCCGGAAATGGGAACATCTGGCCTGGGATACCCAATTCAAAAGGTGTTTAACTTAGGCTTAAGGGTAGAATTTTAAAAGCTTTCAAATCAATTATATGAAAAGTAATTTTATACAAAAAATTAAGCATACAGTATTAAGCCCCGCACCTAAAGGGTATATCGCCCTGCTATCGGTGGCTTTAATGATAATTTTGCCTGTATCATCCTGCAAAAAATCATTCCTGGATGTTGTTCCTGATAACGTATCAACAATAGCCAATGCTTTCGTTTCAAAAACCGAGGCAGAAAAGTACCTGTTTACCTGCTACTCTTACCTGCCTACAGAAACCGACCCTACCTATAATGTAGGCCTTACTGCCGGCGATGAGGTTTGGGTAGAAGATCCGGCCGGACACATCCGCCCAACAAACGTACTACAGTTGCCAAGGGGCTTCCAAAACTCGTCAGACCCAATTGCCAATTATATGAACGGCACCCGGGATGCTGCCGCGAATTACAAGGCCATACGCGATTGTAACGTTTTTATTGAAAACGTAAGCGATGTGACAAAGGTACGCGACCTGGATATTGACACCCGCGAACGCTGGATTGCCGAAGCGCAGTTTCTGAAAGCCTTCTATCATTTTCAAATGTTCAGGGCTTATGGTCCCATCCCTATTATCGACAAAAACCTGGCTATTGACGCATCAATTGACGAGGTGAGGGTAAAACGCCGCCCGGTTGATGAAGTGGTAAATTATATAGCTGGTTTATATGACCTGGCCGCAGCAAAACTGCCCCTAAGCATCAGGAATGAAGGCAGCGAACTGGGTCGTGTTACCAAAGGAGCAGCGCTCAGCATGAAAGCAAAGTTGCTGGTTACCGCTGCAAGCCCGTTGTTTAATGGCAATCCCGATTACAATTCGTTCAAGAATAAAGATGGGGAGCAACTATTTAACACTACCTACAGTGCTCAAAAATGGCAGCTGGCGGCCGATGCCTGTAAAGCGGCAATTGATTTTTGCGAGGCCCAAAACATACAGTTATATACTTTCCCGGCGCCAACCACCCCGCTTAGCCAAACAACCATGACGCAAATGAGCATCAGGAACGCGATGAGCGAAAAATGGAACGACGAACTGATTTGGGGATTAACAGCGAACAACAACATCGGTTATAATTCATTCTTCCAGTCGATGTGCGCGGGTCAGTATGATTTTAATAATGCTGATGCTGCAAAATCGGCAAACCGCCCGTTGATGGGGCCTACTATAAAAATGGCCAAAATGTTTTATACCAAAAACGGGGTGCCTATCAATGAAGATAAAACGCTTGATTTCACCAACATAGCGCAATTGCGTGTGGGCACTCATGATGAGCGTTTCAATATCAAAGAAGGCGAAACCACCGCCCGGTTGAATTTTGACCGTGAGCCACGTTACTATGCCGACCTTGGATTTGACCGCGGTGTATGGTATATGGCCAACAGCCCTACCAAAACCGACGAAAATACCTGGTGGATGAAAGCACGCGGTGCCGAAGTTGGCCAGTCGTCCCCAATACCAATTGCGGGCTTTTATATGAAAAAAGCGCTTAACTGGCACTATGAGTGGGCAACAGTTACCTACATCAATTATCCATGGCCCGAAATGCGCCTTTCTGATTTGTATTTGCTGTATGCCGAAGCGCTGAACGAAGCGCAGGGGCCGGTTGCCGATGTATACACTTACGTAAACCGTATAAGGGCAAGGGCTGGCCTGCCTACCGTTCAGGATTCATGGTCAAACTATAGCATTAATCCAACCAAATACACTACTAAAGACGGAATGCGGTCAATCATTCAGCGCGAACGCGCCGTTGAACTTTGTTTTGAAGGACATCGTTTTTGGGATCTTTTGCGCTGGAAAACCGCAGGTGTTGAACTTAACGGCAACGTAACAGGATGGTCGATAAGCGAAAATTCGCCCGAATTGTATTACCGTGAAAGGTCCATCTATTCAAGGCATTTTGTAATCCCGCGTGATTATTTATGGCCAATACAGGAAAATGACCTGCTGGTTAATCAAAACCTGGTGCAAAACCCTAACTGGTAAATGTATAGCAACAATATGTTTAACAATAAAAACATTAAAATGGAAACAATGAAATTACGAGTTGCCTTCTATATCGGCCTATTAGCAATAATAGTAACCGGCTGTAAGCAGGAAACCCTCAATAAACCTACAGTAACCAATAACAACGCCCCCGGCGTAGTTAGCAACGTACAGGTACAAAACCAAAACGGCGAAGCCAGTTTAACATACACGCTGCCCACCGATGCCGATCTTTTTTATGTAAAGGCTGTTTATGAAACCTCGCCGGGTAAAACACGCGAAGTAATAGCATCGCACTACACAAACACTTTAACGGTGGATGGCTTTGGCGATACCCTTGCACATGTAGTAAAACTATATGCCGTAAATTCAAGTGAGAAGGCCTCGGCACCTGTTACGGTTACGGTTAACCCCTTAACTCCGCCATTCATACTTGCGTTCCGGTCGCTTAAGGTTACGGCTACTTTTGGTGGTTTTAACGTAACCTGCGATAACCCTACCAAAGATAACCTTGCTATTGTACCTATGGTTGATACGGCTAATAACAAACAGTTTGTGCAGCCAAAAGGGATGGATAATATTTACAGTAACAGCATTTTAATTAAGGCTGCAGTTAGAGGCCAGCCCGCTGTTGAACGGAAATACGCATTTTTTGTAAGGGATAGATTTTTAAACCGGTCCGACACCTTGTTTTTAACCCTTACACCATTTTACGAAGAGCAATTTTCAAAGGCTGATTGGTCGCCTTATGTATTGCCCGGCGATGCCACCAACTTGTATTCATACACCGATATTACTAAGATTTGGGACGGCAACTTTACGGGCGGCTGGCCAAATTGTTTGTTTACTGTTGAAAGCGCAGGTAGCCCACAAATGGTAACCTTGGATTTAGGCAAGCAACGGATATTGAGCCGCTTTATACTCAATCCTTTCCTTGAAGTAGGTAACGTATATTATGTAAGGGGTAATTTAAGGGATTTTGAAATATGGGGATCAAATACGCCAAATGTTAACGGTGCATTGGATGCGTCATGGACAAAACTAGTTACCTGTAATGTGGTAAAACCATCTGGTTCGCCATCGGGCACCGAAACTGCTGCCGACTTTAAATATGCCCAGGATGGATGGGGGTATGATTTTCCGGCGAGTCAAACCTCCTATAGGTATATCCGCATCAGGAGCTTGCACAACTGGACAGGATCGTACTTTATGAGTATCAGCGAATTTACCCTGTTTGGAAAGTAGTAAATGTTTACAAACATTTTTTCAATTAAATTTTGATTATGAAACATTATAAAATAACATCATACCTCTTTTTCATGCTAACTGCGTTTGTTATGAGCGCCTGCAGTAAGATGGATGATTACAAAAAAAAATACGAGCCCAACGGCGCTATCATATACCCGGGCAAGCTCGACTCGGTACAGGTTTTTTCGGGTAAAAACCGGGTATTGTTAACCGGGCTTTTTACATCCGACCCCAAAATTGTTAAATACACAGTGTATTGGAACARCAAACAGGATTCGATAGTTACACCTGTAACGCGCACATCGGGTGTTGATACCGCAAAACTGTATATTCCGGGTTTACCGGAGGGTGTCATGACCTTCGAGATCCGTACGTATGATAATGCCGGGCATATATCCATCCCGGTTACCTTAGCCGGTAACGTATATGGCAGCCTGTACCAAAGTTCGCTTATTAACCGCGGCATAGCCAAGGCCGAATTACAAACAGATGGATCGGCCTTAATTAACTGGGCCGATGTTAATGCCGATGACGGTTTACTTTCGATGGAGATTAAATATACCGACGCGGCCAGCAAGCAGCACGATACCTTAATAACATCGGTACCAACAGGCTTAAGCACATCGCTGCCTAAGTTTAAGGCAGGAAGCTCTATTAGCTATCGCACAGCTTTTAAGCCCAATAAAACGGCTATTGATACCTTTTATGTAGATTATCAAACCCACAGCGTAAAGGCCGAGGTAACCAGCATATATTTATCAAATACATCAAGTTCTTTTCAAAGGGCTACCTTTGATGGAAGATGGGGAACACTTGCCGCGCCATGGATTACCAATGCAGCTGCCAAAAATAAAGACAATGGTGTTAACGGCGGCTATAGCTCAGATGCCGGCGGTGTTATTAACTGGGAAACCTGGAACAATTCACCTGTTGTAAACGGTATCATTTATCAGCCTACATCTTCGGCATTGCCCGCAGGCGATTACATTGTTACATTTGATGCCTATTCAGAAGTTCAATCCAATTCTTCGGTTTATTGCGTAGCCGCAGCAGGCGGAAATGGCATCCCGGTGCTTGCCAACCTTTCTACCGCCTTAGGGTACGTTGGTATGTACAATAGCGCCAACGTAGGCGGAACGAGCCCAAATTCAAGGGAAGTAAGAAGCTTTACGTTTACACTTACCACCCCGCAGGTGGTATCACTTGGTTTTTTAGGAAACATTGTTGGCAATGGCAACCCAGGCAGCTATTTCCAGGTGTTTTACATCAAACTATATAAAAACTAACAACCTAATTTGCCACAACAAAAAAAACCGTCTCGTAAGTAATTACGGGGCGGCTTTTTATTTTATTTAAAGCGCCAAATAGTTGTATGACAACTTGTTGTTGCGTTGGTTACCCCTTTGAGTTGATCAACCCTTTGAAATTTTGTTTCTGATATGCCTTAAATTGACGATTTGCGAAAAACGCTTTTCACGGTAATAAAGTAAGAAAACAAGCTTGTGTTGATCCAGTGGGACAACCGGGTGCGTAATCCTTGTAGCTGTATCCGTTAGAAGTATTACATTAACTAAAGATAATGCTAAAAATCACCTTTTAGGCACAGGGTTTTAAAAACCAGGTTATAAACCGTTGCAATACCCAACCACAATTTGCGTCCTCCAGGCAAAGGCTACAGGGTTTTATTCCGACGAAAGATCATCTATCATGTTAAATGTGGGCACAAAGTACAAACTACCTGTTTTGGCGGTGCTGAAATCTAATATCCTGTCGTAATTTCCAGCGGGCGAGCCTATAAACATATTATTCAGCATTTTTTGAACGGTGCTGAATGTGCTTGCATAAGCTATAAAATAAGTGCCCATCTCATTGGCCGACATATTGCCAAAAGGCATATTATCGCGAACAATTTTAAGTTCATCGCCAACATTGGCCAAAGCTATATGCGAATTTGAAGGTTTTACATCGTCATCCATCTCAATGTCATTTGATTTGGAGCGGCCAATTACCTTTTCCTGTTGCTCGGTCGACAGCCCTTTCCAGGCCGATAAATCGTGGATGTATTTTTGTACAAAAAGGTAGCTTCCTGCTTTATAAACAGGGTCTTCATCCCCTATCATACTAAAAAGTTCCCTATCCGGCCCCTGGGGGTTTTCGGTACCATCAACAAAACCCAAAATGGAACGGCTGTCCCAATACCTGAAACCATGAATTTCGTCGGTACTGATGGCTACCGGGCTTAAAACATCTGTTATAGCCGATGCCATATCATAACATATGCTTGTAGTATCGGCCCTGATATGAAAATGCAAATCTCCTTTGGTAGAAACTGCCGTGTGTTTAGCGCCAACAATGGGAGCAAAAGCAACCAGTTCTTTAGGTAATGGAACCGGGAGTTGAAGCCGTAGCCAGGCATCGTACCCAATACCCATTACGCAGCTTGCCCTGGAAACCGGGAAACGCACATTGGCAGAATTATTAAGATTGATAAGCAGCTTGCAAAGCTTTTTAAAAGCATCGTCAACCGCCAGGTTATCCTTAAACTCCCAAACCATAAATATGGTATTCTCGTTGGTGTAGTCCGTTACATTCTGCGAATCTGGTTTCATCGGCTATAATATATCCTTGTTGTGAGTTACGAAAATAAAAAATCCCGGCTGTATTGATATAGGGTGGCGAATACAATTTTTGATAAAAGAGAGGGAATCTTTAACTAATAAACTTGTCTATGCATTAATCTTACCTTGTGCAAATTAAGCACGAGAGCGTAGATTTTCGAAACTCAAAAAACAGCCTGATAACGTCCATTCTTATCCCCCCATAATTTTTTGTCTTTCAGTTATCTTTACGCACAACTAATGCGTTTCTATTTTGGGTTAATTGGAATACCCTTTTCTTCACGAATTAGCTGAAAAAGGTGATCTGGGCGCACTATTACATAATCTTCATTAAGTGAATTAGCCACATTTTTAAAACTTGTTGGCGTTACACCCTGCCAGGGCTGCGCCTGTATGATCATGAAACGTGGCGAGGTTTTGTCCCAACCGGCAGCGGCCCGGGCGATGTGATCTTTCATAGCCTGTTCATTAGTGCAGTAGTTACAGGTAAGCGCCATTCCCGGCAAGCTGTCGTTATAAATAGTAAGCCCACCTCCCGTGTTCTGGGCAGTTACACCAAGCAACGATTTTGCCTGCCCTTCATAGATATTCCCGACATTAGCATTAATGCCACCGGTAATCGTATTCCAAATGGTAATTACCCTTAAACCGGCACGGGCGTTATAATCCTCCGTTTTAGCAACAAACTGCTTTAACAGGTTTTCATCTGTCCACGTGTTAGGGTAAGTATAACCGTAGCCGGAAGGCCCCGAAATCAGGTTATCATTGCTGGTGGAAGTTTGCCAATAATAATTGAGTGCACCGGGCATGGCATCCAGCATAGCAGGCGACACAGTCCATCCCATTGGAACAGCGCCGCGGTCCGGATTATTCCAAAGTTTACGCATCAAATGCTCTGTAAATTGTAAATTGTCTCCGTCACTCAATATAAATGCAACATAAATTTTGTTTTTAAGCGCTGGCCTGGGAGGGATTGGTTTTATTTTTACATTCCTGGAAGTACCACTGTGTACCGTTAGGTTAGAGCACCAATCACTTGCTACGGTTGCAATACCATACTTTGAGGCCCTTTGTACGCCTGGCCCTTCCTGTGGCCACCAGCCCATAAAAATTGCCCCGGGCGACATTGAGGACAGAAATTTGTTTAGCAATTCACTTTCACCGGCTACGTCAGGATCGAGCCATATCACTGCAGAGCCCAACGCTACTGCATACTCACGAAGCGCAGCTTTATGCGCATTAGGGTTTAGCCCCATTAATAAACGGTGATCAAGATGTGGCCAATAGGTATCATATAGCGATTGATAAACCTCCAGCTTGCTATTAAATTTTCCCTGCAAATCAAGTAACACGGGCAAATTATAAGGGGGCGCAGTTAATTTGGCCAGCAACAACGGCGAGGCAATCAGTGCACCTTTACTTTTTGCAAGTACGGTAGCCAGGTTAATTGTATGTTCCTGCGCGGGATCATAAACAATCACACCTGAAATTTCGCTCCGGTATTTAGTAATCAAGTCCCATTTGTCTCCAGGTTCAGACCATCTCAAACCCAGGGACTGCAACCAGGTATGCGGCCCTTCGGCAAAAGCATCACCCTCGTAGGAGAATATACGTGGCTTAGTTCTGTTTACGATGCCCTTTAACGAAGCAAACAGGTACATTTCTGCCGAAGAGTAAGGAGAGTTTTCGCGGAGTGTAATAAAATCCTGGACCTTTGCAGGCGCCGGGAAAGACGGCAGCAGTTGATTAGCCGGCCATTTGACCTGGCCAATAGATGGCGTGCTGCTAAACGAATAAAACAATAGAAAGCATACTGCTTTAATTGTAAGCATTTTGATCGGTCTTTTCATATGGTAGGTATCAAGGTAAACGTAAATCACGTTTGCCGAAATTAACATATATTAAAGGTATTTACAAGGTTCCTCTATCACGCAAAAAGCCCAGTAATCATGGTTAATTACTAGGCTCTGAGAATGGAGGTTGTGTTATACGTAATACACAACAAACCACCGCCATTACGTTAACCTGCACGCCTCTCTCAAGAGGCGAACAATAAAAAAGTTGACACACATAGCTTGTTATTCTGCCTTCAAACTTTTTACCGGGTTTGCCAATGCGGCTTTTATAGACTGGAAGCTTACCGTTATTAATGTGATGAGTATAGCGCCAATAGCTGTAACGATAAATATCCACCAGGCGACATCGGTATGATACTGATAATTACGCAGCCAATTATGCATGAAATAATAAGCTACCGGCGAGGCTATAATTATTGAAATAAACACCAGTATGGCAAAATCTTTCGATAACAACTGCCACAGGGCGAACACCGAAGCGCCAAGTACCTTACGGATACCTATTTCTTTAACACGCTGTTCGGCCACGAATGATGCCATGCCAAACAGCCCAAGGCAGCTGATAAATATAGCCAACCCGGCAAAAACAGTAGCCAGCTTACCTATGCGTTCTTCATTGCCAAATTCTTTGGCGTATTCCTGGTCAACGAAGTGATACTCAAATGGCTGTTCAGGATTCTCGGTTTTTAACACCGAAGCTATGTTGCTAATCGCTTTACCTGCACTAATTTTCGGGTTTATCTTTAGCAGTAAGCTGCCTCCCGGCCATTTCGCCAAAAAATAAACCATAGGTTGCACCTGTGCATAAGGCGAACGGTTAATAACGTTTTTAGCTACGCCTATGATCTTAAACTGCTGGCCAAAAAAGGTTAGATAATTTTCTGTCGGTTTTTTCATGGTCATAAAATCGGCTGCTGCCTGGTTGATGATCACCGCCGCCGAATCGGAAAGGAATGACGGTGAGAAATCCCGGCCTGCGCTAAACTCCAGGCCAATGGTTTTACCATAACCGTATGAAATATCCTCCTGGCCGAAATCGGCACTCAGATTAGGATCTTTTCCGGGCCATGCGATGCCGCCGGTAGTACCAGGAACTTTGTTAGGCGGAGCATCTGCTTCGGCCATTTCCGTTATTGTACCGTTGTTTGTAAGGGCGTGTTTTATCGCATCAAAATGTTGATGGAGTTCAATAGTCCGGACGGGTATGGCAACCAATCCATCCTGGCTGTAGCCTATAGGGCGGTCTTTGGCAAAAAGTACCTGCCGGATAACTACGATGGTACCGATGATAAGCACAATAGAAACTGTAAACTGAACTACCACGAGTACTTTACGCGGCACCGAAGCCAGCCGCCCTACCCGGAACGCCCCCTTTAATACCTTCACAGGCTTAAATGACGATAGGTAGAGCGCCGGGTAACTGCCGGTAATAATAGCAGTAACCAAACTAAGACCAATGCCGGCGAACCAAAACGCCAGGCTGTTCCATGGAATAACTATCTGTTTACCGGCCAGCTGATTGAAAGCCGGGATACTTAATCTTGCCAGTAGTAAGGCGGCTAAAAATGCCAGTAATACACAAAGCAACGATTCGCCATAAAACTGGTATATCAACTGGCTGCGTGATGAACCTATTGCCTTACGGATACCTACCTCGCGCGCACGTTTCTCAGACCGGGCTGTACTTAAGTTCATGAAGTTAATGCAGGCCAGCAGCAGTACAAACACCCCTACAATACCAAAAAGCCACACATATTGTATTTCGCCGCCGGTGTTTTTTCCGTCCTTAAACTCGCTGTACAAATGCCATTTACTCATTGGCTGCAGAAACAGCGCCTGTTTTGTTGAAGCTGCGCCTGGTTTTAAATGCCGGAGCATTTCCTCTCTGATCTTTAAAGATACTTTGTCAGGGTCGGCATTATCAGCCAGTTGAACATATAAGTTAACAATGCCCGGGCCCCATGGCTCCCTCATGCCGCCCAAACCTGCCTCAAAGTGTCCCCATGAACCAATAAAAGCCATGCCGCCAAGCGTGGTATTTTCGGGCAGATCTGCGTAAACGCCGGCTATTTTTAAATTATCTAAACCGTCCCACCTCAATTTTAACTTCAATACTTTACCCATGGGGTCCTCATTGCCGAAAAACGCCTTCGCTGTAGATGCGGATATTAATATAGATGATGGATCTTTTATAGCATCGCCTCTGCCTTCGAGCATATGTAATGTGAACAGGTCCGGTCCACCGGCATCCATAAAGCAGCCTGACTCAGTCAGTTTTTTGTCGCCTAAAGCCAGTATATAATCTCTCGGGAGTGTAGCCATTGCTACAGACTTAAAATCGCTGCCATAATTTTTACGTAGCTCGGCCGCGAGGGGGTAAGGTTGATGGAATGAGGTTTTCACTTCACCGTTAATGGTTACATTTTGCATTACCTGGGCTATCCGGTGGTAATTATTGTGGTACTTATTAAATGACATTTCATCCAAAATCCACAAACTGATTAGCGTTACCACTGCCATACCCACTGCAAGGCCACCTATATTAATAAACGATAATACTTTATTGTTAATAAGGTTGCGCCATGCAATTTTTAAATAATTCCTAATCATATAATTGCGGTTTAATTTTACAGCAGCCCAATTTCGCGGGCTTCCTGAACGCAATATTACCGATGGGAAGTGTGATGGGATAGCCAACTTATCATTTGGCAACTCTTTTTTCAGGCCATTTTTATATTCTGCCGGGGTTTTGCCGGTCATCTCTTTAAAAACACGGTTGAATGTTCTTTGAGAGTTAAATCCCGACTCGTATGCTATCCCCAGCAACGTGAGGTGCCTGTTGGCGGGGTCGCGCATCTTCCGGGCAGTTTCACGAACCCTGAACTCATTTATAAAGTCGTTGAAATTCTTTTCCATCCCCACATTAATAATCCGCGATAAATCGTGTGGGTGGATATTCAGCTTTGCAGCCAGGGTGGTCAATGTCAGTTCGGCATCCCCGTAAAAACGGTTTGCGGCTACAGCTTCCTTTACCCTGCGGCTTTTTTCCTTTGCATCATATCTATCTGTTACCGGCGTTGCGGGTTGTATGCTGCTATCCAATTTTAGCATCACTTCGGCCGCCACGCCAATAAGCACAAAAGCAACGGTAAAACTAAAAGCATCATTAAACAGCCATAACATGCAAAGCAAGGCAAGCAGGTGCAAGGCCTTATCCAACCGGCGGAAAGCAAAGCGCGGCTTATCCATCAGCACCGGCTGCAAGCGGTTATAAAAATGCTGTATCAACCGGTGCGAAAAGTATAAATAAATGACAACCGAAATGAGCACCAGCCAGCCCGGCATCCAATACGCAACCAGCAAAGGGCTAAAATGCAGTATATCCTTTCGGGCAAATTGCAGGTTTGGCAAGGTCATCCGCCGCACATAAAAGTACAACAGCGGCCCCAGCGCCGGTAACAAAATTGGCGAAAGCCCGCCCGTCTTCAGTACAATTACAGCCAAAGCGCCGCTTAAAAACAGGTTAGCTGTTCTCCATTCCCTTTTTGCGAATGCTAAAAGCAGCGCAAGCGTAAACCCCGAAAACAGGGTTGCCGTGGCCGCCACATGGTAAAGGCTAATATGGAATATATCAGGATTCAAGTAATTCAAATAGCCCAAAGGCTGTTCCAAATTTACAATATATTCATATATACAAATTTATGCGACGATTTATATGTTTTGCTGTAACGGAAGCGAACATAGGGCGTTCTGGTTTTGGGAGGGTGGGGTTTCGCCGGTTTGTTGTATTGTTGCGAATAAGTATACTAAACAAAAAACCGCCATACTTCGTAAAGCGGCTTTGTAGCCTTTAGTGGTCCTTAAACTACAAAATCCGAAACCTTTTATGGCTAATTTGTGTTATGCAGCAGGTTTGGAGGATAATTTATAATTCAAGCAATATATTTATTGAGATTGTTGGTTATATGTTTCCTTCCAATAAAGAAAAAGAGTCATAAACAGAATGGTAACGGAAAGTGCATCCATGTTAACGGCCCGATACTTTTTCACAACTATTTTATTTGCCCTCCCTGATCGGTTGAAAATCTTCTTTTTTCGTAAAATATGCCAGCCCTAAAATTAGGGCTATTGTAGTGGCAAAATTAATTTTCTGCATTATTGGTAAATACTTAAAACTATTAGAGCCATAAAGGTATAGTGTATAATAAAACACAAGGAGACCAACAATACATAGCCATTTAAATAAATGCAGCCTTGACTTTAAAACAAAAACAGTGATATAAAACATCCCTATAAGAAACATTGTACTAGCTATTGTAATCATGATATCGTGCAATGGGGTTGCTATTAAAAAAGTAAAAAACATACCACCGGCCCCTACATATTTTATTATTTTGGAGGCACCTTTTGCCGGTATTTTCTTTGAAAATTCAACAAAGAATATAGCAAAGCTGGCCGAAAAGAAAATCATTCCTCCTATGGCCCAAAAACGAGYTGAATTGTGTGATCCATTAACAGCATTTTTGCCGAAAAGATTACTTATATAATTATTTTTCCAGTCATACCCAACGGAGTTTTTGTCAACTTGCGACCCACCGGGATAGTACCATGTCGCTATAAATAGCAACAATAACGAAATAATTATTCCCAATAGAATTGAATGTTTTTTTAGCATACAATATTGATTTAGAAATATTAAGCTCTTGTGCAAAAGCATTTCAATATCGCATTAAGATTTATGATTTACAACGGACAAATTACGGAACTGCCCTTTAAGAAAAAAGCCTTCAGATTTTCATCTAAAGGCTTTATTAATAATCGTTCCGATGGATGGGTGGAGTGTGGTCCTTAGACTACAAAACTCGAACTCTTTTATGCGTGATTTGCACAATGCGGCGGGTTTAGAGGATAATTTAGGCTAATGAATGGAAGGTATTTGAAAGTAATCCTTCAACAATTTTCGCTATCTCTTGGCTATTGATGTCGCCGATTTGATTTCTAATCTTCCACCCCGCCCACCATGATCTTGTTGCAATTGAAATCGTTGAATCGGGTATTGCTTTCATAATCTTAGATAGTTCCGAGTCAACTAAGATTTTGTTTCTATTGTACAGCGATTTTGGCATAGCGATAACAATTCCTTCCTTAATCTTTTCTAAGGTTGGAAAATTGTACAACTGTAAAAATATGTCAGGGGGTATATCTTCGTCGCATACCCGGTTCCAATCAGGTGCCCATATTTCTGTATGAGAAAAGTCGGGGATTTTATCTTCGATCTTTCCATTCCTATATTTCGTTGTCCATTTTATATTGTTCTCTTCGTTCCATTTCATCCTGCCAAAACCAAGCCAGCGATTTTCAAACTCATAGCATTGAAATGAACGAATAAATGCAGGTTCAGTAGTTAAATTTATAATAATATCCAATGAAGGTAAAAGGAGCTTCCATTTTTCCCATAGGTACAGGTTGGCCATCGTTTGAGTATTAATTACCCAAAGTTTGTATCTTCTATATTTCCACTTCATTTATTGTGTCCAAGATTAAAACTAAAAGTAAGCAAAAGAGCAACAAAAAAGCCTTCAGATTTCCAACTGAAGGCTTTTTCAATTTATTCCCATGCTTGGCATACAGTGGGTGGTTTAGTGGTCCCGACGATACAGAACTCGAACAATTTTATGAAGGATTTGCAGCGTGCTGCACAGTTGGAGATTGATTTGGAAAACCCGCGTGCTTACTTTGAATAGCGGTTTTTGAGTTATTTTCAGGGCAAAGTCTGCTTTTAATTTGGCTGGCTTTGCCCTTTTTTAAGCGTAAGTGTGAACCGATATGGGCTGATAGCGCAAATTATAACCCTTTTATAATGTCGCATAATAAGAGCCAGGCCCGATACCTTGCCGCTCGATGAGTTTGGCGGTGATTAGCCTGTCCAGCATTCGTTTAGTGGTTGATTGGGAGATGCTTAATTTCTTGGCTATCCCTGCGGTTTTGGTAGCTGATTTACTACTGATAACATGGATCAACTGCTTTTCTTTGGTTGATAGGTTATGCTCTACACCGTTTCTATCCAATGATTGCATCAGTGCGTTTTGGGCTTGGTTGATGCGCTGCAATAGAAATATCACCCCATCGGTAATATCATCTCCTGGCTTTGTCGATTTATTATTATTGACTATTTCGGAATAACGCTGATGTGCTGATTCAAATTCAGATTGTAAATTAATATGATAAGCCCAACTATATCCGCATTTTGATAATAAGGCCGAAAGTAAAGTACCCGCTTTTAAGTCGTGCTTACCGACAAGTTCACCGCAAAGAATAGCACATTTTACAACAGGGTGGGTATCTATATCCGTTTCATTCCAAAAATGCAGACCGTCCGAATCCTCCGAAATTAATTCTGCAATATTAATATCAACCACTACCCCTGCCTCGATATATTCTCTTTTTTCAATCGCTGGCCAGAAAGCGTCAAACCGCTCAATCGAGGTTATAAGATTAATGATTGGCCAGTCAACGTTGATTATCTTATTATAAACTTGCATCGGTAGCGGATAAAACTAAAACGATAACAACGTTACCCCTTAAATTATGTTTGCTTGACCTGGCCTCATCCTAACATCACTCCATAAACAACCGAATACCTTAACTCATCTTATTAGGCGATCTGGATCGATAACCTTTCCGGTTTCTGTTAACCCTGAGATTGTCTTTTAGTAAGGTTCACCAATACCCTGTTAAATTGGCGCTCCGAACCAATACCAAATTAATCTAACCTCATTTAGGCATTACGGTGCAGCAGCGCAGCAATGCTCCGTAATGCCACACCATTCGCAGGCTTGAAACAGTCAACTGCCATTCCGAAGTAATTCGGAACGAGCACCCGAAGGGCAGCAAGGTGTGCTGATAAGCATGCCTTGCTGGTTGGCGGTTGAAAGCCTGAGCACGATACCAAATTGCGTTATCTTTACTATCTTGTTCTTTTAAACCCAATTATGTCAGCATCAGAGAACATCTTCCAAATATGGGAACGCCTTGGCCGAACTGTACCTTTTGCGGTGACCAGGGATCATTGGTCAAGCGACCGTTTTTGTATTGTCGTTGAACGTATCGAATGTGAAACCATGCCGTATGGCAAAGCATTTGGCTACTCGACCGATGCTGGTGAATATTCAACCTATTTGGAATATGACGCTAAATGGCGGAAAGACCGTCAAATATCGGTTGCGGGTGTTTATCAGTGGTCATTGGTAGAAAACGCCGACCTGAACTCTTATAAAAAAGGTGTTGCAGCAGGCGAAGCTGGTCCGAAAGGTGTTTCACACATCGGCGCACGGCTGTTTTTTGGCAAATACCGGAACAGCGATGTGCTGGCTGTCTTTAAAACCGACCCCGGCTATATCGACTGGGCTTTATGTAATATCCCGCCTTTTGTACTGACCGAAGCCGCTTTCGACTATCTAAATGAACATCATCAGGGTTTCAAATTCAGCGAAGAAGCTAAGCTGGCTCAAAGCGAGAAACTCTTCAAGGCATTATCATAATATTTCCCGGGCCTCAAAGCGTGACGGATAGTAGCGGCATCCCGCGTAGCGGATACAGCGAATAGCCGGACCCGGTAGAAACCGGGGAACGCCCACTTAATTTTTAGCCGGGAAAACGTAAACCGGTAAGATAACATAATATTTTGCCGCCCTTTCTACCGGGTCAATAGTTCCTAAATAAGCTTCGGCAGCGGCCTCGCTATCGTATTCGCCATACTCTAATTTAACTTGCCCCGCTACGCCTCCAACAATCTCCGCTATCTTGAATGTTTTTTTATAATTCGCCATATTACTTTATTAAAATACAAAGTTACGATCCCTTATCTTTAATACATGAATATTTGTGCCTGTTGCCGGGAAAAACTTGCCGATAAAAAAAACACTCATTATCTAACGGATGGCATCATCAGAAGCTGTTTGAACGAACAAGGATCGAATACCCGCGAAAAGGGCATGATGTTTAATGTCTCCTACAATAAAGATTCGGTCGAGGCTAAATTTCAGCGGGAAACGTCGCAGGGTGCTATCTTGGAAACATTTGGCAGGGAAGCTACAGATAAGGAGATCGAGGAAGCGATGCAAATTCCCTTTTCTGTCGATTATGTTTTCTGTTCAACCTGCGAAGACCTTTTTACCGACATCGAAACCAGATTTCAGGAAGAAATTTTGCCGCAACTGAGAGGGAAAGATTTTACTGGTCAACCGGAAATTTCTTTAGCGGACACGGTACTCGTCAGGCAATTTTTTTTGCTTCAAGTCTACAGGACTGCGGTTTGCGATCCCGATTATAAGATCGACTCTAAACTTTTTGAACAATTAAGACTGGTTATTTTGAACCGGAATAATGAGATCGAGGCGATTCAAGCATTTCCGTTAAATGTAACCTACTTGAATACGGTCGGTTCCGACTATGAATATACCAAAAACGCGGTGGGCATCGCTGAGATTAATGGCCAGAAGATGATCCTTTTTAACGACTTTACCATACAACTTATAGAAACCCCTGCAAATTACGGGTTTGAAGATTTTTATGGCGTCAATGACCGGGCAACATTTAAGTACTTCACAAACTTGGATGAAAACGCCTTTAGGTTAAAGGTGCTTGACAACAAGCAAAGGCTCGCTGTATGGGGAAGGTATCATCAGGAAAAGGCTAAAAAGCAAATGGATTTTTACCGCAGGACCTTCACATTCCGCTATCTGAGAAAGCATCACAGGCCTCCGGCTATCGGGTTAGTAAGAGCGTTCATAATAGCTATCATAGATGGAAAGGAGTTTAATGACGAACCACAATATTCTATGGCGCGGTTCGAACGGTTGGCCGATAAATATCTGGAACTAAAATAACACTCCGGCTAATAGATCTAAACTTTCGGAACAGGGTCTCTGCCGCCGTTAAGGACAGACATATAAACCGACCTGTCAAATTCCTTCAGGCTGGCGAGGTGCTCTTTGCCCTGGGTAAATCTTTTGGCGAGGATGTCGATCATAAACGCCGTCGCGAAAGAGGCGTGCATGATGGCTACGTAACGTCCTATGGTAATTTCATCGGGTGTTGAATTGATATTTTGCAGGACACCTACATAACTAGGGTGCGTGTGCATGGATAGGTAGGCATAGAAGTCGGTAAACAATTCTTCACTGACATTTGCCTGCCTGATGAGCTGGTCGTACGATATTAATTTTAACGGCTTTTCTGCAAGGCTTGCTGAACTGAAACGCCAGGCTGCTTTATCCAACAGGAACTTTTGGGTTTTACTTTCCAACTTTGAAAAATATGGCAAGCCCTGGATGACCTGTTCTATCGTCTGCTGATATTGCTGCTCAGTCTGCCTTTTCATGGCTTGCTCAGGAGTTTGACCAAAGTTGAGCTTTATCCTGTTTCGCACCCCGTCGAGTTCCCATAACCTGAACCGAAGAATATTCTCTTCGATGTCATCACAGGGTATAAACAAATGGTAGAACAACCCGTAGGCTTCGAATTGCATTCTTATGGTCGAATAAATGGCCGACAGATCCTCAAACGCGTGTATGGTCTGATCCGGTAGTTCCAATTCTTTTTCGGCGAACAGTATCTTCAAAGTGAATGCCTGGTTCAAGAATTTGATACCGATCTTTGGTGCTATGGCAAACCAGCGACGGTCATTTTTCAATGCCTCATCGGTTTTGTTGTTGACATGATACAGTAACTCCACTAAAAATTCATATCGAACCAGTGCTTCTTTGATCTCATTTTCTGCTAACATGATCCAAAATAAAATAGCTGTTGCGCAACCTATTTGCGCAATCACTGTGAAATTATCAAGATATATTATTTATCCGAAAAGAACCTGGGAAACTCTGCTCTGAATATCTTTTCTTCATAAAGTATGATAACCACTTCGAGTTCCTCTTTACCAATGATCGTATTTAGTCGTTCCGCGAAAAAGACAGTACCTTCTGTATGGTCTTCAAAAGATCGAAGCACATCCGGGTCATCGATAAACTCTTCTATACGAATATGTACCGCGTCACCGGTCGCAGGAATATGCGGTGGATCGATAAACTTTATATGATGTGGTATAGGGCTTTCAAAAAAGAAAAAAGCATTATTGAACTCGTAACGAACGATCGTTTTCATAAATGGTTTAGTTTAACAATTAAACAAATTAAGATTTTTTGAATGAGTAAATAAAAAACGCCTTGCTGCGCAAATAGGATGCGTAGTAGGTATGTTGTTTTGTATCTTATTAAATTACAGTTCGTGAAATAAAGGTAATTACTGTTAACTTCACAGGACTAAACCCGAATATTATGAAAAAATCATTTGAATTAGAGTTCTATCTTAAAGGAGATGTGATCGACCTTAAAGGTTACGATGTACTACCCAACATCCCGCAAACCGGGGAAGAAATATACCTGCAATGTGATAACGACAATATGAACGACGAAGGTTGTTATTACAAGGTTATCGAAAAGCGAAGCCTGTTTTTTTCAAGCCCGCCCCTTAAACAAAAGGTATTGATCAAATTAGAGCGCATCACATCATCAGAATGGTAAATAAAAAAAGTGAATATAATCGCCGTACTTAACCCACTATATCAAGACTTACTGGCTATTGGCTTTGACGCGCTGATGTCTGACGCTAAGTTTAACCGCATAACTAATTCGTTGGCTATAACCGATATCTATGCTGAAGCTCATAACGAGGCTCAACAAGAAAAAGATAAGGAGCCTTATTCATTTTTAGTTTCCGACGATCAGATCAACCAAAACCTGTTAGGTTTTTTTCTGAACAAGTTGTTTGGTCGTCCCTTTCCGGAATTTGCTGAAAAACTGGTCTCGCTGCTTGAAGTTTCTTTGCCTCTGCTAAATTATATTCCTGACATTGACGGTATTATCAGCGACCTGGCATCTATTGGTGTCGATGCGTCTTTGCAAGAGCGTATCAGGCGCGTATGGCTGGATATACCACTGATGTTGACCCCTCTTCGCCAATCTAAAGTGACCCCTCTGAGTTAGGGTTTGAAAGAGAGTAAAGTTGTTGTACAGATAGGCTCCTGAGAGCGGATGTTTTTGTCCGGTTTAACAACTATTATTTTTACAAAAATACATTTTCTGATTTAGAGTTTCTTCTCCTTAGTGATTCGCCATACAATTCGACCCTTAATGAGTGGTGAACAATGCGGTCAAGTATCGCGTCAGCGATGG
>NZ_JBFUIJ010000015.1:0-152344 GCF_056401935.1 Mucilaginibacter sp. P4_D1
TTCCGTGTTACTCTACATGATTTTCTATTTCTTAAAAGAACTTTCTCGCTGTGTTACTCTACATGATTTTCTATTTCTTAAAAGAACTTTCTCGCTTCATCATCCGAATCCGCTATATGTTGTCGAAGTTTTACCTTCTTAACTCTTCATTTTTATTACCGGAATCGCTCCGGCTTTTTAACTTCTTTTGCTCCTCAAAGCAACCCTCCGTTTGGGTCTGCAAAGGTAGTAAACCTTTTTACTTTTCCAAAACTTATTTTTTCTTTTTTTTATCTCTCGATCTCTAAAGAATCTCTTCCGTTTTGTCTGCCTAACCCTCTCTCTTTTCTCCCTCCGTGGCGGGGTGCAAAAGTAGTAAACTTTTTCGCTTTCCGAAATTTTATCTGAAGTTTTTTTGARCCTTCGTTTTATTCTCTCTCACCTACCCCCGCTTCAAAAAAGMCCTTCAGTAACCTTTCTAAGAACAATCCCGCTTCCTTATTTGCGGGCTGCAAAGGTASAYRCTTTTAACACTTATCCAAACTGTTTTTAACATTTACTTTACAATAAAMKRTAACTMGCTATYGATCAGAGAATAAAAATAAAGCGAGTACCTATTATTAGCGAATTATTGAGGGATATGCAGCGGCTAACTTAACTATATGGTATACCTATATATTAATAGTATCATTCACCACAACTTTGCCGCATAGCCTTTTTTGTGTTATTCTCGGAAAATCATGTGGCCGTAATCAACATTGTAGGTCTCCTGCTGCACAGGGCCATCAAAAATAAGATACCGCACAACAGTCAATCTTATTCCGGTTAATATATATCAACACACCAATATGAAACCACTTAATAAAACTTGATATGTAAATTCAAAAGCCCCCTCCAGAAAGAGAGGGCTGGGTAAGTGTCAATATTCCAAAACCACGTGTGGTTTAAATGTATCTGTCTTTACTTCGGCCTTCAATTCATGCAATATATTGTATAGGCCAAAGTTGGTGCGGTTTACATATATAAAGTGTTTAACGCCCCGCGCCTGTTTAAACTCGGGCATTTTGGATAGGCGCTCGCCAAAAGCAAAAAGCTTGTCGAAGAACTCTGATTGGCTGAAATCGAAGTGATCATCAATATAAGGCATGGCAAACAGGCTTATCATTTCTTTAAACTGGCCGTAAAAAAACTCAACCTGCGCCGGGGTATCATCTTTACGGATCATATCCAGCAAACGGAAGGCTTTAATAGTTTCTTCCTTATTATCCAACAGATTGGTTGAAGTAAGCGAGAAGAAAGGGTAGTAAAAATCCTCCGGCATCTCTTTAATACAACCAAAATCGATACATCCCAATTTACCTTCGGGAGTTATCAGGAAGTTGCCAGGATGCGGGTCGGCGTGCACAGCGCGCATCTCGTGTTGCTGAAAATTGTAAAAATCCCAAAGGGCCTGCCCTATCTGGTTCCGCAATTCCTGCGATGGGTTGGCGGCTAAAAACTCTTTAAGGTGTTTACCTTCCAACCAATCCATAGTAATAATACGCTTGCTGCTCAACTCCGGGTAATAAGTAGGGAATACTACATTATCCAAATTGGCGCATGCGGTAGAAAATTCAATAGAGCGGCGTACTTCCAGTTCGTAGTCGGTTTCTTCCAGCAGGCGCTCTTCAACCTCGCTCATGTACACATTCAATTCCTTTTCGCTCATGCCCAGCATCCTGAAGGCAAATGGTTTGATAAGTTTCAGATCGGACGAGATAGATTCGCCCACACCGGGATACTGAATTTTTACGGCCAGTTTCTTACCGTTGAGTTCGGCCTGGTGAACCTGCCCTATCGATGCGGCATTGTTTGACCGGATGTTGAATTTATCGTAGATCTGATCGGGATTTTTCCCAAAATATTTCCTGAACGTTTGCACAATCAGCGGCCCCGAAAGTGGCGGCGCATTGTATTGCGATTGTGTGAACTTATCTACATATGCCTGTGGCAGCAGGTTTTTATCCATGCTAAGCATCTGTGCTACTTTAAGGGCGCTGCCTTTAAGCTCGCTTAATGATTGGTAAATATCAGCTGCATTATCCTCGTTCAGCTCAGATTTATCCATATCCGGTTTAAACAATTTTTTTGAATAATGCTTAATATAATTGCCGCCTATTTTAAAACCAGTTTTTACAAACTTGGCGCTGCGTTCTACTTTGGTTGTCGGTATGCTATTTTGTTCGGGCGAAGCTCCCTGTGAATATTCTCCACCGGCCGATGGAAAATCTGTTTCGCTATCTGTCATAATAATTTTTAAAGTCCATACTCCTTTACATCCCGCCGTTTTTCACCAGGAATTTTCCGTATTCAAATAAATTGTCGATGGGTGAGCGTTGGAAAAGGTCGAACGTTACATTGACGCCTTTTTCAATAGCCTCATCCGTTTTCTCAAATCCCGTAGAATTATCATTTACCCAAAAGTTGAGTACAAATACAAATTGTACCCAAAGCGCATCTTTATAGCGTTTGCTGAAAAATTTACGGTCGGTAAGTTCCGTGGTTTCTATGCCTTCCTTCAATATATCTTCGGCAAAGCTTTCGAAAGCAGTTTTCATCGGTTCAAACACGCGGGGCGTAGTAAAACCTCTTGGCTGTTTTTTGATGGAATATATTGCAAAGCTGCGGCCGCCCTTAAGCAGCTCAAAAAAACCGTAAAAGTAAGATAAAGCCCTTTCGCGGGCAGAATATTGTGCCCAAACTTCCTGGCTTTTTATTTCGGCGATTGTTTTAGTTGTAAAACCTGCCCAAATAGCTTGCTCCACGGCTTCAAACGAGCCATAAAACTGGTAAAACTCAGCCTCGGTCATTTCATTTTGCTTGGCGAATACATATACCGAGTTAGGCTCCGAGCCTTCGGTTAGCACATAATCAATATATGCGTTCTGGATACTTTCGATAGTTGCCATATTTGATTTGGTTGGCCTCACCTAAATCCTCTCCAAAGGCGAGCACTTTTGATTGGCGCGTTAGTTATAAATTTATTTTTCAAATTGTTATTTGTACCCGTCCCCTCTAGAGAGGGCCCGATTGAAGCTTATATAAACATCTCCACAGTACGCTGCAGCTCTCTTGCCTGTACAACACCCGCCTGGCGCCATTTGGTTTGTCCTTTTTGGAATATCATTAACGTTGGTACACTTTGTACACGGTATGCGCTTGCCGCTTGCGGGTTTTTATCAATATCAATTTTGATGATTTTTACTTTATCGCCAAGGGCGTGTTTTACATCCTTTAGTATAGGAGGCATCATTTTACAGGGGCCGCACCACTCGGCCGAAAAATCGACCAATACCGGAATTTCTGAAGCTATTATATCCTGGAAATTTGCCATGATTTTTTTGCTGTTTAGTCGATTGCTGATGGTTAATAGTTATCTGCTATCATTATCAATAATAACCATTATTTTAGATAAAAGTTTACTGAACAGACGCTTAATTGGAAATATGACTTTCCGACTATGAACCCTTAACTATTGACTATGAACAAGACCACAGCAACCAGCATTTACCTAACGCTGGCACTTTTTATTACATCGTTTGGGGCGTTTGCGCAAGACAAACCCACCGTTATACCACTTTGGCCAAATGGTGCACCCGGCTTTGAAAACAGGCGAAATGAGCCCGAGCAGGCTAAGGATTACTGGGTAAAAAACATTGACAATCCCTCGCTTACAGTTTTTACTCCGCCGGCAGGTAAAGCCAATGGCACGGCTGTGGTGATATGCCCTGGCGGCGGCCACCGGTTGTTAGTTTATACCGCCGAGGGGATTGAACCGGCAAAATATCTTAATGATCTGGGTATTACTGTATTTGTGCTAAAGTACCGTTTAGGCCGTGATACCCTATCGCCATATAAAATTGATGTGCACGCCAAACAGGATGGGTACCGGGCAATGCGCCTGGTACGCAGCAAGGCGGCCGAATATGGCCTGGACACCAACAGGATAGGCCTGATGGGCTTTTCGGCAGGCGGCGAGGTTGTTGATATGGTTGCTTTTGGCGATGGCAAAGGCGATCCTAATGCCCCCGACCCAGTTGACAGGCAGAGCGCCGGCCCTAAGTTTATCATACAGATTTACCCCGGCCCCTTATACATACCGGACGTGGTACCGGCCAACGCCCCTCCAGCCTTTTTATTAGCAGCCAATGACGACCCATGTTGCGCGGTGCCGGTGGTAAGTTTGATGCAAAAATACCGCGATGCTAAGGTGCCCATCGAAGTGCATTTGTATGCCCGGGGCGCCCACGGTTTCAACATGGGCAAACGCTCAAAATTACAAAGCATCAGTACCTGGCCACAACGTTTGGCCGACTGGCTGGCCGACAACGGTTACCTAAACCCGGCAAGTAAGGAACGGAAGAAAATTTTGCATTAATTATCAAGAAAACTTCTTAAAAGGCCATTTCCATGCCAAAATAGGGTAAAAAACAGTAAATTTTGAGCATTAAATTGGCACCCATTAATAAAAAAACATGCAAAAATCTTACAAAAAATACATTTTTTGCAACTTTAAAAAGCACCCATCCAACTGTCGACAATCAATGAACCCGGCACACCGTTTCATCGTCGGCTAATCATAAAAACAGCCCTGCTATCACCATCGATAACCGGGCTGTTTCGTTATTATTTTCCTTCCCCGACATGCATCCCTGCAAATCAAAAACACCCCCTTCAGGGGGCTGGGGGGATTATTGTATTTTATAACAACTTTCGGTAAAGGCTGTGCTTCTGGAAGCTGCGTATACTACGTTGTTTAATATTTGGTAACCGATGGTAACACTTCGCATCTGGCGTACCAAAACAACGCCGGTAGCATTGTCAATCACATAAACACCGTTGGTATTGCTATTTGAATAAGTTTGGCGCTGTGCGCTTTCAAAGGCGATAGTAGTGGTTTTATCTGTTTTCGATTCTATCCAGAACGTATTTTTTACACTATTACCAGCGCCGGCGGTGGTGGTATCCACCCAGGTGTAACCTTTTTTCATGGTTTGAAACGCTGCGTAATCTACGGTTAACCCTAAAGAGCTGCCTTTAACCAACTGATCATTTTGTAAACCTGTAAATGCAAATAGCGTATCATTAAAGGCCTGGTTACCGCCACCTTTGATATCAAAAATAGTGTCGCGGGTGCCCAGGGTAACATTAGCCGTTTGCCCAACCATAGCGGTAAGCCGTTTTTGGATATACGAACTGGTATCTGATGGCAGATCGGAGTTATAGGCCATCGATTTGCCCATAGCAAACAACGTATCGGCAATGCGTTTGGTAGTAACCGCAACCGCGAAACCCGACTTTGTGGCATCGGTAACATTGTAGTTTTTTGTCACCGATGAGTTGCTGCTGATACTAAACTTTTGATCATACCGCTGCAAAACGGTGTTTGAGTTTACCAGGGTAGTTTTTTGATACCCATCGCCTTTTTTAAACGCAAGCTGCCGGTGCTCATCAGCAACTGCCGCAGGCAGTATTAAAGGTGTAATCACTGTAGCATTTAACAGGGCGCTTGCCGGCAGTTCCGTCGCTTTTTTCATATCAAGCTTGCGGGGTGCCGTTTGTGCAAAGCATATTCCGGCTACCACCGCAAGCGATAGCGTTAAAATGGCTTTTAGTTTTTTTATATGTGTTCTCATTTTATCTTTTTTATGATTGAGGCCGTAATTTGATTTTGTTTATGGCTTGTTCATGGTCCATAAGTCATGGTTCATAGTTTTGTCCGTGGCTTATTTAAATCATCGTTCATGGTTCATAGCGCGAAAAATTGCCCTAAACCTGTTCTGTAGAATTTAAAAAAAGGCTATGAACCATGAACAAACAACCGTGAACTACCCCACATTTACCATTAATGCAACGGTTTTAAGCCAGGTATTGGCGGCGGCATTTTTATCGGCGGCGGCGTTGGTATCGGCGGCGGCGGTACTATCGGCGGCACCTGCGGTATCGGCGGCGGCGGCGTTATTGGCGGCGGCGGCGTAATCGGCGGTGGCGGCGTTATTGGTGGCGGCGGTGTTATCGGCGGCGGCGGCGTTATTGGCGGTGGCGGCGTTATCGGCGGCGGTTGCGTTATCGGCGGCGGCGTTGGTATCGGCGGCGGCGTTGGTATTGGTGGCGGCGTCGGTATTGGCGGCGGCGTTGGTATTGGTGGCGGCGTTTTTATGGGCGGTACCGGCGGTATCGGCGGTGGTACGTTCCAATCCGAGCGGTTGCTTTGCGCTTTGGCATGCTTTACACCTGCCAGTAATGTTGCCATGGCAAACATTGATGTGATGATTATCTTTTTCATAATGTAAATTATTTGGTCATTAATCGGGTAAGTGAAAGTGGTAGTCCAATCGAAAAAACCATATTGGCCCTATCTGATGAGTATTTTGTTAAGTTGGCCACACCAATGCCCAGGCTAATTGGCGTTTTAAATGGACGTATACCAGCCGATAGGCCTAAGTTCATACCCGTCCACTCGGCGTTGAAAGTTAAATGGCGCACTACTTCAAATGATACGCTTCCAAACACAGCTGTGCCGTGCTTGCCTTTGCCGGCAGCAATATCTTTGGGGCTTTTTTCATAAAACCGGCCACTACCCAGGCCAATGGTATAGCTAAGCCTCGAACTGCCAGGCGTTAACGACGGCACCGTTTGTACCGCATGGCTTATCGCCATAAAAAAGGTTGCTCCCGGCGAATCCGAATATTTATCGGCTGCAAATACCTGAAGCGCCCCCGCCGCTATACTTGTACCGGTAAACAGTTTACGGCTCAGGATAAAATTTGCCGAAAAATTCTGGAGCCTGTGTACATCGGTCATGTTTAAGCTGGCTGCAAAATTTACCGCTTCAACCGGGTCACCTACGCAAGCGCCCAGCGAGGCAATTAAATCGGCTTTATTGTTTCTGTACACTTCGGGGTACGCACCGCCCAGGCCGCCAAAAATATACATCCCGTAACCGCCAAAGCCGGTTGGCGTTAAAAGGGCCGACGGTGCATCGCTGGGGTAAAGTTCGCGCTGGCCCACCTGGGGCACTTCCTCCGTGACAACCACATTGGGTTTCACTGCTAAAAACGAATCGATTTGTTGCTTTAATTCTTTTTCGAATGAGTTTTGGCTAAATGCTGATTGAGCTAACAGGCAAAGCGCTATTACCGCACAATACAGGAATGGCAGCCGTGATTTACAAATCATGGTGATGAAAATTAGGTTAAGTAATAAGTAGGTTGATAATTATAGCACCTGCTGATTGGCAACAGGCTGGTTATGCTTTAACTAAGTTGTAATTTTTTTATGACAAAACAATATTCTTTGCCAAATAAATTCAGCGGGCTTAAACTGTAGCAATGTGGCCATATATCCTCCTGTTTCTGTTGAGTTACTAACGGCGGATGGCTGCTGATAACGGTATGCCCACGGCGATTGCAGCATCGTTACATGGCCATGCCGGGCAGGCAAATACAGGCTTACCGCCCGGCCCCCGTTTATCGGGACTGCATCCAAACAAAGCATGCCGGTAAACTCAGGCAAATTTGTAAAGGGCAGGGCGCAAATATGTTTTGCCATTTGCTTTGCATACGCCTTGCTTGTTTTTAGGGGCTTGGGCTTATCCCTTGATATTATCATTGCGCTTTCGGAAGATTTTTCCTGCGCAAGCGCTGTTATACAAAACAGCATAATTACAATTGTGGCTATCAGGTATTCCATTTTTTTAGGTTAATGGGGTTTTAAAAAAGGGGTGTAGGGAGCGGGTGTGTAAGCAATTCACCTGTGCGGTTAAGGGCTAAATAAGTATATTTTTATCATGGTGGTTTTGGTTGTTTGTTAGTACAATTTTACGGCGCAGCGAGGGGGCGCGCAATACAAAGTAGTTTGTATTTTTGGGGGAGATTGGGGCTCGGAGCCTAAGGTATGAAACCATGATTTTAGCATTAGATGTACATTATAAAGCAGCAGGGGCCAAAGCAGTTGGCGTTTTGTTTAATTGGGAAGATACTTTTGTTGAAGAAGTAATCATCGAGTACATAAACGAGGTAGCCGACTATGTACCCCGCCGACGTTGATGAAGCCAACAACAGGGGCCCCGCGGATACGCCTCACCGAAGTTTGAGCTTTTTAAACAACATGTTTTACTGAGAGGCACCACATCGGGTGGGAATCCAATGCAGGATGCAGGCAAAACGAATTAATATAATGAAGCCGATGATGAGCTGGTGGCTTTTTTGTAGACCTATAAAACTATGCCATTGCGAGCAACAAAGCAATCGGCGACTGTGCAGGGATTTGCAAGTGGGAGATTGCTTCGTACCTCAATGACGGTAGTTTAGTACATTCGTTTAACTATATCCGTAGCACATCATAACGATTTTTTTCAGATTTTACCTGATAGGCAACTCGCAATTACGCATGAGTATTTATGATCAAAAAACTTGATACTTACTACTTGCTATTAAGAGGGCGTTGCCTGCGGCCAGGCTCTATGCTCATACTGCACAGGCCTTAACCACCTTGGCCGGTATCCGCGCCGATCCTTAACGCAAAAATTGTCTGAACCGGGATTTTAAGCAGATTTATCAGATTTTTGGATTTTGAGTCCTGCATAGCGGATGGCCCATATATTAGCAACGGGTTTTAACCTGTTGACCCGGGACAACGCGACTGGAGTTGCGTAGGAACGGCACATATCTGTGCTGAACCGATGAGGCTTTCTCAACAACAGCGAAATTGGTTACATTTGGTTTTGAAGCATTATGGAAACAACAACCTTTACCTACACAAAAGTGCGGCCTATACTGGGTATAACGTTTTTTGGCAGCTTTACAATTTTGTCACTTATTTTGGGCATTCTTATTCAGGACATAAAATTTCGGTTATTTCTTGCTCTTCCTGTTGCATGTTCAATATGGGCAATTATTTATAGTATAAAATACCGCCTCATTCCCGCCATCAGGAATTATCCCATACTCGAAGTTGATGCCGAAAAGTTGGTATTTTATTTAACCGACCGCACCATTTACTGGAAAGACGTGGTTGAGATATCATGGTATTTTAACAAAGGCAGATACCTGTCATTTGAAATGGTGGATGGAAGCAGCAATTTAACCGTGGGAGTTAGCTGGATTGCAGGAAGCGATGATGTAATTTACAGTACTGTTCAGCAGTACTTCGGCCAATCGTTGCAGGAAAAATAAAAAATGCATGGATAGTTATATCGCAAACTGGCATATTGTGTGCAACAATAAACAATTCGATGGTGAGTTTTTATTCCTTGGTAGCAATAGCCACAGATTACCTTCCAATCGTCAGTACAAATAGATAGTGGGATCAATTATCTCCCAGTTTGTAAGATCTTCATAATATATGAACGTTTTTGGCGTATTTGTTTTCATTTAATTGTGTTGATAAGGCCGCGCAATAAAATTATTCTTTTGCCTCGTATTGCCGTTATTTGTGCTGACCTTAAGTGAAAAAGATTTTAAATTTATCTGAACCTGCCAACCAAGTTTCCTATGACACCCAACGACAAAGTTTTAATTGAAGCATATTCACAACAGAAAATTTCACGAGAAAAGCTTTTGGCAAACTACTCAATTGATTTACTTACAGACAAGCAATACGTAATTACCGAACTGGAGGGTGCAATGAAATCAAAGGATTCAACTTATATGGAACATGCCATCACTCTTCTTTATTTATCGGATGTTACTACTGAGTTTGTCGATATATTGAATAGGTTACTTGTATATCCGTATCATTTCCATCATCAGGCAATAACGAAGTTTATACAGGAGTTAAAAAGTCCAAAAAGTATTGCCTATATTGAAAAAGTACTGGCAACAAATTTTGATTTCTTGAAATATACAGCATCAGAAAACGGGGCAATAGCAAAATGGTTTAGTTGGGCTTTATACAGCATCGGCACCAAAGAATCATTTGATATAATCGAAAAATATTCCAACTCTTCGGATGAAGGGATCAGTAATGAAATGCTATATAGATTGAAAAAGATGTCAGTTGATAATTCCTAATCAAGCCGATACGGTTAACAGTTCGCCGGCTTTATTAACTTGCCATCTACAACTCATATGACGATTTCCTGCTCACCTCACTTACCAATTCTTTAATCAACTCCCGTCCGCTTTTCCAGCGTTTTAAGCGATTGGTTTGTTGAATATCCAGCCTGGTTTTAATTTCATTGTCGGGTTGGTAGTAATCCTGCATTATGGTTTTCATAGCATCGTGTACATCAGCTGCAATGCCGTTTAGCAGGAGCTCCGGGTTGGTTTTCACCAGGTCGGCAAGCGCATCGGCCATGCTGGTGGCGTAGTAGGGGCAGTCCCAATCGTGGCGGTAGGGGTTATCGCCTTTAATGTTTACTTTTTGTAAGGGGTGCGAAAGGTCTTCTATTATCTCGGCTATCGCGTCGCCAAATACATGCGAGTATTCGGCAATAAAATGGTTCCACCAGCGCGGGTGATGGGGCAGGTCTTTAAGCAGGGTATCGCAAACCATTACACGGCGGGGGAAATCGGGATTCGCAGGATCCATGATCACCAGCGATGTTCCAAAATGTCCCTCTTCGGGCGAATGTCTGCTGTAGATGACAAAAAACTGGAGTTGGGTCTCTCCTGCTTCATGCATTTGGGCTGTAAGCTCTTTTACATCATATAAACGGTCTTCCAAAAATCCACGCTTAAAAAGCACGTGCAAATTGCCTGCCGACTTTGCCGTGCAGTGCCTGCTATGCTCATCAAATACGTTTCCGTTTGCCGGGCGGCTGCTAAAATGATTGCCACTGTTATACCGGATTTCTTCCGATCCTTCGGGATAGGTGCTGATATCCGCGGTATCGCCAGCCTCGGTTTGCTTGTTGGGATGAACCGAGCGGAAAGGCACATGCATGCGTTCGCTGTCCATCCTGCGGGCAAGGTTATAAATACGCTGTTCAGTGGGCGCCAATAAGGGGTCGCCGGTTATCGGATCAAAATAAACAGCCCGTGCACGCCGACCCAGGTGGCAGGCTATTGACCGGTTGGTTAATAATTGCTGTATAGGGTGCCGCGTATTCAAAAATAAATCGCGCAGCGCGTCATTTGCTAAATAGTCGTCTAATGGCTGATCAAACTGGAGCAGCGTTTTATCCTCGTGGTTATGCACCCATGTGCGCAAAAAATTGTGCACTTCCCACTCGAAACTGCGGTTGGCAGCTTCTGCTATCTCCTTAATACAAGTGCGTTGCTTCATAAACTCCATGGGGGCCAACAGTATCGCGGTGAAAAGCGCGATAAAGGCCAAAAGATACTCATAAATAACAGGATTCTCTTATCTGAACCGGAATTTATCGAATTAAAGAATTAACATTTTTTTGTCTGAACCGGAATTAAACGAATTAGAGAATTAACAGAATTTAAAAGCAAATTCGAGAAATTCTAAAAATTCGTTTAATTCCGGTTCAGACAAAAGTATTAGCGATAGCAGCGGATACCGGCCCAGCGCCTAAGGCCATGTGCGCGAGCGCGGCCCGCAGGGAATGCCATAATTGGAATTATTACTCACCTATAATAAATTCATCCTGCTTACATAGCTTTCACTTATCGTTAAATCTTATACCTTTGCCCCTGTGAAATTCCTTTGTTATCTATCGGCTATTATTGTGCTGCTGCTTACAGCAAAGCCTTGTTGTGCCGATAATGATTGTGGCATTAAAAACACTATCACCAAAAACACCCCGGCCAAATCGTCATCCAAAGAAAAAGATTGCCAGGGTTGTTCGCCATTTTTTGCGTGTGGCGCGTGTACCGGGTTTATTGTTGCCAAAGCGGTTAATCACAGTCCGTTTTTATTGCCCGAAACGCATGTTAAGCATGTTATTGCTTATCATCGCCCATACCCCGAAGATGTTGCCCTTTCCATTTGGCAACCACCCCAGATAAGTTAGTACAATCCAAATTACAGCTATGCAGCTGGCCATTTTGAATTACAATAGAGTCTATTAGCTTTAAGCTTTGTGCATTCTGCTTTTAGCCTCTACATAACTAATTATATTTATGAAAAAAATCATAGTGCTTTTTACAGCACTTTCATATACCGCTACGGCGTATGCCCAGGATACGTTTAAAGCAATTATTAAAGACGCCAAAACTAACGAAACCCTTATTGGTGCAACAGCATTACTACAGGGAATTAATAAAGGGGCTACTGCCGATGCCGCAGGCCTTATAATATTAACCAATATACCCACCGGTAAACAGGTTATCCGCTTTAGTTATATAGGATATGAAAGCCGGCTGGATACCTTAACTTTCCCGTTTACCCAAACAGAACCAATAACCATATTGTTGCAACCTAAAGGAAAAGGCGATGGCGAGGAGCTGGGCGAGGTTACCGTTTCATCCACCCGAAGCAGCCGTACTATTGCCAATATTCCTACCCGGGTAGAGGTGATATCGGGCGAAGAACTGGACGAAAAGGCCAACATGAAGCCCGGCGATATCCGTATGATGCTGGCCGAAAGCACGGGCATACAAACACAGCAAACATCGGCTACCAGCAATAACTCCAGTATCCGCATCCAGGGGCTCGATGGCAAGTACACGCAAATTATACGGGATGGATTCCCGCTGTACTCCGGCTTTTCGGGCGGTTTGGGTTTGCTGCAGATAGCCCCGCTCGATTTAAAACAGGTGGAGGTTATCAAAGGGTCATCGTCAACCCTGTACGGTGGTGGTGCCATAGCGGGCTTGGTTAACTTAATATCTAAAACACCAACAGATCAAAGGCAGCTCAACTTCCTGTTAAACGGCACATCGGCATTGGGTTTGGATGCCAGCGGTTTTTATTCGCAGAAGTTTAAAAAGGTGGGCGCCACCATATTTGCGGCCTATAATCATGGCACAGCTTACGACCCGGCCCATATAGATTTAACGGCCATTCCTAAGTACAACCGTTTTACGCTTAACCCTAAAGTGTTTTTTTATCTTGACGATAAAACCACGCTGATAACAGGGATAAACAGCACTATTGAAAACCGCATAGGGGGCGACCTGCATTATATTGAAGGCGATGGCAATGCGCAGCATAGTTATTTCGAAAAAAACAAAACGGGCAGGTACAGCACCCAACTGGAGCTTGACCGTAACCTGAGCGATAAAGAAAAACTGGTGGTTAAAAACAGCGTAAGCTATTTTGACAGGGCTATTGACCTGCCAGGCTATCGCTTTTCGGGCCTGCAGTTTTCTACCTATAGCGAGGTCGCTTATTCGCGTAAAAGCGAAAGGTCTGACTGGGTTGCCGGGCTAAATTATCTTTCAGAAAAATTTAGCGAGGATAAGAACAGTAGTTTCGCACCCAGGGACTACAGTTACAATACCATTGGCGGCTTTATACAAAACACCTGGGATGCTACCCAAAAGCTAACGGTTGAAAGTGGCTTGCGTGGCGACTATCACAACAGGTATGGCTTTTTTATCCTGCCCCGTATATCGGCTTTGCTGAAGATCAACTCCCATTTTTCGACGCGTTTAGGAGGCGGGCTTGGTTATAAAGCGCCTACGGTATTTACCGAGGACGCCGAACGCATTCAGTTTAGGAACGTGTTGCCTATTGATGTTAAAAACACCACAGCCGAGCGGTCATACGGCGCCAGCTATGACCTTAATTACCGTACCGGTTTATTTGACGATAAGGTGAGCTTTAGCATCAATCAATTGTTTTTTTATACCCGGATAGAGAAACCCATCCTGCTTGCCTCGCTGCCGGATGGTAACCTGCAATACCAGCAACCCCGCGGCGACCTGAACACAAAGGGATTGGAAACCAATGTAAAGCTAACTTATGCCGATTTTAAGCTTTTTATAGGGTATACGCTGGCAGATGTAACACAGCATACAGGCAGCAGCATTACAACATATCCGTTGGTATCCAAACACCGGCTAAATAACGTATTGGTGTATGAACTGGAGAATAAGTTAAAAATTGGTTTGGAAGCTTATTATTTTAGTCCGCAACGTTTAAACGATGGCAGCGCCGGCAGGGGCTACTGGACAACCGGGCTGATGGCCGAGAAGATATGGGAACGTTTTTCGCTATTTATTAACTTTGAAAACCTGACCGATACACGGCAAACCAAGTTCGATTCCATTTATACTGGCAGTATTGCCAACCCGGTGTTTAAGGATATTTATGCGCCCTTGGATGGTTTTGTTATAAATGGAGGGATAAAGATCAGGTTGTAATAATATTTTGTGGTAGTAATCGTTTAAAAAGCCAATGAAAGCAATTTCTTTTGTGATGTTAGTTTGCTTGCTGCTACTTTCCGTTATTTCGGCAAGGGTGATGGCTGTTGCTAATACGCCCAAAAAGGATTGCTGCCACAAAATGGCTTCTGCCCCTTGCGGGCACAGTTCAAAAAAAGCCTGCGATGGCGGTATGTGCGCTACCATGTTATCATGCGGCACGTGCTGCTTTGTAAAAACAGAGCCGATTATTGTTGCACCAATTACTGCCACTTTTGGGGCTAAAAATGTTACGCCATACCGTATGGGCCATTTGTCTGATTATTCCATCACCTGCTGGAACCCGCCAAAAGTTTAATAAAAACATCTGCCTTTTTCAGAACGTATTTTTTTATTAAACATTAATCATTCAAAATCATGAAAAAAATTCTTTTCATCACAACGTTGGTGCTTTTTACTATTTGTAATATATCATTTGCCAATACACCTTGCTGCAATACCAAAATGAACCAATGCAACAAGTGTGCTAAAGCATGTACCAAACCAAACTGTTTGGATACCTGTGGCAAAGCCTGCAAAGCATCGGGCGAATGCACACGGAAGTGTGGTAAATAACAAAAATGCCCCGGCCAAGGCCGGGGCATTTTGTTATGCTTAAAAAGAACCTTACAACGTTGGTTTTGCCGTAAAAATACTTTTGTAATATTTAAAGTAAGCAATGCCTAAAAACAGGTTTAAAATAACTACCCCTAAACCCATTGGCATACCGGCAGGTGCCAGCAGGGTATGAAAAAGAAAGATATTTAACGAAATAGGAAAAAGTACAAGTACAAACAGGGCGGTGTAACGGTTAATGAGCAAAAACAGGCCGCCAACAATCTCAATAACTTTCATGTATTGGAAAAAGTAGCCCGAGCCAAACAATCCGCCGCTAAAGGCCTGTGCTTTATCGCTCATAGCCGGCTGCGCCATGGGGATAAAGTGGAAAAAGAAATTAAGACCAAATACTACGAATACCAGGCCCAACAATATGCGGGCAATTAATACAGCAATTTTCATAATGTGTTAGCGTAAAGTTTAAACACTAAGTTTGTTAATTTAAGCGACAATACCAAATTGTCATCCGGCTAATTAACTAACCTACAAGTTACTTGCATGTAGTTTAGTATCAAATTGTTTCTGCTGTTTACAGCGGCATTAAACGAAAGTGACTCAAATCGCGTCAATTCAATATATCGGCACAGTCCTGGAAAATGCAAAAGCCCGGAGCAAAGCCAGGCTTTTATTTATACAATGCGGCTGCTTAGGCTACCCTGTCTGTTTTATAAATGGTAACTCCACCATCAAGTATCGGGCTGGCTTGCGCTACAAATTTTTTGATGTGCGGTTGCTGGTTGTGCACATCCAAGCCTTCCTGGCTGGCCCAGGTTTCGTGGAAAATAAACTGGGTATCATTATCGGTTGATTGGTACAGCTCATACTGCAGGCAGGCCTCCTCTTTGATCGATGCTGCTACCAACTGCTCAAGGTAACCTTTTAGCTCGTCGGTATTACCTGGTTTACACTTCACTAAGGCTGTTAAGTATACTTTCATGGTTGTTGTGGTTTTTGATAAATAGCTTGTTTAAATGCTCCTGGTAATGTTGCAGGTTGGCTGCAATGTTAGCGTTTTTCATCACATCATAAAAATGAATACTTTCCAATGGTTCCATACCTGTAAAGGCATTCATGCGGTGAAAGCCAAACAAAGGGCCTTCATCAACGCTGTGCTCATTAAAAAATTCGCCGGGTAGGGTAAAAGCTGTTACCGGCGCGTTCCATGAAGTGGTTAGCAGGTATTTTTTGCCATGCATTAAGCCGCCGGTACCATAGTTAATGCCGGGGTTCTCGGCCGTGCGGCCGTCGCTGCGGTATATGCCATTTTGGTAGCCCGCTGTAAAAACCTCATCAATATACTTTTTAAAACCATGAGGTAGCTGAAACCACCAAACCGGTGTATGGTAAATAATTACGTCGGCCCATTTGTAGTTTTCGGCCTCCTGTGCGGGGTCATAAGCGTTGTTGATATCGGTCGACCGCACTTCAAAATCAGGGTTTTCCTCAAAGTATTTTACGGTTGTATCCAGCAATGTTTTATTGAACAGGCCGCCGGAATGGGCGAATATCTGCCCGCCATTTATAACAAATATATTTTTCATTTTTTATCTCGTGTTAACTGGCATCAAAATTACGGCACTATTTTCTATAATTAAAATAACATAAATCATACATTTGTATTATAATTATAATGATTGATTATGGTGAATTTAGAATGGTTCCGTACGTTTAAGGCGATATATGAAACAGGTTCGTTAACCGGCGCGGCCGAATCTCTGTTTATTTCGCAGCCAGGGGTAAGCCTGCATTTAAGCTCGCTTGAAAGTTACGTGGGTTACAAGCTGTTTGATCGCTCATCGCGCAAAATGGTATCAACAGAGCGGGCAAAGATTTTGTATAACTATATACAGGAGTCGATTTGTAAATTGGAAGAGGCCGAGCGGCATTTTCATAAAAGTACCGAGAAGGATGTGCCTACCATCAGCATTGGCATGTGTTTTGAAACTTTTCAGTTCACGCTGGAATCGTACCTGCCCACACTGCCTTTTAACGTGATCATTAAATTTGGCGATTATCCTCAAATGCTGGCCGATTTGGATAGCGGTATTCTTGATATGATCATTACCCCGCAAAAGGGTGATTATAAGGGTTTGGAATATAAGCCTTTTTTTAAAGAGCGTATTGTAGTACTGGCGGGGCCGCAAACCGATGTAGATGAATTTAATAAGCTGCTCAAAACAAAAGATTTGCCCAAAATACAGGATTGGCTAAAGGCCCAACGCTGGTACGGCTCATCGGGCGACATGGAGCACCTGCGGCGTTTCTGGCACACCAATTTTGGTAAACGCCCCGATTTTAAACCCAATTTTATAGTGCCCAACATGGGTTCCATTATCCGCTGCCTTAGCGGTGGGAAAGGTATTGCCGTAATCCCCGATTTCCTGTCAAAAACCGAGCGCGACCTGGGTAACATTAAACTGCTTTGGGAAGGTTATAATATTATAGAAAACACGCTGTATTTTGGCACTCGCAAAAAATCAATCTATGCCAGGGAAGTGGCTATGGTGCAGGAAATTTTTGAACGCGAAATGGCGTAAATAAAAGGTAACCGCCTAAGCAACTAAGGTGAGCTTCTTTTTATCTACCCCTTTGGCAAATTCATCTGTCCGCATAAATTCGTAGCCCTTTGACTTTCCCCAGCTGATAAACTCTTCCAGCCTGTTTGCAAAAGGTTGCCCCGAGTTTTTAACCACATATTTGGGAAATCCAAATCGGGCATCGTGCAGGTTAGTAAATTCCCAGGGGTGAAAATACAGGTTAAGGTAGCCATCTTTTTTATGGGTGATACCGCTCATCCACTTTAACAGCCCCATGGGCAGGTTATGAAAGCTGAGCCAAAATAACGGGAAACGGATCAACGGCGATACGGATGCCGGTATCTGCAACACATCCTGATCGTAAAACCAGCTGCGGGACTTGCCAAAGTTATTGTACCTGCCGGGGATAAATGTGGGATTGATGGATGAATTGTAGGTATAGCCAGCTTTGGCTATTTCGCGTTCATCAACCGGCATCATCCTGGCCATACGGAAGCCGGTTACCCCGGTTCCGGATATTTCTTCGAGTTTGGTTTTTGATTGCGCCAGGTGCTCGGGTTTAAAATCTGAATGATAGTAACCGTGCGAGGCTATTTCATGGCCTTCATTTACAATCTGGCTAATAACTTCCGGCTTATGCACGGCATAATTTGCTGTGCAAAAAAAGGTAGCGTTAATTTTTGCCGCTTTTAATATGGCCAAAATAACGTTAGTACCCTGGGTTGATATAGAAAGCTGCTCGGCAAATGATATTTGTTTGCCATACTCCAATGGCATATCAAACTCCTCGATATCAAACCCTAATAAGATCATTATTTACATTTACAAGGTTGGTAGACCTGATGAGATAATTTGGACGTGCTTTTGACTGCATAAATATTTTGCCTACGTATACGCCGATGATGCTTAATACCATTAACTGCAGGCCCCCAAAAAATGCTATGGTAGCTATAATAGATGCCCATCCGTTAACGGCATAACCTTCGGCAAAGCTAATTAAAACATAAGGGATGTAAAAAATAGTCATCAGGGAAACTGTTAAGCCAACGCCTGTCATGATATACAAAGGCCTTGCACTAAAAGCCATAATGCTGCCCACAGCCAGCTTTACCAGTTTTATAAATGAATAGCTGACTTCGCCGGTATGCCTTTTTGAGGGGGTGTAGGGTATGCCGTATTGTTTAAAACCGGCCCATTTAATGATGCCCCTTAAAAACAATTCATGTTCATCAATTTGTTTTAATTGCCTTACAACCTTTTCGTCCATCAGCCTAAAGTCGGCAGTGCCATCTTCCAACTTAATGTCCGATAGCATGTTTATGCCTTTGTAAAAAAGTTTTGAAGTAGCTTTCTGGTAAAATTTTGCATGCGGATTTGCGTTTTCGCGGTATGTATAAACAATGTCATAGCCTTCTTCCCAAAACTGCAGCATTTTTATTATCAGGCTGGGCGGGTGCTGCATATCTGCATCCATGGTTATAACGGCATCGCCGGTAGCAATACCAATGCCGGCCTTAAGGGCATTATCTTTCCCAAAGTTCCTGGAAAGCTCAATGAAAAATACGTTCGGATATATTTCGGCGTTGAATTTTATCTCATTAACAGTGTTATCGCTGCTGCCGTCGTCAACAAAAATCAACTCGAAATTATATTCAGTTTCGTTTAGCGTTTTGGTAAGCGCCTGGATCAGAAACCCCACATTATTCTGCTCATTATGGCAGGGGATAATGATAGAGAGCTTCATCTTTAAATCGGAAATCATATTGCTCAATAGGTTTTAAGGTTGCTGCAGGTCAGCTTTTACCGTATGAATATTTAATTGGTCATTAAAAAAAACACATAAATCAATAGCAACTGTGCTTGTTTTACTGTTAGGATTCCAGTACACCAATGCCCCGCTTTTCGTCAATACGTAGTTTTTTGTATAAATGTAACTTTCTCTTTACAAAAATAATAATTTATGTATCATTTTAATTACAAAGCGCATTTTAATGCTTAAATCTGAAGAAATTCTGAAGTATTGAAGGATAGAAGAAAAGGTGTAAAAAACAGACATTGAAATTATAATGCAGGCCTGGTTTCTGACTTTACAAAAGTCCGGCTTAGTGTTTCGTACACTATTTTCAGCCAGATTAAAAAACAGGGCAGCGACTTTAATTTGTAAGGCAGCACATACGTTTCGCGAATGGATCGTGGGAAAAGATCAGATGGCGACAGGGTGGTTAAGATGATGGCCAGTACCAGCAAAAATATTTCGAAACCGGTTACGGGCCTGTTTAAATTCATAAACCAGATACCCACACCCGCAAACGCAATGATATAAGTAGGCGACTCGGATCCGCTACTGAAAATTACAGCAAATATTAATGCCGATGACAGGATAAGTAAACGGTAAGGCGTCGATTTAAAACAGTTTATCCGCAGGTATGAAACGGCGAACAACGCCATTGCAGGGATAATTACCACCGTGTTTTTAAGCCCCGGGTAGTTTAATATTTTGCGAAAGAAGCCCATTACACAAATATCCTGCATAATAGAGCCTTCGTTTTGTAGGTTTTTACCTTTCAGGTCTATATACCAATCGCGGTAGGTTTGCACAATAAACGCTGGCGACGATATGAGCATCGGCAATACAAACATGACTACCGACCAAAAAATAAAGCTGGCGATGAACTTGAGTTTGTTATCGGAAAAAAAGAAGAACGCCAGGCCTACAATACCGTACAATTTGATGAACGTGCCCAGTGCAATCATTAGCGCCGCCCAAAAATCCTGTTTTTTGTTGATGAAATTGAAACTTAGGATAATAAGCCCGGCCACCAGGGGGTTACTTTGCACGTTGGCCGATGCTGTCATTAATTCATGGGCGCAAATAAGTAATACAATCACATATTGATTTTGCTTCAGCGGCAGCAGCTGGATGGCTTTAAACAGTACAAAAGCGTTAAACATTACCCAAAGCATAATACCCACGTAATCGGGAAAAAACGTAAAGGGCGCAAATATGATTGAAAATATAGGGCCGTAATGATTCAGGTCGTAATAATGTTCGGGATAAGCGGCGTACAGGTTTTGCTGGTGCAGCGTATGTAAAAAATTGTATTTGAAAATAGTGTAGTTATTAAAACCCTGGTGGTTCAGGATCTCTTTCAGCACGATGAGGAAACTCAAACCAAACCACGCAGAATATACAAAGGGTTTATAATAAATAAGTTTGGATAGTTTTTGAATCATGGGGATAAAGCAGGGCTCAAATATAGTAATCTATCAAGAATGTTACGTGGGTTTTAATGAGTTGATGGTTATCCGCATTAACATTAAGCGCTTCCCCCTCCCCACAAAATCCTTACACAGTAATGAAACAAAAAGGCTCGCAAATGAGTATTTTTACATTACGTAACGGCTCCGGTATTAAGTTAGTGGCCTTCAGTTGGAAGTCTTAAGTCGAAATTTGTCCATTTCCGGCTTAGAACTTAAGACTTTCGACTCAAGACTATGTGGCAATTTATGATTGAAACAACACTTATTATGGAGCTGTTTATCAATTTAAACAAAACAATAAAATGCCTTCAAATATTCAAAAAATAACTTTCGGCAACGGGTGCTTTTGGTGCACCGAAGCCGTTTTTCAATCGCTTAAGGGAGTAATTTCGGTAACATCGGGCTATATGGGCGGCCATGTTGATAACCCCACCTATAAACAGGTTTGCACCGGCACTACGGGCCATGCCGAGGTTATTGAACTGGAGTACGATGCCGATGTATTATCTTTAGACGAACTGTTGCTCGTTTTCTTTAAAACTCACAACCCTACAACCCTTAACCGCCAGGGTAATGATGTAGGGACGCAATACCGCTCGGCCATATTTTATACAACCGCTGAGCAAAAGGACGCGGCCATTGCCATGATTAATACCCTAACCAATGAAAAGGTTTTTGACAGCCCGATAGTAACCGAGGTAACGCCGGCCAGCCAGTTTTATCAGGCCGAAGATTACCATCAAAATTATTTTAACGATAATCCGGGCCAGTCCTACTGCGCGTTTGTTATCCAGCCGAAACTGAATAAATTTGCCAAAGAGTTCACGGATAAAATTAAGCCTGAGCTGTTGTAAAGCTATTTTGGTGCTGGAATATAGGGTTTTGCGAAATTTTAAAATGGTTTGTGACGGTTAATTAAGTTGCTATCATGTGTTTTGGTTCAAATAGTTATCGGCTTTAAACGCAGGCGAAGACTCACCCGGCCAACGCTGCGCTGGGCCACCCTCTCTTCAACTTCGTTGGAAAGAGGGGCTTGAACGACGCATATTATAATAAAAAATGAGCAAACCAGGTAATGAAATTTCCAGCCCCTCTTTCCGGCGCAGCCGAAGAGACGGTGGCCCTCGATGCATCGGGGCCGGGTGAGTCTTCGCCGCCGTGCGATATACGTCATCGCCCCAGCAGAATTTGACAAAATCCAAATCTCAACAATATACTACCAATGAAAAAAATACACCTACTGCCCGTAATCCTATTATTTACAGCCTGTGCCGCAACAAAACCCGTAGCTACAAACAGCGCTTCATCCATCACTAATAACGGTAAAGCATGGGCGTCTATATGGCAGCAAAGGGCGGCAGAGTATAAGGCTKTATGTTTCCAGGCCTATAATATTGCCAGGCTTAGGGTTGATGAAGGTGTAAAAAATCCGGGCGGCAAGCCACTGGCCATTGTTACCGATATTGACGAAACCCTATTGGATAATAGCCCCTATGATGCAGCCCGTGCCTTGCAAAACAAAGACTATACCGATGCAACCTGGAAGGAGTGGACCGACAAGACTGTGGCCGATACGGTACCAGGTGCCCCGGCGTTTTTTAAATATGCCGCCTCAAGAGGCGTCACTATTTTTTACATCACCAACCGTAACGAAAATGAGCGGGCAACAACCCTTAAAAACCTGCAGTTATATGGCTTGCCAAACGCCGACGACGCACACCTGCAATTAAAAACGGGTACATCAAGTAAAGAAGCCCGGAGGTTAAACGTGCTGAAAACCCACAATATCCTGCTGCTTTGTGGCGATAACCTGCCCGATTTTGATATACTGTATGATAACCACCCCACAGAGGAAAGCCGGGCGGCTACCACCCAAAAGCTGGAAAAAGAATTTGGCAGCAGGTACATCATCATCCCTAATCCATCTTATGGTGATTTTGAGGGAGCACTTTTCGGGTTTAATTATAAGCTTACGAACGCGCAAAAAGATTCAATCATCAGGGCTAAAATCAAGACGGATAAGTAAGTTTTTATTCAGCTTTTTTGGCATTTGATAATGACCAATGTGTTTTTTTGACACAGATAGCCTATCTTTAGCCATTATGTCTGCAAAAAACTTGCCTCATAAAACCTGTGCAGTTTGCAAAAAGCCTTTTRGTTGGCGCAAAAAATGGGAAAAATGTTGGGAAGATGTCAAATATTGCAGCGAACGGTGCAGGAGAAATAAATAAATTGCAAATTTGTAGCCTGCATTAATACAGTTAACTCCCTGTTTAACTATGAGCGATAGAACGATACTGGTTTGGTTTAGAAATGACTTGCGGATACATGATAACGAAATTTTGTTAGAAGCCGTACGCAAGGCTGATAAAGTTCTGCCGGTATATTGTTTTGATCCGTATTATTTTCAGCAAACAGCATCTGGCGCCAGCAAAACAGGAAGTTTCAGGGCCCGGTTTTTATTGGAGGCGGTGGCCGATTTACGTAAAAACCTGCAGGGCTACGGTGCCGAACTGATTATCCGCATAGGTAACCCGGCCGAAATTATACCCCAGCTTGCAAGTCGATACCAGGTAAGTGAAGTATATCACCACCGGGAGGTAGCCTACGAAGAAACTGCAAAATCGGAGGAGGTTGAAGCTGCCCTTTGGAAACTGCGGCTTAACCTGAAGCACTTTATTGGGCATACCATGTACCACAAGGAGGATTTACCCTTCCCGATAAAAGATATCCCCGATAGTTTTGCCATATTTAAAAAGAAAGTTGAGCGCGACAGCAACGTACGCCCATGTGTACCCACGCCCGAACATATTTATACCCCCGATATTGTCGACTGGGGTGAATTGCCAACCCTACAGCAGTTAGGCTTAAACCAACCTGTTGACGATGTGCGGGCAACCAATTATTTTCAGGGTGGCGAAACAGCCGCGCTGGTACAGTTGCATAAATATTTTTCAAAAACCGACCTAGCCGTTAAAGCCAAGGGTAAAGCAGGCATCATTACCAATACCTCAAAATTATCCCCATGGCTGGCTGTAGGCTGTATTTCGCCAAGACAGGTTTACTGGGAAATATTTAAGCATAACGATGCCCAAAGCAGCATGCTGAAACTGGAGCTGTTATGGCGCGACTATTTCAGGTTTATGTTTAAAAAACACGGACAGAAATTCATCCAGGCAAAAGTTACTGAAGAAACGGTTGCCATAAACAACGAAAACTTTGATAAATGGTCGGCAGGCAAAACCGGCATCCCGTTCATTGACGCCTGTATGCATGAGTTAAATGCCACAGGTTACATTTGCAACCAATGCCGCCAGATAGTAGCCACTTACCTTGTAAATGATTTAAAAGCCGATTGGATTAAAGGGGCCGCCTATTTTGAAGAAAAACTGATAGATTACTCGCCTGCAAGTAACTGGGGCAACTGGGCCTTTATTGCCGGTATAAATGATGCCAAAGTAAGCAAGTACACCATAGCGGCAATCCCGCAAAAAGAACTGGATACCAAAAGCGATTTTGTGACCACCTGGGAGTCATCACCTGTAGATGAGGCCGGGGATTTGGTAGGGGTGTGATGGGGCTTTTCGTTTTTTAAGACAATTTTATTTACTGTAAAATATCATGCCTGTTGGAGAAAAACAAAAGTTAATTACTGAAATTGTTAGCTCGATTTTAGGCGAGAGACCTCGATCAGAAAAGTTTCACTGGTTTATAAATCAACATCAACAAGGTCATTTTAAAGAGTCCTACCATATAATTGACAAGATACATTCTGACTTGGGAGGGAATAATTCGATTAAAAGGAGAGTTCAATTACAATGCGATGCCTATTTTGGTGGGAAATATAATTTCCTTTTTGAATTTGATGAATTTCAACATTTTAGTACAGCTCGACTAACGGCGTTGAATAATTATCCAAAAGATTTGAAACTAAACTATTCCGTCGATGAATGGAAAAAACTATGTTTAGCACATGCTGTCCGTGCAAATAAGTATAGATCAAATAAGGTTACTATAGACTTTAATTTTGTAGGAGGGCGCACCCATCAAAGGGCTTATTTAGACTGCTTTCGTGACTTGCTTCCTCAACACAATAACTTGAATCCAACATTAAGAATATCAGAATTCGAGGTAATTGGAATCAATCAAATAAATGCTGAAACTATTGGCAGAATAACGAGATTAATCGAGGGAAAAATAAAGTATAACGGTGATGCGTAGTATTTGCAATTAAAAGACACATTGGGACACCGTAATTACCACTGTCTTTCCTGATCTACATATTCATCAATGTCTAAGTTGCTCCATAAAGATGAGCCTATGCCGGACAGTGAAGATAGTTTTGTCTGTTTTTGTTTTCGTTCAGATTTACGGATCATTAGTGCAAGCTTTTCTAAAAGACTTAGCTGATCTTCTTTGTCCAGCCGTTCAACCTGCAACAGGATTTCATTGATGTTTAAATCTGCATTCATATTAACAAAAATAATAATATTTGTTCAATAATTGCTCTCCATAAAAATTCAAAACTTTACGCGGGGACCAAGGTTCCGCACCCGCTAACAGTTCTATTTGATAGCACGAGGAGAGATATGGCCAGATTAAGTTTTAGTCTTTTCAATCATAACCAACCGTATTTTATCCTCCAAACCATTCATTCCCATCAAAACTGCATCATTTTTAACTGAATTTCTTTACAATTAATTGTGAAGTATATTACCGTATATGCTTACTTTTGCACTGTTTTAAAGATCATTTTCACATGGATCGTCTAAATTATATCAATAGCGGCAACGCAGACTACATCAATTCCTTATACGAAGCATACAAACAAGACCCCGAATCGGTAGATTATGGCTGGCAAAAGTTTTTCGAGGGGTTTGAATTTAACATAAACACAAATGCAACAGGCACAGCAGCTTCAACAGCTGCACCTGGCGTTGATGATAAAACTTATGATCACTTTTTAAAAGAGATCAAAGTGCTTAACATGATAGATGGGTACCGCTCACGCGGCCACCTGTTTGCTAAAACCAACCCGGTTCGGGAGCGCCGTCACTATTATCCGGGTAAAGAGCTGGAAACATTCGGCTTGAGCGAGGCCGACCTGGATACCGTTTTTAACTCTGGTGTTGAAGTTGGCCTGGGCGCTGCTAAGCTGAGCGACATTCGCCAATTACTGGAAGATACTTACTGCCGTGCCATTGGCGCCGAGTACAGGTACATTCGCAATCCTATCAAAATCAAATGGTTTGAGGATAGGATGGAAAAAAACCGCAACACACCGTCTTTCACCATCGACGAGAAAAAATCGATGCTGAACAAGCTCAACGAGGCTGTTACGTTCGAAAACTTTTTGGGTACTAAATTCCTGGGGCAAAAACGTTTCTCGCTCGAAGGAGCCGAGGCGCTGATCCCATCCATGGATTCGGTTATTAAAAAAGGTGCCGATTTGGGTATCGAGGAGTTCATCATCGGTATGGCCCACCGCGGTCGCTTAAATGTGCTTACCAATATTATGGAGAAAACCTATAAAGAGGTATTCTCGGAGTTTGAAGGTAAAAACTTTGATTCTGAATCGCCTTTTGGTGGTGATGTTAAATACCATTTAGGCTTTTCAACCGATGTAACCACATCAAACGGAAAAAAAGTGCACCTGAGCCTTTGCCCCAATCCATCGCATTTAGAGGCGGTTGACCCGGTTGTAGAAGGTATCACCCGTTCCAAAATCGATTTTAAATATAATGGCGATCACTCAAAAATCGCCCCTATATTGATCCATGGCGATGCATCTGTTGCAGGCCAGGGTATTGTTTACGAAGTTTTACAAATGGAAAAACTGGATGGCTACCGCACCGGCGGCACTATTCACCTGGTTATCAATAACCAGATAGGTTTTACCACCAACTATAAAGATGCCCGTTCAAGTACTTATTGTACCGATGTGGCAAAAACAGTTTTGTCCCCGGTATTCCACGTAAATGGCGATGATGTGGAGGCTTTGGCCTACGTTGTTAACCTGGCCATGGAGTACAGGCAGGTATTTAACGAGGATGTATTTATAGATATCCTGTGTTACCGCCGCTACGGCCACAACGAGGCTGATGAACCAAAATTCACCCAGCCGTTGTTGTACAAGGCTATTGAGGCGCATGCTAACCCGCTGAAAATTTACAATCAAAAACTGATTGATGAAGGCAGCATTGATGCCACTTACCTGAAAGGGGTTGAGAAAGCATTTAAGGATGAGTTGCAGCAAAAGCTGGATGAATCAAAAGCCGAAGACAGGTTTACCGATACCATTGCCATGTTTGAAGGCGCCTGGAGCGGTTTACACCTGGCCAGCCATAAAGAGTTTGTGAAAGCAATTGATACATCGGTACCCGAAGAAGAACTATTAGCAATAGGTAATAAGTTAACCACACTGCCGGCCGACATGGAGTTTTTCAAAAAAATTGAAAAGCTGTTTGAAGACCGCAAAACGATGGTGAACCAGACCAAGGTTTTTGACTGGGCCATGGGCGAACTTTTAGCTTACGGAACCTTATTAAAAGAGGGCTACCCTTTAAGGTTAAGTGGTGAAGATGTTAAGCGCGGTACTTTCTCGCACCGCCACGCGGTATTAACCCTTGCCGATTCGGAAGATGAGTATACGCCATTGGCAACCATCGAAACAGATGCTAAACTGAGTATTTACAACTCCCTCCTATCTGAATATGGCGTACTTGGTTTTGAGTACGGTTACGCTTTGGCTAACCCTAACGCACTAACCATCTGGGAAGCTCAGTTTGGCGATTTCTTTAACGGTGCACAGATCATTGTTGACCAATATATTGCCAGTGCCGAAACTAAATGGCAACGCGGTAATGGCCTGGTGATGTTGCTGCCTCATGGTTATGAAGGCCAGGGCCCAGAGCATTCATCGGCCCGTGTTGAGCGTTTTATGGAGCTTTGTGCCGATGATAATATCCAGGTAGCTAACTGTACTACGCCGGCAAACTTCTTCCATATATTAAGAAGGCAAATGCACCGCGATTTCCGCAAGCCGCTTATTATATTTACGCCTAAGAGTTTATTGCGCAGTCCTAAGTGCGTATCGCCGATAGAAGATTTTACCAGCGGTAAATTCCACGAACTGATTGACGATACTTACGCCGATCCTAAAAAGGTAAAACGCGTACTGCTTTGTACCGGTAAAGTTTATTACGATTTGCTGGATAAACAACAAGCCGATAAGCGCAAAGACGTAGCCATCGTTCGTGTAGAGCAACTATACCCAACCCCGGTTACGCAAATACTAAAAGTAAAAGCCAAATACGAGAAAGCTACCGAGTTTATCTGGGTACAGGAAGAGCCCGAAAATATGGGTGCGTGGCCATACATTTGCCGCAAATTCCACAACGATACGGTAATTAACCTGAATGTGATATCACGTAACGAGGGCAGCAGTACCGCTACCGGCTTTGCCAAACAGCATGCCGCGCAGCAGGCCTACATTGTTTCAAAAGCATTTGAAGCGCCAGCCGGTAAAGTGGTAAAAGAAGCAATAAAAAAGACAACCAAAAAAATGGCTGATGCCGGAGCGGATTGAGTTAGGTGATACGTTTTACGTGGTACGTTATACGTGCTCATCAAAAACGTACAACGTATAACTTACAACGTTAGCTGACTATGCAAAACGTACAACTTAAAACGTATAACGTACAACCATTCAAAAATATACAATACTAAAATATGAGTTTAGCGATCAAAGTACCTACCGTAGGTGAATCAATAACAGAAGTAACCCTGGCAAGCTGGAAAAAAAAGGATGGCGATCACGTGGAAATGGATGAGGTTATTGCCGAGTTAGAATCGGACAAGGCCACTTTTGAACTTACTGCCGAGCGTGCAGGTACTTTACAAATTGTTGCCAAAGAGGGCGATACTTTAGCCATTGGCGCATTAGTTGCCAATATTGAAGAAGGCGAAGGCGCTGCTGCTCCTGCACCGGCTGCACAACCACAGCCCGAAGTTGTAGCTAACGCACCAGCACCGGCCCCAGTTGCCGCTGCCGCGCCTGTTGCTGCTCCGGCACCTGTTGCAGGTGGTGGTTCTTTAGAAATTAAAGTGCCAACCGTAGGTGAATCAATCACCGAGGTTACTTTATCCCGCTGGATAAAAAAAGATGGCGATGCTGTTGAAATGGACGAGGCCATTGCCGAACTGGAATCGGATAAAGCCACATTTGAATTAACTGCCGAAAAAGCCGGCGTATTAAAAACCATAGCCAAAGAGGGCGACGTATTGCCAATTGGTGCTATTGTGTGTACTATTGAAGGTGTAGGCGCTGCCCCTATTGCAGTTACCCCCGCAGTAGTAAGCGCAACCGACGAATCGCCTCGTGGCGGTGCGGCGGTACAGCCCGGGGGTGTTACTTATGCCTCAGGCACCCCATCGCCCGCAGCTGCTAAAATATTAGCCGAAAAAGGCGTTGACCCTAAAGCCGTATCGGGTACAGGTGTTGATGGCCGCATTACCAAAGGTGATGCATTGGGTGCACAAGCTGCAAGCGCAAAACCAGCAGCCCCGGCTACTCAGACCACAGCCCCCACGCCTCAGACCTCAGAACCCGCAACTCAAAACTCAAGGAGCGAGAAACGCGAGAAAATGACCTCGTTGCGTAAAACTGTGGCCAAACGTTTGGTAGCTGTTAAAAACGAAACAGCCATGCTTACCACTTTTAACGAAGTGGATATGCAGCCTATCATGGAATTGCGCAGCAAGTACAAAGATAAATTTAAAGAGAAACATGGCGTTGGTTTAGGCTTTATGTCGTTTTTCACCAAGGCAGTTACCGAGGCGCTGAAAGACTGGCCGGCTGTAAATGCCCGTATAGAAGGCGAAGAGATTGTATACAGCAACTACGCCGATGTTTCTATCGCAGTATCGGCCCCTAAAGGGCTGGTTGTTCCGGTGATCCGTAATGCCGATAGCCTTAGCCTTGCCGAAATTGAAAAAGCCATCGTGGTATTGGCCGGTAAAGCCCGCGAAAACAAACTCACCATTCCCGAAATGACCGGTGGTACCTTCACCATCACCAACGGTGGTGTGTTTGGATCAATGATGTCGACTCCGATATTAAACTCGCCGCAATCGGCCATTCTGGGCATGCACAATATTATTGAGCGCCCTGTTGCCGTAAACGGACAGGTGGTTATCCGCCCGATGATGTACCTGGCGCTGTCATATGATCACCGTATCATCGACGGCCGCGAATCGGTAAGCTTCCTGGTACGCGTAAAACAACTGCTGGAAGATCCTGCAAGGTTATTGTTAGGGGTATAATAAATCCTACTTAAATATTAAAAAAGAGGCTGTATCATAAATCATGATCAGCCTCTTTTTTATATTAATTCGTTTTCCTGGCATCCTGCATCGGGTTACTGCCCGATGTGGCTCCTCTTGGTAAAACCTGTTGCTTAAACAGCTCGAACCTTGTTGGGGCGTATTCGCGGGGCCAGCTGTTGTTGGCTTCGTCAATGTCGGCGGTTTCACGGTATGGGTCAAGTTTAATAGATTTTACTTCTTTGGCTTTGGCAAATACCTTGCTTACCTTAAACTCGTTTTTGCGCCAGATATAGGCCGGCAGTTTGTCAACCTCTTTGGTGCCATCGGTGTAAGTCCACTCAATGATGATTGGGCTTACCAGGCCGCCTTTGTTGCTGAAGGTAAGTTCGTAAAAATTGGTTTTGCTATCGTAAAACTTCTTTTCGTCGGGGCTTAAACCAGCATACATATCCTGGTAGGCTTTAGCGGTTAAAGGTGTTGGGGCAAAGCGGTCCCATTTGCTGTAAAAATCCTGCAGGGAGGTATCGGCCTCTACGGTAGTTTGCATACCTGCCGCTTTGTTGCGGGTTGTGCTGATGTTTTCCAGGTTACGGTCGTAAGCGGCACGGTCTGTAGCGCTTTCAAGGGCGGGATTTTTACTGTTTAATTTGTAGTATTTCACGCTATCTAATGATACGTCTACAGGTTCGGTTCCGTAAAACCATCCGCGCCAAAACCAATCCAGGTCAACCGCCGATGCATCTTCCATGGTGCGGAACAAGTCTTCGGGCGTTGGGTGTTTGAAGGCCCAGCGTTTGGCGTAAGTTTTAAAGGCATAATCAAACAACTCGCGGCCCATTACAGTCTCGCGCAGTACGTTAAGCGCGGTAGCCGGTTTGGCGTAAGCGTTAGGACCAAACATGATAATGTTTTCGGAGTTGGTCATGATAGGCTCCAGCTGATTCTTCGGCATTTTCATGTAATCAACAATTTTGTAGGCCGGACCGCGTGACGATGGGAATTTGGGGTCCCACTCCTGCTCGGTAAGGTACTGCGTAAATGTGTTCAGGCCTTCGTCCATCCAGGTCCACTGGCGCTCGTCCGAGTTCACGATCATCGGGAAAAAGTTATGGCCAACTTCATGGATAATTACACCTATCATCCCGTTTTTGGTGGCCTCGCTGTAAGTACCATCCTTTTCGGCACGGCCGAAGTTAAAGCAGATCATCGGGTACTCCATACCGTTTGCCGCCTCAACCGAAATAGCAACGGGGTAAGGGTACGGGATGGTATGTTTTGAATACGTTTTGATGGTATGCGCAACCACTTTAGTTGAATATTTGCTGTACAGCGGGTAAGCCTCGGGGCCGTAGTATGACATGGCCATCGCTTTGCGGCCGCCCTCAATCTGGGCGCTCATGGCATCCCAAACAATACGGCGTGATGATACCCATGCAAAATCGCGCACGTTTTCGGCATGGAAACTCCATGTTTTGCGGGCGGTTGCATGGCCTTTCATGGCATTTTTAACTTCATCCAAAGTAACTATCTGCACAGGTGTGGTTGCTGTTTGTGCCTTATTCCAGCGGCTTAGCTGCGCGCCGGTAAGGTTTTGGGCATAGTTGGAGCACTGGCCTGTACCGCCTACCAAATGATCGGCAGGTACATTAATGTTCACTTTAAAATCACCAAAAGTTAAGGCAAACTCACCGCTGCCCAAAAACTGTTTGTTTTGCCACCCCTGGAAATCGCTATAAACAGCCATTCTTGGGTACCACTGCGTCATGGTGTACAGGTAGTTGTTATCCTCGGCAAAGTACTCGTACCCGCCGCGGCCGCCAATAGTCATCCTGTCTGATATATTGTACCACCAGTTAATTTTAAACTTAAATTTTGCGCCCGGTGCCAAAGTGGTTGGCAACTCAATACGCATCATCGTTTCGTTAATAGTATAGCTAAGGGTACCACCATTGGCATCCTTTACGCTCTCAATGTGGTTACCCAAATCAAGGTTGTGGCCCATAACGCCTTGCAGCTGGCGCATGGTCATCTTGCCCTGCATTTTGCTTTCGGCAGTAGTAAAGCTTTCGGCATCCTTCATGTGCTGGTTTTCATCCAGCTGAACCCACAGGTAGGTAAGCGCATCGGGCGAGTTGTTGCTGTACGTAATGGTTTCCGATCCATCCAAACGCTGCTTATCATCGTTAAGGGTGGCGTTAATTTCGTAGTCGGCTTTCTGTTGCCAGTACTTGGGCCCCGGCGCACCCGATGCCGAGCGATAGCTGTTTGGGGTGCTTAGCATGGTACCCAGCTGCTCAAAACGGTTACCGTGATTGGAGCCGGGATTGTTGTCGTGTTGTGCCCATGATGCCGAGGCCATCAGCAGGCACGAAAATAGGGCAGGGTAAAATTTATTCATCTGAATTTAATTAGGAAAAAACGTTCGATACACATTATAAAAGCAATTCCAAATATAGCCGACGACAGGAACATCGTCCAGTCGCGCTGTGGAGTTTTGGCAAATTTGACGAGCAGGAATGAGATAAGTAACGCAGATATTACAATTAATACCTGCCCAAACTCCAGCCCGAGGTTAAAAGCGAGCAGCTGGCCGGTGATATTAGTAATGGTGCCCAGCAAACTTTTTAAGTAGTTTGAAAAGCCCATGCCATGTATAAGGCCAAAAAATAAGGCCAGCGCATAGTTAAGCCGCATAGTGCCCGTTGTGCGCTTTTTATTAAGCACATTAACCAAACTTGTAAAAACTATAGTAACGGGAATTAAAAACTCGATAAGCGAAGTGTTGATATGGATAACGTTTAACACACTTAAAGCCAGCGTGATAGAGTGGCCAATAGTGAAGGCCGTAACGAGTACCAACACCTTGCGCCAGTCGGCCAGCAGGTAGGTACCGCAAAGCACGGCGACGAATAAAATATGGTCGTACCCCTCCCAGTTACAGATATGTTGCCATCCTAACTGGAAGTATAATGAAAAGTCAGTCATTGAGCTAATTCGCAATTGCCAATAAAAATAACGTTTTTTGTCGAAAATAAAACACCCGGACGAGAGATGTTACAGTTGATGATGATAAGCTTGTTCAGCTTATTCCACCCTTTTTTTGTAAGTGTTACCGAAATTACCCACAACGCCAAAACCCAAAGCGTTGAGGTAAGCTGCCGCATTTTTTACGACGACCTGGAGCGTACCATAGAAAAGCAATACAAAACCCCGGTTGATATTGTACACCCCAAGAACAAGGCGAAGCTAAACGAGATGCTGAATGATTACATTAAAAAGCACCTGGCTATAAAAGCCGATAATAAAGTTATTGCCCTAACCTACCTGGGCTACGAGATTCAGGAAGATGGCGCCTGGGTTTACTTTGAAGCCAAAGGCATCAGCAAACCCAAAAAGGTTGATGTGCACGACGATTTGCTTTATACCGAACACCCCCAGCAAATAAACATGCTGCACGTAACCGTAGGCGGCGAGCGCAAAAGCGATAAACTGGATAACCCGGATAGTGAGGCGGGGTTTACTTTTTGATGTGCAGATTTCAAATATCAGATGTGCAGATGTTTTTTAATCATAGCGAAAGCCACCTGTCATGCTGAGGTACGCAGCATCTATTCGCAAACTGTGCGCGTACTTTGCAAGGCGTAGAATAGATGCTTCGTACCTCAGCATGACAGTATTCAATGGCAACATGGTTATGCAACAATACCCCTACTGCAACGGCGGAAAAAAGCTCACCAACCTTACTATCTTCCCATCCGCATCAAATTCAATATAATCTGTACCGCCCTTGGCTTCTTTACCGGGGATATCAACCGTCCAGGTGTACAAAGCCACGTTATGGTGATGCTCGGGCAGGGTGTGTAAGTGAAATATGCGGCCCGGTGCTAACTGGTGCGAGCCTACGCACAGCGCGGCAATGCCGTCAACCCCGGTTACATTTTCATAGTTAGGATCAGTGTAAATAGCATGGGCGGCCCAGCATTTGGCAAATGCCGCTTTAATGTCGTCCTCGCCTTGTACGTTCCACGAGGCTACGTATTGTTTAATAGTTTCTTCTGGTGATGTTTTCATTTGTATTACGTTTTAATGTGATACAAAGGAACTGAGGCGTAGCCGCAATAAAATTAAAGTAGTTTAATAAATAAAAAAGGGGGTGCGGTGGCAAGTCGATGCACTCCGAACATCGCTATGTTCATCTTGCCGTCATTATCTTCAAAGCATAGCCTGGTTGTTTCCCTTTTCATGATATGTGCAGGTAATGTAGGAGTTTGATGTACATTACCGATTAACATTATTTACTAACTTCATTGCGCATCAATTGAAGTATAGATTTATCGACATAAATATTAAAACAACAAAAATCATTACGTGAAACACTTTAGAATCCAGGACCAGGCAATCATCGACGAACAGATTTTAAACGACCGGTTGTTAGATAATGACGAAGTAATCATACAGTTTTCAAAACCAGTTTATACATCCGCAACTCTTTTACAAATAGATAAGTTAGTTTCAAAAAACAACTCCAGGTTAATGGTAAGGTTTTACAATGATGGATTTGATTGTGCAACGCTTGATGAAATTCCCAATGTGAAAGCCCTAGCTATTGACTGCGTGAGGAGCGTTAAGAATATTGAAAACTTAAAAAAGTTAAAATATTTAAATAAGATACGCTTAGGGATATTTGAATTAGAAAATTTAGAAATATTGTCCTTTGATAATCTAAAGAGCATTAATGAGCTGTCAATTGGTGATACAAAAAGTAAAGCGCTTAATCTTGATTACCTTAAAGATTATACCGATTTAAGAGATCTGCAAATAGTTGGGCATACAAAAAATATCAGTGCCTTATCAAGCTTAACACAACTAAAAACACTTCGATTGAATTCAGTCAGCAAGGTGCCATTAAGTTTTGTTAACGATCTTAAATATCTTGAAACATTGTCAATAATACTTGGCGGCAGGACAGATATCAACGAGATAGATGAAAATAGTATTGAAAATCTTGTTATTGATTGGGTTAGAGGATTTAATGACCTATCAGCTATTAAAAAGTTTAAAAACTTAAGAACATTGCATGTTGAAAATGAAATTCAATTAAAAGAGATAGATTTTCCGGAATTAAAGCTTTTAAAAGATATAAAAGTACTGGATTGCAAATCACTGAAATCAATGACTGGACTTGAGCTACTAAGTTCGCTTGAAGATTTAAGAATTTCGAGTTCGGCGATAGATTTTGAAAAGTTCATCACCTACAAGTTCCCGGAAAAATTAAAAACACTGGCATTTTATACCTGGAAATCTAAACAAGATAAGTTAAACAGGGCCGTTTTAGATAAAATGGGATACCATGAGTTTAGTTAAAACAGGGCAATAATGCGATGCGGTAAATAGAGCCTTCTTTCTCCAGGATGACAGGGAAGTTGAATATTTTATAGGTAATAAGCACTACCTCCTTCTGTATTATTAAGCCTACTCCAATCCATCCCTACAAAACTGTCTTAATTCTTGATTCCTTCCCGTTCTCCCTCCAGCAGTTCCAGCACCTCGGCCCAATTATTAACCCTTTGGTGGTGATGCAGGTTGGTATTATGGAAAGCATCAAACATAATGGGCTTGCCGTGGCAGTAGTCCAGGTTTTTGCAGTGGTCGTCAATTAAAAAGTCGGTTTTGATGATGCTTTTATCGCCGCAAAAAACAATATTTCGCCAGTTGATGAACGGGAAGTGCTCGGCCAGCCATTCGTATTTCTCGGGAAGCGATAGCGGGAACTCCATGGCTGCCGATACAATATACACCTCAAAATCTTCCATTAATGATTTTACCGCCTCAACGGCTCCTTGCATCAGCGGCAACGTTCTGAAAAAGCCGGGTTTGTTCACCATCCCGTGGCCTTTGCCTTTAAAAGCGTCGTACTCGGTCATGCCTGCAATATCCTGCCGGGTAAGCCTTATGCCGGTTTCCTGTTCATAGTAGTCAAAAAAATGGGGCTCGGTATCGGCCATTACGCCATCCATGTCAATCGCTATCGTTTTTTTCATCTGGTTTGCAATATTTTTCTGCAAAGAAAACCATTTTATGCAATATTTTGCAACTTTTATTTTAAGTTTGCAATAAATTGCAATTAAGCTATGATTAAGGACGAACGCTTAGAACAAATATTGGCGCATGTGGCAAGGCAGCGCAGCGTATCACTTACCGACCTCAGCAACGCGCTCAATGTATCAGAAGATACCATCCGTCGCGATATCAAAAGCCTGTCGGACCAAGGCCTGCTGAAAGCCGTTCGCGGCGGGGCTGTGGCGCATTCGCCTACGCCGCGGCACTTCCGGGCAAGGGAAAAGCACGATATGGACCAAAAACGTATTGTAGCCTCAAAGGCATTACAATTCATAAAAGACGGGCAGGTAATCTTCCTCGACGGCGGTACCTCCATCCAGGCCCTGGCCGAGTTGATCCCCGCCGATATGAAGATCACTGTGGTTACCCACAGCTTCCCGGTAGTGAGCGTGCTGGAAGATCATCCCACGGCCGAAGTGATATTTGCCGGCGGCCGGCTTTGTAAAACCGCTTTTACCACCATTGGTTATGAAACCATCCAGACTTTCAAAAACTTCCGTGCCGACTTGTGCCTCATGAGCGTTTGCAGCATTCACCCAACCATGGGCTTAACTACCGTAAACCACGACGAAGCACAGGTAAAACGTACGATGATGGAAATGGCCGGCCAAACCATCGCACTATCCACCATCGATAAATTAAACACCGCCGAATCGTACTACATAAGCCCCGCGACAGCTATAGATATTATTGTTACCGATGCCGAAGCCAACGACGATAGGCTAACCGCCTACAAGCAAGCCGGCATCACCATAATTTAACCCCAATTGAAAAAGAATTTAATTCCCCTTACCCTTGGCGGCCTTGGCATAGGCACCACCGAATTTGTAATGATGGGGCTACTGCCTGATATCGCCAAAGATTTCCGGGTGAGCATCCCCGTGGCCGGGCACCTCATCTCCGCCTACGCGCTTGGTGTAGTTATCGGCGCGCCTTTACTGGTGGCCATCAGCAGCAACTATCCGCCTAAAAAAATACTGATCGCCTTAATGGTCATGTTTACCGTTTTCAACGCGTTCTCGGCTTTCGCGCCCGATCATAATGCTTTGTTTATCGCCCGGTTGTTATCCGGTTTGCCACACGGCGCTTTCTTTGGCGTGGGCTCGGTAGTGGCAAGCCGCCTGGCCGAGAAAGGGAAACAGGCGCAGGCCATATCGGTCATGTTTGCCGGTTTAACCATTGCCAACCTGTTAAGCGTTCCACTGGGTACCTACATCGGTCACCATTATTCGTGGCGGTACACGTTTGGGCTTATCGCTTTTATCGGGCTGATGGCGCTGTTGTTCATCCAGCTTTGGCTTCCGGCTTTACCGGTGAGCCGTGAAGGCGATATTAAATCTGAAATGGGCTTTTTTAAAACCCGCGAGGCCTGGCTCATTTTGCTCATCACTGCTATTGGCACCGGCGGCCTGTTTTGCTGGATCAGCTATATAGCCCCGCTTATGACTGATGTGAGTCATTTTTCGAAAGATACCGTACCCTTCGTACTTATCATTGCCGGCCTGGGCATGGTAATTGGCAATTTTATGGGCGGCAAACTGGCCGACTGGGTTGCTCCCGTAAAAGCCTGCTTAATATTGTTAATCAGCATGGCCGTGGCGCTCATCACCATCTATTTCGTATCGGGCAACCAGGTGCTGTCGCTCATCATGACGTTTATAACCGGCAGCCTGTCTATGGCCATCGGCTCCCCTATCCAGATCCTTATGATCCGCACCGCCAAAGGGGCCGAAATGCTTGGTGCGGCAGCCACACAAGCCGCCTTTAATACCGGCAACGCCTTAGGCGCGTTCCTTGGCGGCCTGCCGATAGCCATGGGCTACGGCTTTACCTCGCCCGAGTTGGTAGGCGTTGTAATGGCAGTAACCGGGGCTTTGTTTGCGGTGGTGTTGTTTAAAAGGCAGGCAGCGGTGAAAAGAGAGCTTGAAGTGGCGTAGATAGCTTTGTATAATATGGGCGTTGCCTGCGGCCGGGCCATTCGTTCATACTGCACAGGCATTGGGCGCGGCCGGCCCGAGATGCCCGCGCAGGGCCGGTATCCACTTTTGTCCTTAACGCTAAGCTGCGGAGAGCGGGGGCACACCGCCTGTAATTTATTTTGTTGAAATGTTATTGTTTGCTGAAATATATTTGGTTAACTTTATGCAAACCAATACTTTATCAAAGATGACCTCATTTGTAATCTCACTCACAGGTGTTTCTAAAACTCAATATTCATTTTCCGGGCATAAATATACCCGAACGTGCACGGCTACTGTGGCGACATCGACCGAAGGTTACAACATACTGACTATTAGCCAGTTTGAATAAAAGTCACCTTATTTAAGACTACAAAACGATTATCGGCGGGAAATTGCGACAATTAACATTGATTTAGCCGCACAGCGACCGGAAACACCGCCACCGTAAGTAAAATTCATTTCAAAGAAGTAAATAAACCAACAAAGTAATGGAACCAACAAAAAGTTATTCATTCGGTGCAGCGAGCCAAAAAGCCCTGGTAGGGGTACATCCTGATTTAGTTAAGGTTTTAACCACCGCTATTACCAATAGCCCAATAGATTTTTCTATCAATGAAGGCGTTAGATCATTGGCTACACAGCAAAAATATTACACATGGGGGCGTACAGTTATAAACCCCAATACAGGTCCTTTACCGGGTAAACCGTTTGGTGATACAAATACAAATGCCGACGGCGTGGTGCATAAATCAAATCATCAAAAAAAAGCAGATGGTTACGGGCACGCAGTTGATCTGTACCCCTATATTAATGGTAAAATTGATTTCGGAGCAGGAGCAACACTTGTAACTATTGCTAACCACATTAAAAAAGTTGCGGAAACCTTGGAGATTGCAATTACCTGGGGTGGCGATTGGAAACCACCGGTTGCGCCGGTTGATAAACCTCACTTTCAATTGAAGCAATAAACCATCGCTATGGTATTTACTTTTTATCTTTCAACCCCGCGCAGGGCCGGTATCCACTTTTGTCCTAAACGCGAATGCAAAATCTGCGCGATAAGGGGCTAAACATTTAAAACGGGTGATATGAATTTCATTTATAAATATTGACTACCGCACTGTTTTTATATTGATATGCGCCATCGGTGCTGGTCAAATAAATATGGTTGTTGCTTAAACACGATGTAATACTCATTATAAGAAGGAATAAAATGGCGTGGTAAATCAAACCATCCATGCTCGGTTTTAACCCGATTCCTTGCCTTTCCATATTATTTCACCCGTTTAGTTTGTACTTTCTGACCATCGGCATACAACACCAAATTAATGGTCCCGCCGGTATCCTTTAAAAATTCAAGCTCATAAGGCAGGTCGCGCAGGAAGAATTTGTTTGGTGCTTCGGCAAATAGTTCACGCTTCATTTCGCCTTGCATCCTTACGTACATGCGCCCTTCTTCAAATAAAATTGTTAAAACCCTGTTGGGTGCCGGCTGAAATTGTCCTGTATAGGTTTGTAATACATCGGCAGGGGGTGTAGAAATCCGTTTTTTGATATTTGGATGGTACAGATCCTTAAACTCATAAACCTTTGCCACACTGTTTACCACTTCGGTTGCCAATTGCTGGCTGCCGCTGTTAAGCATAACTACTACGCCATTGCCGCCTTGCAGGCTGCCATAATAAATACTCTGGAAACCTACAGTCGATCCCGGATGGGTGAAATATTTTGTGCTATCCAATACATTTATAAAAGTGCCAAGTGCTATTCCCATTTTATTTTGGTACGGTGTAAACATCAGCCCGGCGCTTTGCTTTGTTAAAACTTTAGCCGATTTACCCTCATAAGCCAATTGGAGCCCGATAACAAATTTAGCCAGGTCGGTAGGGTTTGTCCACAAGCCGGCGGCGGCTTGTTCCGGGTAAATACGGTGCTCGCCGGGTATAGGGTTGCCGGTTATACTATAACCGGTGGCCAGCATGGCCTCATTAACTCCGGCCGGAGGCTGGCTGAAGGTGCTCTTATTCATGCCCAATTGTTTTAGCACTGCTCGTTGCATATAACCCGCATAATCCTGCCCGGTAATATCCATTACAATTTGCTGCGAAATGATGACCCCGCCGCCTGAATATTCAGGTCGCAATCCGGGTTCAAAAGCAGAACGTATATGGCGGCTGTTGGCCGGCTTTTCGCCATTTAAAACCTGCACTATGGTTGGCAGCGGCTTGCCTGGCTGGTAACCGCCAAAGCCTTGCAGGTTTATCCCACCGGTATGGCTCAACAGGTTTGCCATCGTGATCTTTTTTCCTTTAGATAAGCTATCATATGGAAACTTCCAGCTTTTTAGATAGACATTGATATCGGCATATAAATCGATTTTCTTTTCCTCAGCCAGTTTAAGTACAGCAACAGCGTTTAACGATTTACTTATGGAACCAGCCTGGAAAAGCGTTTGCGTGGTAACCGGCGTTTTTGAACTATCGTTGGCGAAGCCATACCCCTTTGCCCAAACCAGGCGATAGTTTTGAATAACCGCTATGCTTAACCCCGGCGTTTTATAAAAGGCCATCCTATCCAATATATTCCAGTTTTTTTCGCCCTCTATTTGTATAGGCGCAAACAAACCGTTTTCAACTTTGGCAATGTTTTCTTTTGTGTTGTTTTGGGCATAACCGGTTAATGTTGTTAATAATAGTAAAATTAAAGCGGATAATTTGCAAAGTGTATTCATACTAATTATTTGGTGTAGATGGATTTTATATTCAAATATTAAAATTTAATTCTGAAATATAAAAATAAACAGAATAAAATTTTATAAAATAGAAAAAACGCACAGAATGTTAATGACATTAACTATCAACCCAATGTCATCTCTCCACTATTAATTGGCATATCGGGAAAAGTCGATATATCTTTGTGCTATGGATCAGTTAGAGATATTTAAGGCGCTATCAAACAAAACCCGGCTGCAAATTTTGCAATGGCTTAAAGAGCCCGAGCTTAATTTTCCTTCCCAGCAGGAATATGGGTTTACCAATGGCGTTTGCGTAGGCCAAATTCAGGCTAAGGCCGGGCTTACACAATCTACCGTATCAGAGTACCTGGCATTAATGCAGCGCACCGGGCTTGTTACCGCTACCCGCGTTGGGCAGTGGACTTACTACAAACGCAATGAAGAAGCCTTTGCCGCCTTAAGTAAACTGGTACAATCGGAATTATAATTAAGCATTTATAAAACACAAACTATAACATGAGCACTAATAACACCTTGTTCAGGCCATTTAGCCTGAAATCGTTAAATATCAAAAACCGCATTGTAATGGCGCCCATGACGCGTTCATTTTCGCCAAATGGTATACCAACTGCCGATGTTGCAGGTTATTACCGTAAACGCGCTGAAGGTGAAGTGGGTTTAATTTTATCAGAAGGTACGGTTATAAACCGTGTATCGTCATCAAACGATGCCAACATCCCCCACTTTTATGGTACCGAAGCTTTGGCCGGCTGGCAAAATGTAATTAACGGTGTGCATGCCGCTGGCGGCGCTATGGGCCCGCAAATCTGGCATATGGGCATTATGGATAACCACCACTCTGGCTGGGTACCGTCGCAGCCATTTGAAGGGCCGTCGGGCTTAAACAGGCCGGGGAACACCAATGGCAACAGCATGGCCGATGCTGATATTGCCGATACCATTGCCGCATTTGGCCGCGCTGCCGCTGATGCCAAAAGATTAGGCTTTGACTGTGTTGAAATTCATGGCGCACACGGCTACCTCATTGACCAGTTTTTTTGGGACGGCACCAACACTCGCACCGACATTTATGGCGGTAAAACCCTGCCCGAGCGCAGCCGTTTTGCAGTTGAAGTAATTAAAGAAGTAAGGAAAAAGGTTGGCGATGATTTTGCTATCATCATCCGCCTGTCGCAATGGAAACCTGCCGACTATAACAACCTGCTTGCCAAAACCCCACAGGAATTAGAAGCATGGTTAAACCCCATGGCCGATGCAGGTGTGGATATTTTCCATTGCTCGCAACGCCGTTTCTGGGAAACCGATTTTGAAGGATCCGACCTTAACTTTGCCGGCTGGGCCAAAAAAGTAACGGGCAAAGCAACCATTACCGTTGGTTCTGTTGGTTTAGATGGTGAGTTTTTGGCTGCCTTTGGTGGCGCAAGCTCAAACCCAAGCTCGTTAGATGAATTGCTGCGCCGTATGGACCGTGGCGATTTTGACCTGGTAGCCGTTGGCCGCCCCCTATTGGCCGACCCACACTGGGCTCAAAAAATCCGCGATAACCGCACCGAAGAGTTAAAAGGTTTCAGCAAAGAAGCTTTAATGCAATTGGTATAAACGCCGGTTAACCTGGTTTTATAAAACGGGCCGCCCCAAGGGACAGCCCGTTTTTGCTTTTATAGCCTATAATATTCAGATAACGTCAATTTCCGCTTTTCTTAGTCCATGGCAAACAGGTGGGATTAGCACCTCACTCCGCCCGGTCAACCCAAACCTGGTAGGTTGATTTACCACGGTTACCTACCGAGTAAAACGGTACACCTGTAAGCGGCTGTTGGCTGCCTGGTATGGTAGCCTGCAAAACGTTTACACCATTAAGCAAAGCGGGTTGGTATTGCAGTTTAATTTGGGCATCAGCGGCAAGCGTGCTTCCTTTTAAATTGGCGTTGTCGTCACTTTCAAAAGCGTAAATTAGTGGGCCGGCGGCTACGGCCATTTTGTTATGCAATTCCGCCACCTGGCTGTTAGGTGTTACCAATCGAGGCTGCATCGGGATAACTAAACTAATTTTATCGCCCCTTTGCCATTTACGGTCAATAACGGCGTAACCTTTATCAATGCTTAAAGGGACAGTTTTACCATTTACAGCAAGTGTTACCTTGCCCGGCGATTTGGAACTATACAAATCATACGGATTCTCTTTACCCATAGCCCATCCGGGTATCCTGACGCGAACCGCAAAACTACCGGCAGTAACCGGGTTCACCTGTATTTGTATGTTACCCTGCAATGGGTAAGTTGTAGTTTGGCTAATGTATACCCGGTTTTTCCCATAGCCCGTATGGGCGGTACTTGCTATAAACAGGTTTACATAAATGCCATGTTTGTCGTCGGTAGCGTAAATGTATCCAGGCAGCGCACCTGCCATTTTCAATATCATGGGCGGGCAACATGGGCAGCCGTGCCAAACCCAGCGGGTATGGTCGGTAGCCATTAACGGGTTTTCATAATGGTAATGGCTGCCATCAAGCGATATGCCCGACAGGATATTATTGTAAAGCGAGCGTTCAAATTCATCCATGTATTTACCGTTGGCCTGCAGTTCGTTCATGCGTTCGCTAAAAAAAGCCGAGGCGATAGAGGCGCAGGTTTCCAGGTAGGCCGACTGGGGCAACTGGTAATCCTTGCCAAATTTTTCATCGTCGGCAATGGCACCCTGCCCGCCTGTTATAAAAGTGCGTTTGCCGGCCATGTTATCCCAATAGTGGTTGGCGGTGGCAATGTACCGCGGGTTGTTATCATAAGCGCCAATAGCAGCCACCGCCGTGCCCAGCAAGGTAGCGCGTACGGCATGCCCCTCAATGGTCTGCTGCTCAAAAACAGGCTTATCATCCTGGTTATAGCTGCCGTAGGCCTGCCTTGCGCGCGAGCCATCGGCATCGGCGGGCAGGCCGCGGTGTTCTATCCAGTATTTAGCCAAATGCATATAAGCATCGGGCGTTACCGGCGCCTTTATGTTTTGTGCCAGGGCCGGCTTGTTTTTAAACAGCAGGTAAAGCTTAAAAAATGCTTCTTCGGGGCCTGCATGGCCGGGTATCAGGTTCAGTTTTGGGGCATCGCCCATTACCCTGCACATGTAATTGGCCATTTTAACGCCAACTTGCAGCAGTTTTGTTTTGCCGGTGGCGTTGTAGTAATGTAAGCCAGCTTCAACCAGCATGCCGGCATTGTAAAGGTCGTGTTGCCAGCGGTCGTCGCCACCGTTAGTACCCCAGCGTTGGGTTGGGCGGTTCAGGGTGGTGTAGGTATCAATATAACCGTCGGGGTCAGCTGCCTGCGCGGCGGCTATCCTGTCAATATAGGCATCCAGTTTTTGTTCCAGCTTTTTATCGGGCTGGGCCACCAACAGGTCGGCAGCGCCGCGGATGGATTCATAAACCAGGCCATCATACCATGGCGGGCCGTCACTTTCGCCCGTATTTACCTTTCCCTGCGCAACCCTGTCAAAATTTAAAAACGCATTGCGGGTGCGTTTCATCTTTGCTTTTTCGTTAATCAGGTCTTCCCGGTCGGGCTCGTATTTTCCCTCAAGCTTGTCCAGTACATCGTACACGGTAACGGTATGTATCGTTTTTAACTTTGGCGACCAAAAGGCATCGTTAATAGTAACGTTTTTTAAAGTTACCGGCGTTACGCGCTGTGCCTGCGCGGTAATACCGCACAGGGCTAATATTGCAGAACCGGTTAGTACTTTTTTTGCAGAAGTAATTATATTCATAGCTGTTATTTTTGATACAGGCGGATAATGGTGTATGATGATGCCGGGATGGTGTAATTAAAACCATCCCTGTTAACATTTATCTTAGTTGTTTTTGGGCTGATGTGCGCCGGTTGCCCGGGCGTATTAATATCTGTTAACTTGCCTGCCAGTTGGGTTACCACAGCCTCTTTTAAATCTTTATCCATCCCCTTCAGGCTGATGCTGCCCTGGCATGCATTTGCCGCCGGGTTTACAATATGTATGGCTATCGTTTTACCATCTTCGCTACGGGTGGCGCTAACATCTATAACCCCGGTTGCATTAGCCTCGATATTTAAAGGCAAATGTGCTGCCGATGCCATTTGTTGTGCATAAAAAGGAGGCATTCCCCAAACCTGCGATGGCGTAAAAAACACCTGCCCCTGGTCCCAGCCGTTATCATTTTGGCCCAGGGCCTGTAATGCATTTGCCGCGCAGGATGTTAAAACAAAATCGCCATGGCGACGTACGGCGTTCAGCGTGCCTGCATGGCCCAAAGCCCTGGCCAGGTCATGATGATTGCCGTTCTCTTCAAATATAGTGCACTTTAAGCGGGTGTTTGCGTCCCAGGAGCGGAACAAGGCCCTCATCTGGGTTAGCGAGCTATCCACCTTCCGGCCGGAGTTTGCATCGTCGGCATCGGTATGCAGGTCCCAGTAATCGGCCTTGCCGTTTATTGCTTTAAAAACCCGCGCCATATTGGGCGATGCAGGCCGCCACCATGCAGAGCAGATGAATTTAATAGTAGTGTCTTTGGCGTGCATGGCGCTTTGCAGGAGGTTAAAGCGTTCGGTATAATGGTCGTATTCAGCTGTTACATCGCCATGAAAAATAACCTCTTCGTTGCCAATTTCAATATATTTTACTTTGTATGGGGCGGGGTGCCCATTGGCAGCACGTTGCCTGCCCCATTTGGTTGCGGTGCTACCTTTTAAATATTCTACCATATCGGCCATATCCTGCGGCGTTTCCTCAATATTGATGGCAAACGCGGCCTCAAACCCAGCAGCCTCGCAAAACTGCAGAAAATCCTCGATGCCAAAACCATTGGTGGAGTATGAATACCAATACCCTGTATATGGCGGCCGTTTAGCGCGCGGGCCTATCATTTTTTTCCATCGGTAACCTTCGGCGTTTACCATAGTGCCGCCGTACCTTAAAAAGCTAAGGCCTTCGCGCTGCATGGCCTTGCCAATATCGCCGCGGAGGGGCAGGTTTTTAAATTGTTCCTGTTTGCACATCAGCGTGGCATGGTCGGCCCAAAGCTTGCCTTTGCTGCTAATAGTTAAAACAAAGCTCGCTTTGGCATCAGTCTGTGTGGCCTTTAACATGATAGGGTATACCGCCCAGTTTGCCGATACCTTTTTTACCAACTGTGTGGCATAAACCTTTTTACCATCGGCACTTTGTAAGGCCAGGGTTACGCCGCCGGCAAGGCCTGTTCCTTTTAAATAAATATTGCCGGTGTAGCTGTTGCCTTTACGCACAGCTATACCCCAGCGGTTAAGGCCGCTATTGGCAACGCCGATAACTCCCTTATCCCCATTATGAATAACAACCTGCGATTGCCGGCCATTGTAAGCATCCTTATCATCCAGTAAAAAACCACCTGTGCCGGTTGTGTTAATGGCATCCCAGGCACCACTTATGCTGGGTAAGGGTTTAGCTACAAATTTTTCTAAAGTGGTAATACCCATGGTTTTTATACTAAGGTTTTTAAACTCCACATCGGCATTGTAGGTACGCAGGGCGATGGTGCCCGGCGGCAACGTATTCCGCTCGTCGGTAAGGGTGGCAACCGGTTGGGCGCTATTGTTCAGGTAAACTTTAAACACGTTCCCGGCAACATCTACCTTAAGTTTTATCCAATCTTTAAAATCTACAGAAACCTTTACCTCACGAATAGGCGTCCAGTTGTTTTGATGTTTGCCAAAAAACAGCACCTGTTTATTGGGGTCGAGGCTGATCTCGTATCCATCAAAGCTATCGGCGCCGTTACCGGTATTGTTTAGGTTTACAAGCACACCGGCGTTATCATTACGGCTGCCAAATTTCAGCATCACTTCGGCGGTGTAGTTTGCGCCCGGTGTTTGTTGGCGCACCAATTTGTAACCTTCGCCGGCTTTAACGCTTACGGCATCAGCTGTGGGCTGCCAGTTGCCGCCAAAGGCTTTCCAGCCGTTAATTACCGGGCCGGCTGTAGGTTCTTCAAAGCTTTCGCCAAATATGCGCTGGTTGTACAATCCTCCGTATATCTCGTGGTTTACATCCTCAATACAAGCCCCGTACAAATGACCCGGGATGCGGTTAAGCACGTGTTTGGCGTTAATTACGATATGGGTTTGCTGGCAAACAGCCGTAAGTGGCAGTAAAAAAAAAGGTAGTATGATAACATTTAACAGGCTTTTGTTTAAGCGCATAGGGTTTTAAATAGTAATTTTATAGATGTTTGTGTTAACAGAGTTCAAAAATGAGTGCAATACACTATAATATCTACTACTCCATTGCCTAATACTAACACCACATTGACCATATGAAGTTTTTTGAAGAAAAAATAATTCCCGGCGACCGGCTTTTTGTGGTGAAGGAGGAGCGCTTTCCGTACAATGATTACCCGCTGCATATACACCCCGAATATGAAATTATACTGGTGATGAAAAGCAGCGGCACCCGTTACGTTGGCGACCATATTGATGATTTTTTTGCCGGCGATCTATGCTTTTTCGGCCCCGACCTGCCCCATACCTTTTATAATAAACACATGCCTACCGACAGGGAGGTGCACCAGGTAGTTATCCAGTTTGGCGAAAACTGCCTTGGCGATGGTTTTTTTGATAAACCGCAATTTGGGCAGATAAAAGCCCTTTTTGAGCGCGCCCGGTATGGCCTGGCATTTAACGAGCCGGTACGCGCACGAGCCGCCGAAAAAATTAAGCTAATGGTAGATGCCGATGAAGATGAAGCTGTGGCCGGCCTGATAGGCGTATTGGCCCTGCTTGCTAAAACCACCCATTATGAGGTACTATCTGCCCAAAAACAACTAACGGCCAGCGTGCAAAAGGATACTGCCCGCATGAACCGCATTTACCATTACCTGCTTGATAATTTTAAAAACGATATCCCGCTTGATGTAATGGCCGAAATGGCCAACCTATCTGTAGAAGCATTTTGCAGGTATTTTAAGCAGCATACCCGCAAAACACTATCCGAGTTTGTGAACGACCTGCGCATTGGTTATGCCTGCCGCCTGCTGCAACAAAAAGAGTTTAGCGTGCTGCAGGTATGCTTTGAGAGCGGCTTTAACAATATATCGTACTTTAACCGCCGCTTTAAACGGCAAATAGGGGTATCGCCACTGGCGTACCGGAAAAGTAACGGGCAGGTGCCAAGGCCCGGCGCGGAAGGATTGATTTAGCGTGCGCTCATTATTGGCCACCGGCTTACGCAATAGGATCCTGTTGAGAGCATCCGCCAGGCACAAAAGTTAGTTTAATTGCCACTCAATTTATAAGTGATTGTTTTTGCAGCACGGTTTGTTTCCGCATGCTTTGCTTTACTTTTTCGCGGTGTTGTTCGCCCCAGGCGCTTAGCTCGGCTAAAACGTTTTTTAAAGTACGGCTGTACGCGGTTGCTTCATAAATAATGCTTACCGGGGTGCTGGGGTATACGTTACGTGTGATGAAATCATTCAGCTCCAGGTCTTTTAGTTCATTGGCTAATACTTTGGAGGATATGCCGGTAATTTCGTGCTGAATTTCTTTAAAACGCTTGGGCGATTGTACCAGGGAAAGTATCAAGGGCAGCTTCCATTTTCCATTCAAAACGTATAGCGCGTCGAGCACATTTTTAAGCGAGTGTGCGCATGCTGCCTTGCCCGGAATGATCTCATTTTTAATTACTTTCATAGATACAAAGGTAATCACTTACCTGGATGTAACCGCTTACCTTTGGGTAACTACTCACTTTTTACCACCTGGTAACCATAGTTTTGCTTTCGATAATTCGGGAGGGAAGAAGCCTTTCCGCATAAATACAAAAGCAAATTTATTATGAAACATGTCCTTCATTTAAAGTCAAGCATCCAGGGTGCATCATCGTATAGTATTAAGCTGGGTAACGCCATCGTCGGCAAAATTCAGGACAAATATCCGGGCAGTACCCTGGAAGAATTAAACCTGGCAGAGATCGGGATTCCGCACCTAAATGCTGCCGAGCTTCGTACATTTTTTATTCCAAAAGATCAGTTGACGTCAGAAGACAAAGCATCCATCAGCCTGTCTGATGAGCTGGTTAAACAATTATTTGCTGCAGATATCATTGTTATTGGCGCCCCGCTAATTAACTTCACCATCCACTCGGCCCTAAAGGCCYGGATTGATCATGTCACCAGGCCCGGTGTTACTTTTGGGTATTGAGAAAATGGCCCTATCGGAATGGTAACCGGGAAAAAAGTTTATGTGGCCATGTCTTCCGGAGGTGTTTATTCAGAAGGACCGGGCAAAGCCAACGACTTTGTTGCTCCCTACTTAAAAGCATTCCTTGGCTTTTTAGGGATGACAGACCTGACGGTGTTCCGTGCCGAAGGATTAAAAGTTCCCGGCGTGAAGGAACACGCTATGGAGCAGGCGCTTGACAGTATAAAAATTGATTAGCTATTTTGGGTAGCCTTAAAAACTTTACAGAGTGATCCATGATAATCGCGCCAAAGGGCTGAAATGATTTACCAAAGAGGTTTTGATGCAGGCGGGCTAATGATATGTGAAGCTTGCGAAGTTTTAGAAACTTTGCAAGCCTTTTGTCTTCTCCCCCCTTCCCCGCATTAGCGATTGCAGTGGATACCGGCCCGTGGCTAAGGCTTTGTGCGCGTATGAACGAAAAGCGCGGCCCCGCCTCTACCGGCGGGGAAATGCCCATACTGCACTCCTACTCTGCCTTCAAATTCCTTACCGGATTGGCGATAGCTGCTTTAACAGACTGAAAACTAATAGTAACCAACGCTATAAACATAGCTGTCAGTCCCGATGAAACAAACACCCACACCGGGATATTGATGCGGTAGGCAAAATTATTGAGCCAGTTGTGCATCAATAGCCAGGATATGGGCGATGCTATAAGCAGGGCAATTAAAATAAGCCGGATAAAATCATGCGATAAAAGCAGGGTAATGTTTATAACCGAAGCGCCTAATACCTTGCGTACGCTGATCTCTTTTTTACGCTGGGCTATGTTATAAGCCGACAGGCCTAACAGCCCAAGGCAGGAGATAACGATGGCCACAACGGCAAAGCAGATGAACAGTTTGCCAAAACGTTCCTGGGCTATGTACTGCTGGTTGTAGGCTTCATCCGCAAAAAAGTATACCAGCGGCACATCGGGCAGTATTTTTTTCCAGGTGGCTTCCAGTTGATGCACTGTCGACCGTACATCTGTGGATGTGATATCGATAGTGATATTGGTTAAATGGCTTGAATCAACCCGCACCGTTAGCGGCTGCACGGTTTCTAAAAAGGAATGATTATGAAAATCTTTGATTACGCCAACAATCTCGCCGGTGTGGTTTAGCTGTTTAAAATGTTTACCAATGGCATCCTCCGGTTTTTTGAAGCCCAGGCTTTTTAACATGGCCTGGTTAATGAGCATGGCTTTCATAGAATCGAGGGCTAAGTTTTTTTGAAACCCGCGCCCGGCAATCAGGTCGATATGGTATTGTTTCAGGAATACATCGTCAATAAAATAAACATCGGGCCTTTGCTGTTGCTTTTCGCCTTTGCTGTTCTCAATCATGGTATTAAACTGATTATTTGACGTGCCGGGAATAGACGACGACAGGCTAACCATACCAACGCCTGGGATTACTGCCAGTTGCTGCCTTATCCCATCGGTATGCTGGTTGATGCTGTTGCTAAACTGGTAATCAATCACCAGTTTATGATCTTTTTGAAAACCCAGCTGCTGGTTTTGCATAAAGTTAAGCTGCATATACACAATGGTAGTAGCCAGGATGAGGAATATGGAAATACAAAACTGCGCCACCACCAACGACCGCCGCAACATAAGCCCCGTACCCGACGAGCCCGTTTTGCCTTTAAGGCTGCTGATGGGTTTAAAACCCGATAAAAACAAAGCAGGGTACGCGCCGGATAATATGCCTACCCCAACAGCCAGCGCCAGCAGCCATAATACATGCTGCGCATGACGAAAAATACCATCGGCTATAATAGTGCCTGTTAGCTGGTTAAATAAGGGCAATAACAGCGATGCAAACAGCAGGGCTATGATAAATGCAATTAAACAAAGTATTACCGCATCCATAAAAAATTGCAGCATCAGCTGGTATTTTGATGCGCCAAGCACTTTACGCACGCCAATTTCTTTGGCCCTTTGTAACGAGAACGCGGTAGTGAGGTTAATAAAATTAAAACAGGCGATAAACAGCACCAGCAGCGCTATGATAGATATGATGTACACATTGGTAATGCTGCCGCTGGCCGATGTGCCTGTACGGTGCCCGCGTGGTTTACCATACAAATAAACCTTTTTCAATGGCTCGATAGATAGCTGGTACTTAAAATCGGCTTGATCCATATTGGCTTTTACCATGGCAGGGAACTTGGCCTGCAAAGCCGCCGACGATGCGCCGGGCTGTAATAAAAGATAGGTGTAAAAGCCAAAACGGGTCCAGTGATTCCAGTTTTCATCAACCAGGGTCGAGATAGAAAAAAGAACATCTACCCGCAGGTGCGAGTTATACGGAATATCCTTCATAATGCCGGTTACCCGGCATTTAGCTTTGCCATTGATGAGCATGGTTTGGCCCATAGGGTCGGCGTTGCCGAAGTACTTTTTGGCGGCGGTTTGGGATAGTACCACATCGCAGGGGGCGTTAAACAGGTGGCTAATATCGCCCCGCAGCAGCGGCCAGGAAAATATTTTAAAGGCCGACGAATCGGCGTAGGCTACTTCTTCCTTCACCGCGTTGTCGGGGTTGCTTTGCAGGATCATATCGTCCATAAACACCCTGGCCATATCTCTTACCTCGGGGAAGGCGGCTTTCATAGCCGGCCCCATGGGGGTCGATGAGCTTTCGTAATTAATGCCTGCAGATGTTTTTACATCGGTTACCAGGCGGTAGATGTTATCGGCCTTTTGATTATAACTATCGCGGTTTAATTCAAAATGAACATACAACAACGCGAAAAAACAAACGCAAATACCTGTAGCCAGGCCGATGATGTTGATGAGGGAGAAAACCTTGTTCTTCCACAGGTATCGCAACGTGGTTTTGAAGTAGTTTTTGAGCATGGTAGGTAGGTGTTGGGTAGAGGTAACGATTATAAACCCTAAAATAGGATTACAGGTTGGTATTTTAATGTTTATCGTAAATTTTAAAAGCTTACCTAACACCAAACCACCGCAACGGATATAGTTAAACGAGTGTTCTAAACTACCTTCATTGCGAGGTACGAAGATAACCGACCGCAGGGCGCTCATTAATACCAATAAAAACAAAACACAACATTAATAATCTCCGAACTAAGTGGGACTTAGCATGTAGGGGATTGCTTCTTACCCGCAATGACGGATATTTGATATTAACACCCAATAAAATGATTTCAATAACTAAAACTCAATTAGCGGTTTGTTTACCTTTGTGATGACCGGATGCAACGTGTTTATCGGGATAGGGTTATCACCGGTTTCAAGTGGGGTCAAGCCAGTTATTATAAATTTATTTTTCAAATTTGTTTATGCATAAACACCTTTCACTGCGCATTGTAATTGTTGCCTGTTTCTTTTCGTATTCCTTAACCGTTTGCGCTCAGCAAAAAACCGCACCCGATTCTATCCGGAAAAAAATGCAATGGTTTGCCGATGCAAAACTTGGCATTTTCATTCATTGGGGCATTTACTCGGTAAATGGCGTTGATGAAAGCTGGAGCTTTCATAACAAAAAAATAAGTTATAAAAGCTATATGGAGCAGTTAAAAGGCTTCACTGCATCCCGGTATAACCCGGCGGAATGGGCCGGTTTAATTAAGCAAAGCGGGGCTCGCTACGCAGTTATCACTACCAAGCATCATGATGGCTTTGCCCTATGGCCCACCAAGCAACATCATTTCAACGTGGTAGATAATTCCCCTGCAAAAAGGGATGTGTTAAAACCTTTTTATGATGCTTTGGATAAAGAAGGGATTAAACGCGGTGCCTACTTTTCCTTGATAGATTGGAGCCATGCAGATTATCCCGATTTTTTAAAAGACAGCAGCCGGTATAAAGTTGCCGATGAGCCTGAGCGCTGGCAACGCTTTCAGCATTTTTTTCAAGCGCAAATTGATGAGGTGAATAAAGCGTATAAACCCGACTTGTGGTGGTTTGATGGCGACTGGGAACACAGCGCTGCCGAATGGCAGGCAGAAAAAGTGAGGAAACAAATTTTAAACCTCAACCCGCCGGCTATCATTAACGGCCGGCTGCAAGGTTATGGCGATTACGAAACACCCGAGCAAAACTTCCCGGTTAGCCGCCCTAACTTTAATTGGTGGGAATTGTGTATGACAACCAACAACAACTGGGGTTACCATCCCGACGATACTAATTATAAAACGCCTTTTGAAGTCATCAGCATTTTTGTAGATGCGGTTAGTAACGGCGGCAATCTTTTATTAGATATCGGCCCCAAGGCAGATGGAACCATACCCGCCGAACAGGTAAATATTTTAAAAGAGCTTGGCGCCTGGAACAAAAAAAATGGAGAAGCCATTTTTGGAACACTACCCGGTTTACCCCAGGGCCATTTTTACGGGCCTACCACCCTATCAAAAGACTCAACAACCATCTATCTTTTTTTACCGGGACAAACCACCGGAAACATTATGCTGAAAGGCTTGAAAAACACCATTAAAGATATACAGGTAGTGGGCACAACCGCTCATTTACAGCCCAAAGTTGTAGGTAAAATTTCCTGGAGCCCGGTCCCCGGCCTTGTTTTCATCAACGTACCCGACAAATATAAAGACCCCTACATAACCGTTATCAAACTTCAATTAGACAAGCCTCTGCAATTATATCATGGACAAGGCGGCTTGTAAACCGGCATGCAGATATCGGGAAACGCATCTAAACATGGTTAACATAACTTAACACATTTCAAATATATTTTCCATAAACATTTAACAATCAATACTTTATATTTTATCATGGTTAACACAAAATTGATAGCGAAATTTAGGTGCATCCAAATATTTGTGCCTTGTGTTAAATAATGCAAGTCACTTCGGCACCCCTATTATTTAACCAGCATCAGCCATAAAAACATGGTATCGTTTGATGCTTAATTCTTGATTCTTACTTCTTGATTCTTAGCTCTTGACTCTACTTCATGGCAATGCCTGCGGCCCGGGCTGTACATTCATACGCGCACAGGGCCTTAGGCACCGGGCCGGTATCCATTTCCATCCCTATTGCGGGGCATTGGGGGTTGCTAAAACGATTGTGCATTGGGATGGATTCGAGCTGTCCACTTAATGTCCCCTCAGGGTCTCTCGAGAGGACCCTGAGGTACCCAATCCCCTCGCATAAACGCGGCTTTTGAATTACGACTAACTTTGTACAACCGCTGGGTCCTCTACGAGAGACCCCGCGGGGACGGAAAACGATTGTGCATTGCGAGGGATTCGAGCTGTCCACTTAATGTCCCCTCAGGGTCTCTCGAGAGGACCCTGAGGTACCCAATCATCTCGCATAAACGCGGCTTTGGAATTACGACTAACTTTGTACAACCGCTGGGTCCTCTACGAGAGACCCCGCGGGGACGGAGGATACCCCTGGCGATGCGGCATCAAGGTATTGGTAAACAAATCCTTCTGTCCCCTAAGGGTCTCTCGTAGAGGACCCTTAGGTACCCAATCCCCTCGCATAAACGCGGCTTTGGAATTACGACTAACTTTGTACAACCGCTGGGTCCTCTACGAGAGACCCCGCGGGGACGGAGGATACCCCTGGCGATGCGGCATCAAGGTATTTATTGGTAAACAAATCCTTCTGTCCCCTAAGGGTCTCTCGTAGAGGACCCTTAGGTACCCAATCATCTCGCATAAACGCGGCTTTGGAATTACGACTAACTCCCGTCCCCGCTGGGTCCTCTACGAGAGACCCCGCGGGGACGGAAAAATCGTAACTTGGCGCACTTAAATTGAACCCTTATCAAATTGAAAAAATTCGCATTCCTCCTACTCTTTGCCATAGTATTTACCAGTTGGCTAACCGGTACAGCGTACACAAAAGCGCATAAGCCAAAAACAAAACAGCAATCTAACGGCGCGTTAACAGCCGACGACCGAAAAAGCTATGTGGTAACCATTGCCCAAAACCAAATGAAAAAACCGGTAAGTGCCAGCAACGACCCGGCTTTTCCAACAAAGGTAGTTTATCTCGACTGCGTGCTAAAGGTGACCAACAACTCGAACGACACCTTAAAATACCTGAACAAATCATGTGCCTGGGCCGACATATTTAAAACAGATAACATCAAAATGCGCATCTGGAAAAATGGCTGCAGCTCGGATGGCACTATAGTGAGTTTTGTTCCCCCGCACAAATCAACAACTTATGCCATTACATTGGTGTACAATAAAACTAAAATGAGTGCAAATACGTCTTTTAAAGTTGGCGTAGGCTTTTTCAAATTTGTAAATAAACAACAGCTTGCAACATTTGATGCCACAAAAAAATTCGCTGAAACCGGCGAGAATAATCTGATCTGGTCGAATACGGTGGTGATACCGCGATAGGTTTTGGGTAATGGTCAAGATATGCTAATGAAATGTTTCGTTGATAAAGCCACAAATGATCTTGCCCTTGGGCAGCCGCACAACCTTGCGCTAAAAGGAGACACCCGCACTAAATGGAGGTTGCCTGCAAACTTTTTTACGTTTAATTCTGTAAGCTAAAATGATTAGATTTGCTACATAACCATATTAATTAGCAATAGAACATTTAATGTAAGCATGGCCAAATCCGATTCTATGGCAGTCAAAGATACTGATGAAATTGAACTTGAAACGGGAAACGACGATGTCGTTATTGAAGTTCCATTTAATCCCAATAATATAAAAGTCATTACCAAACCTTATTCCATAGGACAGATTGTTTCTGATCTAAGAGATGAAGTAATTGATTTAGACACCGACTTTCAACGATTACCGGGACTTTGGGACAATCAAAAAAAAAGTCGCTTTATCGAATCACTCTTGTTGAACCTGCCTATACCGGCTTTTTATTTTAGTGAAAAAGAAAACAATGACTGGGAGGTTGTTGACGGGCTGCAAAGGGTGAGTACAATCAAAAGTTTTGTTATCGATGGTGACCTTAGCTTATCTAAACTCGAATTTTTGAAAGAATTCAATGGCAAATACTTCAAAGATTTACCTATTGCCCTTCAAAAAAGAATTTCTCGCTTCGAAATTACTTTATACGTAATTGAAAAGGTTACTCCTTCAGAAGTAAAATATAATATTTTCAAAAGGATTAACCAAGGGGGACTTGTATTAAGCCCACAGGAAATCCGTCACGCCATAAACCAAGGAAAGCCCTCTGAACTCGTTGCTGATCTGGTTAGAGGGAACGACGATTTAAACAAAGATAAGGTTATTAGAATAAGAAAAAATATCGATAACACTCTCACTGAATTAAAGGCAACAGCTGAGGGTATGGCATTCCGAAAAGCAACTGATAACCGTATTGGTTCGTCAAGAATGGAAGACCGCGATTTCGCCACAAGGTTTGTCGCTTTTTACCTGATTCATTTTACAAAATATGAGCCAGATCTGGATACTTTCTTAAATAAAGGCATGGCGCGAGTAAAAGAGCTAAATACAGCTGAAATCGATAAACTCAAAGCTGACTTTAAAAAGGCAATGGTAGCTGCATATAGTATATTTGGTGATGACGCGTTTAGGAAGCGTTTCCATTCAAACGATAATCGAAAACCCATAAACAAGGCATTATTTGAAGTTTTAAGCGTTAGCTTTGGCAAGCTATCTGATCGGGATTTAGAAATCATAGTCAAAAATAAAGGCATATTTAAAAAGAAACTTATCGGGTTGCACAATACGAAAGATGGTAAATTTTTGCGCTCGATTACTCAAGGTACCGCCCAACGGGAAACAGTAGAACAGCGCTTTAGCGATATCGAAAAAATAGTAAAAGAGACGATACAAAATGATTAGAAAACTTGAAATCAAAAATTTCAAATCACATAAGTATACTGAAATAGCATTGGCTAATCTAACTGTGCTTACCGGGCAAAATGGTGTTGGTAAATCATCACTTATCCAAAGCCTGTTAACGTTACGCCAAACACATATGAAAAGTCGGCTTGGGTCTATTTTGGATCTAAATTCGCCTTTATGCTTTATAGGAAAGACTAAAGATGTCGCTTATCTTTATCCCGAAGGTGAAGATGCCGATCAGTTGGCCATCAAAATATGGGATGAAAATAAATCTTACAATTGGGCATTCGATATTTCAAAAGAATCTACTTTTTTAAGCAGGTTAAATACCGAACGAGAATCGGATGGATTTGAAAAGCTTTCGCTATTTAACAATAATTTTCAATTCATTAGCGCCGCACGCGGCGCATCTTATATGACCGACAACTATGCTGTAGAGGTGCAAAAACAACTGTCTATCAACGAAGGAAAAGGAGAACTTACAGCCCAGTATCTGTATTCATTTGGCAAGGAATTGAAAGTCAATCAATTGATGCGGCACTTAGATGAGGATGATCCTTATTTACTTTCGCAGGCCAATGCCTGGGAGCGGGAGATTAGCAATGGGGTAAATCTAAAGCCTACGCCTGTAGGGGATGGATATGAGGTGCGGTACAGCTTTGATAATGAAAGGTATGGGGAAACAGAGGCGTTTGCAGCTAATAACGTGGGTTTTGGATTGTCCTATGCACTTCCCATAATTGTTGGAATATTATCGTCTGAACCGGGGGCGATACTCTTACTTGAAAACCCAGAAGCACATTTACACCCATATGGCCAAGGAAAAATGGCAGAATTGATGTGTTTGGCTGCGCAAGCGGGTATACAGTTAATTGTTGAAACACATTCTGACCATATCATTAATGGTATTTTGGTACAGTCTAAAAATTATGAACAACAACAAGCAGGCATAAATAAAGAAAATATTAAAGTCTATTCATTCGAACGAAACGAAGCTGAACATAGAACAGTCGCAACAGAGGTATTAATTGATGAACGGGGGCGTTTAAAAAATCGACCAAATACTTTTTTCGATCAGGCCGGAAAAGATTTGCGAGCTTTAATTTAACCTACAAAAACCTTGGATACAATTTATTTCTACATTCATTTTACTGAATTTCCAGAGAGGATAGTCACATCACCAACAGAATATGAAGAACTGGTTGGACAGGTTACTTATCTGCTCGACAGAGCTGACTGCGAAAGGGGCGCAGTTTTATCCATTGAAGAAAGTAACGCTACGCAATTTGTCGCTAATTTGGAAGCACTAAGCCAGTTTGAGGAATTCATTGGAACCTATTCATCTGCTGAAGCTATCACACTGGTACTTCAAGAACTGAGTGTTCAAAACTGGCGAGATAAGCAATTACACGAAACATCTGAGTGGAAAAAATTCTATAGGCACTTTTCCCCTGATACTAAACTTGTATCGGATAGTTGCCCAGATGTCCTGAAAGAGACGGCCGAAAGAATAGCCATGAACATTCAACAAGGTAGAGACAAGCTATTAATTATTGATATTGGAAACTCTTTTCCTGACTTTGACCATCTATCGGTTATTAGAGGAGAGCTTGGTGGGCAACCGCAAATGATAAACATCAGCAAGGTCAACAATTTCATAGAACTCGAGAAATGGATATATGCAAATATTCCCGAAAGAAGTTATAACTATAGTGATAACCGACATACTGAGGGGCATCCAGATTATATTGGGGGGAAGTCGCCTATACTGGGAGGCATTGGTGGCAAACCAAGGCTAGCTGAATTACTTAAGAAAGCTATTGGAGATGCCCGGCAAAGACCTTTACTGGTGAATTACGATCCTGAAAATGGCGCTTATATTAGGTACGAGTACGAAAATGTCGAGCATCAGAATCGATACCATGGATATCATCTGGTTCTACCAAATACACATGAGATAGATGAACGGGAGATCAGGAAACTTCCTCATAGGATAATCAAGTTGTTGAATTATAGGTTAGAAGTCGAAAAATAATTGATTTATTCTTTACTGTATCAGGCTGCGGATCTTCGTTAAACTTCAGCCTACGTGATAATTAACGAGTATAGGCTGTCCGCACTTTGTTGTGTTGCCACCTCCAACAATGGCATCGCTTAAATTTTCCGTATTCTTCCGCGAAAGGGATAGCAGCGAATACCGGCCTCGCGCCTAATGCCTGAGGCCGTATAAGCGTATAGCCCGACACCGCTTCTATCGGCGGTGTTACGCCATAATCATTATTGCCTGCATAGTTCAATTAACCCCTACCTTCCCTTCCCAAGGGAAGGAATCGCACGTGTCCGCGGCTTTTTTTTATAGTCGAAATCGATGGAGACAACAGCAACAAAGGAAAAGGGGAGCGATCTGTGAGGACACAGATTGCGGAGAAAGCCTTTTGCTAAATCGTTCTCCCTAAAAATAAAAAGTTCATTAAACCCCTCCCTGCCTTTGCCCGCATTTCCATTGCGCCCCTGCCGGGGGCTACTGTGTGTACACATCATTAAAACAAAAGAAAATGTCATTTCGAACGAGGTACGAGGAGAAATCCTATACGTCATGCTTTCAACCACGCAAGTTTGCAAGCATGACGTATAGGATTTCTCCTCACGCCAACACTCAAAGCCCTCCCCGGTTCGTTCGAAATGACTTTTTTTATTATTGGTACGTTTCCAAAAGATGTGTAGACACAGTAGCTCCCGAGGGAGGGAATTGAAAAAAAGCGATTTTGGAAACAGGAACAATACTTAATTTACCACTTTCACCGGTACCGCAGCAACCCAAACCGCCTTCCTGTCGTGTGTTTTAGCAAATTGCTTTTTGAAAAAATTGTCATCAGCCTTTACTTTGCCGGTAAAAGCTGTTTTTCCGTTTACTATTATTTTTACTTCTTTGGTTATATCAACCATTTGCGGGCTTATTAAAACTTCAAAAGCGGTTACCCGCGAGGTGTAAATTTCAAATACGTTGTTATTGTAAGCCCCTTTTATAGCGGCACTGGGGTTATAATCGTAATTGTTTCTGTTGTACCAGGTCTTGTTGATTTTATTGTAACTGTTTACAAAATAGGATTTGTGCCACCCGGCTGTAGGTAAGGCAAGGTCCCAATTATTGATGACGAGCCAATCGCAGCTATTAAAGATATGGCTGCCGGTTTCCCAGAACACGGTATGGGGGTATGGGTTCCGCCCGGTGCTTTTTATAAACTCGAGGGCGTTGGGATAGTCCAGGTCCAGGTGTTTATCAAAGTGCTGGTAACCATAGTATTCCTTATATTTAACGTTTACCCTTAACGAATCGAGCACTTTAATAATTGCCCTTGCCTGTTCAATGGGCCGTATATCGTCTTGATCAGAATGAACGGCATACAGCGGCCGGTTGCCAGCATTGGGCAGGTAAATATCATTGGCAAAAATATTGGTCAGCATAGAATTATAGCACAAAAAGCCCGCAAACGGCGTGGGATTATACACATCTAACGCAAATGTCCCGTCGGACCCATCAGAATGCCCCATTGCAAAAACCTTATCATCGTCGATATTTACAGATCGTTTAACTTCATTGATGATATTGAGCAGTGTTTTAAAAGTGAGATTATCCCCGGGCCTCCATTGGTTAACCACCCAGCTAAACTTTTTGGTTGCATCGCCGTAAGGCATAATAATGATGTTGCCTGTTTTACACAAATGGCCAATAAAGGGATCGTCGTCGGCCTCGGTGGCCTTGTGCTGTCCCATGGCGTCGCTAAAATGAGATGCCCCGACAGCCCCGTGCAGCAATAAAACCAGCGGCGTTGCCACCGATGGGTCATACGTTTGGGGGATAAACAACCTGAAGGGCACCGCGCCAAAAACAGAATCGTTGATGGTAAAAATGTGCATATCGCGGTATTCCTTGAGCAAAGGAAAATGGCTGTGGCCGAGATCGGCAGGCTTACCGTTTTTCAACAGCTTGTCTGAATTGCTTTTAGGAATGCTGTTAAAATCGGTTACCTGGGCAAATGCCGGCCCCGTAAATAACAGGAATAAGGTAGCAATAAGGCGGTAATATTTTAACACAGGCAATGTTTTTTAAGGTGCAACCATTAGGTAACTGCGTTGGTAAAATAGTTAATATTTGATGGAATGGCAAATTGGTGGAGGGGGAAGCGGGTGGTGTTACCCGATGGAGTAGTTGGTTTTACCTTAACATTGGCTTTGAACGCCGGCGAAGACTCACCCGGTCGAGGCTACGCCCGACCACCCTCTCTCCGGCTGCGCCGGAAAGAGGGTTGAGATCGTTTTTTGTTTCTTTTGCCCCTCTATGCGACGCGCTATTTCTTTGTTTTCTCGAAAGTATCTCGTTTTACTCAAAGTGTCAGCAGAGGGAGCTTCGGGCGAAAACGTCCAAAACAATGGTGGGCTTGTGCGGCTGCAGGGCATAGGAAGTCCAGAGGCACGAAGGATCTATCAGTTGTACATCACCGATAGAAAAGTCTGCGAATAGATCCTTCGTGCCTACTCATGACATGTTGTACTTTCGAGGTGCGCAGGCCTGTCACCCTGAGCCTGTCGAAGGGTCGCGCGGAGAGGCCTTTGCCCGCTATGCTTCGACGGGGCTCAGCATGACAACGCTCTTTAGTATATCATTCTACCTTTAAAGTTTCTTGAAATTTTACAATTCAGTATTGACAGTCTTTTATTTTCCAACGTCATTTCCCCTTTATAATTCGTAAATTTTATCATTAGGTGTTACCATAGCCTTTAATCCCGACACTTAATTCTTGACGCTATTCAAAAAAATTTGTAACATCGTATTACATCTTGCATCTAAATAAAAAACAAATACAAAAAAAGCCAGCCGGCGTAACCCAAACCAGAAACCGCCATGCCGGCAAACAACCCATAAAATCATCATGAAAAAAATATTCATAGCGCTTACAGGTTTAGTGGTTAGTCTTTCGGCCTGCAGCCAAAACCCGCCGCAGCAAAACAACGTTACTATCGAAAACAATACTACTGCCGGTTTTGACGTAAATAAGCTTGCCCAGTTTGTAAAAAACAGTACCGACCCGCAAACTCTTGAAAAAGCCATTAACAACCCCGCCAACCAGATCAACAATCTGGACCTGGATAAGGACGGCAACATTGATTACCTGAAGGTACAGGAGGCCGATAACAACAAGCTGAACATTATTGACGATGTTAGCAATTCGCAATCGGTAACGGTGGCCAGTGTTAATATTCAGCCTACCGGCAATAATAGTACCGCCAACCTGGATATCCAGGGTAACCCAACTTACGTGGGGTATAACAACTATTATCACTCGTCATTTGGCTTAACCGACTTTTTGATATTAAGCTACTTTTTGCGCCCGCACAGCTACTATGTACCGATGTACCATTATGGATATTATCCGCATTATTATACCCGCACGCGTACCTATACTACATTCAGGCCAACTACCTCGTCTTACATGTCGTCGAGGAGCAGCAACCGGAGCAGTTTGAGCCAGCCAACCAGGTCGCAAAGATCATTCAGCAACCGCAGCTCGGGCAGCAGGGTAAGGAGTGGTGGTTTTGGCAGCAGCAGTTCGGGCAGCAGCTTTGGCAGCGGCAGAAGTTCGGGCAGCAGGTCCGGGTTCGGTCGTAGCCGTGGTGGTTTTGGCCGCAGGCGATAATCTCATTTTTCAAATTAGTTTTACATTTTAATTAGCTTGAATTCCGGGCAATCCTGAAGTCTCCCCTACCGCGGAAGATTTAGAGGGGGCTTACATTACCAATAATAGATATGGCTATCCAATTAAGAAAAAATACCCTTTTATCTGACGATAATAAAAAAACGTTTAAAGCAATTATCGTTTTAAACGAAATGATAAATGGCAACCACCAGTTTAGCAGCAGTGCTTATGGCGACGATGCCGTACTGCAGCCGCTGTTTCATGAGCTTGTTGCCAATGGCTACATTATCAGCTCGGGCTCGGTTTATAAGCTGAGCTCAAAAGGCCGCGGCGTATTTGACACCTTCATGAAGCGCTATAGCGAATACCTGAAAGTTTATAACGTTTTTTCGTTTGTCGACCTGGAAAAAGGCGAATTTGCCTTTAGCAGCTATTTCGACTTTGATACCGACGATGACTGGTTCAACTTTACCGACAATGAGCGTTTTGATGATTTGCGCATTGCCGTAGCCATGTTTAAAAAGGCCGATCCGGCCGAAATTGTGTTTATGTCGTTCATCAACGAAAACAGGTTTGATACCAGCGTATCGGGCTGGCAAAATGATTTGATGGCCGACACCGCCTGGGGCGAAATAGAAGAAATTTGCAACACCGCCATAAAGCCCGAAGATGTTGGTGAAGATGCCATGGTAGATATGATAAACCAGGGATCGGAGCTGATGATTAAACTGATGGAGGAAGAGCAAAAACAGAATAACAATAACAACAATTACGGCGGCGGCACTACCACCACTACCATTGTTGAAGAAGAAACCATCGAGTACTACGAACCCTACTACGACCCTTATTACATCTCGCCAATTTGGCTGGTACCGTTGTTTATCTGGTAATGATTATAAATGGATTATGACCTTCTTCCGCGGTATGTGTTCTCACATACCGCTGTCCACGTGTTATGAGATGAGGGAAGATGGCTGTGGGCACACAGCCATTGGAGAAGTGATACAAACGATAACAAAAACCCGCATTAACGGCCGGCTTTTGTTATCCTTTATAAACGCCAAAAAGTTTTTCGATCGCCTTCTCGCGATAGGCAAAAATCTTGTTCACTTCCTTACTTACAAAAACCTTATTTGCGATAGTGCCTATAAAGCCATATGGTATGGCATAGTGCAAAATATCATTCATCTGCACGCCGCCTTCAATGGCTTTAAAATGATGCTGGTGATGCCATAAAGCATATGGTCCAAAACGCTGTTCGTCAACAAAATACTGTTTATCAGCAACCTGGGTAATCTCGGTCATCCAGTTCATTTTGATACCTGCCACCGGCGAAATTTTGTAGGTAATGATCATACCGGGATACATTTTGGTATCGGCAGTATAATCGGATGTTACTACAAAGCTCATATCGGGCGGGGTAATTTTAGCCAGGTTTAAGGGCGAGGAAAAAAAATCCCAGGCCTCATCTAATCCAATCGGGATCCTTTGTTCGGTTTTTAAAACGTATGTTTTCACAATCAACTATAAAGTACAACATTGCTGCAAATATACATTTTTATCTCATAGTTGTACCAATTGGCAATTTACGCCTGGACCATTCACTCCACGATCCTACATATAATTGCGGCCCGGTAATGCCCGCGTACTCCATACCCAGCAAGGTATGGCAAGCCGTAACCCCTGATCCACAGTGAACTATGATTTCCTGGTGGGCCACATTACCTATGGCATCGTCATAAACTTTGCGCAATGTATCAGCATCCAGGTATTTACCATCGGCACCCAGGTTGGTAACATAAGGCAGGTTAAATGCGCCTGGTATATGGCCGGCAATCAAATCTAAAGGCTCGGTTTGGCCTAAATAGCGTGGAGTTTCACGCACATCTATCACAATCCGGTTTGCATCATGGGCGGCAATGGCTACTTCGCCAATGGCCACGGTGCCGGTATAGGTTGCCGGTACCGGGTAAGCATCAACCGGGGTTGGGATAAATTCTTCGGCACTTAATTCAATGCCGGCATCTTTGGCAGCCTGCAGGCCTCCGTTCAATACCTGTACATTATCGTGACCAATTGCCTTCAGCATCCACCAAAAGCGGGCGCCGCCAAAAGCTGCAGATTTATCGTCATAAACTACCACATGGCTTGCGGGTGTAATACCTAAACGGCCCAAAAGGGCGGCAAAATCTTCAATTGGAGGTAAAGGATGACGTCCGCCTTGGGCGGCGTCGGTAACGTGGGCTGCTAAATCGCGATCCAGGTCAACGTAGGCAGCGTTTTTAAGGTGACCGACTAGGTAGCGGTCACGGGTATCTTTACCGGCGCGGGCGTCGATAAGTATAGTGTTCGGGCCGGCAAGGGCCGGATCGTTAATTTCAATTAGTGGCGACATAGTTTGTTCGGTCTTGTGGTAAAAGACCAAATATAAATACCACGCCGTTTACTTCAAGGCTTTTACTGCACTATTTTATTGGCGCAGTATGAGCTTGCAAAAGCTTCGGGCTTGGCTTTAAATACAAACCCCATGCTCAAAATGTACCCCATTGCTTCGTGCAGTGCTGCATTTGATTTAAACATTGGGTTGGTGTTAATGTCGGCATGTACTTCCAGTTCCACATCATACAGGTCAAGCAGGTCGCAAAGCTTATAGGCAATGTCAATTGATTTCTGTACCTCGCTCAGCATCCTTTCCTTAATGGTCATTTTTTGCGAGGTCCTTTCCTGGTGGATAAACATGAAAGCGCCACGTTTCTCGCGTAAAAACACGATAACTGTAGCAAAATCGGTTACACTACCTTTTACCTGCGAATCTGTTCCGATACATACTTTGAGCTTATTGCCGAGGGCGGCTTCGCGTTCAATCGCCTTTTCAACCTCCTCCATGATGGGTGTTTGGATCACCTCACCGCTAAATTTTCTCCAGGTCATAAAAATTGTTTTTAGTAAATTTTAACTGACCCATTTTATAGGTCTATAAAAATAAGCGATAACGTTTCATATAAACGTAAAGATGATGTGATTTATTTGTTAACATTTGGCTGAATATCAACATGATTGAAGAGAATTTGAAAATTCGAGGATTTGAAAATTTGAAAATGCAATAGGGGAATGGTTTTCATTTGAAGATTTTAAACCGCATAGCCTCTACCCAATAAATATTACATCGGGCACAATCTGAAATATGCACATCTCTCCCCCTGCATTTTCAAATCCTCAAATTTTCAAATTAAGAAGCCAGCGCAGCCCTGATCTGGTTCTCGGCTTCCAATACCACTTCTTCTATCGGGCGGCCGGCTGGTTCAATGGGGGTAAGTACTTCCCACTTCATGGGCGTAAATGTATTAAGGGGGTACTGCCCATAGCGGATCATTTTCCATGAATCCTTAATAGCTATAGGCACCAATAACGCCTCGGGGCATTTTTTCAGTATCGTGGCTATGCCTCCTACCTGGAAAGTTTTTATTGTGCCGTCTGTTGAGCGTGTGCCTTCGGGAAATATCACGGCCGACCAATTATTTTCCTTCATCCGCACACCAAGCTTCATGATTTCGGTAATGGATTGACGCTGGTCTTTACGATCGATATTAGCCCCGCCACCATGCCTGAGGTTGTAGGATATCGAGGGGATGTTTTTGGTAAGTTCAATTTTGGATATAAACTTGGCGTGGTATTTACGCAGGTACCAGATCATTGGCGGTATATCCAACAAACCCTGGTGGTTAGCTAAAAATATGATGGGACGCCCAACCGGCAGGTTTTGCTTGTTGATAAAAGTTACCGTATTACCCAGTAAGTAAACCGACCGCAACAGAAACAGATTCAGGATATCAACCGATTTTTTATGTGCCGAATAGCCAAAAAAACGGAAACACGCCCATTGAATAGGCTGAAATATAACCAGTATCAATAAAAATACTCCCGTTGCCACGGGGGTAAGAAAATAGCCTAAAAACTTTTTCATCAACTGCCAAATTTAGGCATTTTTTGTAAACGTGTAAGGTTACAAAAGGTTTTCTGAAAGCAATAATTGCACTTTTAGCACCGCAGCAACGGTCATAGCATCAGTAATCTGGCCGTTGCAAACCATTTTATACATTTGGGCAAAGGGGATTTTTTTGATGACGAGTTGCTCGGTATCTTCCGGTTCGGCTTCGTGTTGGGTAAGGTTACGGGCTAAGTATATAATACTAAGTTCATCACTCACCGAGTTACTTAAATGCAGCCGCATCAACTCCGTCCAGTTACCAGCTTTCAGGCCGGTTTCTTCCATGAGTTCGCGTTTGGCTGATTCCAGGGGATCAGTTTCCTCCGGCCCTCCCCCTTCAGGCATTTCCCAGCTGTACTGGTTAAGGAGGAAACGGTATTGACCAACAATATAAGTATTAAGGTCATCATCCAATGGCAAAACGCCTATAGCCAGGTTCTTGAAATGAACTTTACCGTAGATGCCCGGATTACCCGATGGGTTAATTACCTGGTACTCGGTAAGGCTGATCCAGGGGTTATCGTAAACTGATTTCTCGGAGGTTATTTTCCAGGGGTTTTCTTCAGGATGATGCATGGGGGATTCTTTTGATGAAAGATAAAGTATTGTTAGGTAAAGTAAAAAACTGGGGCAGATAGCGCTTTATCCCATCAAAATCATTTTAAATAAACAAATGATATGCTCTTATTTACCACCAGGCCGCTCATATTTTGGCCAACATAGGTAACGGTGTATTTACCCGGTTTGGTAATGGCGAAGCCTTTAAGCAGATCAACATTTGCCGAAAGGGTATCCTTTGAATTAAGCTTTATATAACTACTTGCCGGCGGCGGCATAATCCTTTTAGCCATGGCACCCTTGTAATCAGCCTCCACGCCTGCTTCGTTCACAATTTCTAAATATTTGCTCATCAAGGGTTCAAACGGCGTATGCCATTTGCAAAACTGCTGCGCGGTATCGGCAAGGTTACGCACGGTAAATTTCAGCAACACCGAATCGCCTGTTTTAATGGTATCTTTTATGCTCAATTCGGCTATAACACCTTGCACGATAGCTTTAACAGAAGTTTCTTGTATCGTAGAGTCGGATTTAACACTGCTCGTTTTATTAGTATTAACACTGCAGGCAGATAGCGCGAACATTGCAGCAAATAGCATGATTTGGTAGCTTTTCATCGGGCAAAAGTAAACCTTTTATTGTTGAGTTATTGTTAAGGAGTGGTAAAAACAGGTTTGATACCAGGACGCAATTCAGTTTAAGCTTTATATCCCCCTGATACAAAACTAATCGCATTGGTACACAAATATGTTACAACATCTTACTATCTATACTAAACCTATCCGCCCACTTTTCGTACTAGTGTCATGTCAATCTAAAATTGTCGGATAACGCCTTTTTAGTTTAATCCGCGCATCCTCGTTGGTAAATTGCGAGTTAATGGTAGCTTCTTTGTTATTCGATGCGTTTGCCAGGCCTTGACTTCCTTTTGCATTTTTTGCTCTGTCAATAGTTTTCATTTAAACGGCGATCAAACCAAATCAGGCTATTCAAAATTTGTGTACAGGCCCTTTACATTGGAAGGTAACTTCGCTTTTGCATCCGGCCTGCAGGAAATGCTGATACAAAGCTCTGCTGGCTTTATAGAAGTACTGCCCGCCACACCGGCAAGCTGGCAAAACCTGGCCTTTGAAAACCTGCGCACCGAAGGCGCGTTTTTAGTAAGCCTTAAAAAAGCCGATGGCCAGGTTACCGAAATAAAAATAGTTGCAGAAAAAGGCGGCAAAACCAAACTCAAACTCCCTTTTTTGCCTCACGACAAAAAAAAGTGCAGGTGAGGCCCGCCGAAACGGGCTTTATAAATTTAAACTTTAAACCCGGCGCAGCGCTGGTGCTAAAAACGGATATGAATAGTATATACCGATGTCTTTGGCAGGTCCCTGCGCAAAATCTTTCTGAACTCAGATTAAACGGAATGATCGGATCTTTGGATTTTGATTTGCAGCCGCATAGGTTGATCGTTTATAAAATCCTGTACTTCTTTCTAATCTGTTTAATCTGAGTTTCATACAAACAAAACAATTTGCACATCAGAAAGAGCATTCATTCACAATTAAACAAACCCGAGAGATAAGGTCTTGTGTCTCCCCCTTAATTTGATTGATCCAGGTTCAGAATACCCGCTTTTAGGTATTTTTCAACTGATTTTTTGTGATTAATTTGTGATTAATTTGTAAAAGCTAAACCCTATCCCGAAATGAAAAAGCACAGTCTTAAATGCAGAACCAGTTTTAACAGCAATAAACTCATTGCACGCACTTTAATTTTATTTATATGCTTAGGTGTTTTATATAGCTGTAAAAAGGATGGTACTAACTCCAAAATTGATAACGCCCCCACGACAAAAGAACTGGCCAAAGGCGACTCTATTAATAACGCAGGACTGGTTGATAACCTGGGAAATGTTTACCTCACCCAAAAATACGCGCCAAATACTGTAAATATCCCGCTCGCCATATTTTCATTTGGCGCTGATAGTCTTAGTTGTATGGGAAATACAGACCAGGATGGAAAAATAGCTGGTGTTACGGGCTACATTTTTTACAACGCAGCCGATGGCATCAGGTATACGTATGCAAAAGCAGCCGATGAAAACACCATAATTTTAGGCACAATTAACCCTGATAACAAAGCAGATAAATTCGCGATCAGCATAGGCACCTACAACGATACACTTGTACGTACAGTTGGCTACGATATTGATTATACGGCTAATACAAAAGAAGTATTATTTGATCTGGTACAAACCAAAGCGGGTGAGTACACACAGCCCGAAGGCAACTTAAGGGTGTTTGACTCACGGGATGCTGTAGTTGACAATAATAAAGACAACCTTGTGCCGCAAATCCAGGACCTGGTACTTGCAAGTTTTAAATGCCTTCCCGATTATAAAATAAGTTATACCATAGGTAAACTAACCCAAAGTTATGGCGCCGACCTGGAGCGTTTAAACATAGATAAAGGAAAGCTTGTAAACATGCTTAATATCCAGCAAATAGCTGCTGCTAAATTTGAAACGCTGTCGCAAAAGATAACAAATATTAAAGCCACGGCTAAGACAAGCCTAACTGGAAAATTTGATAAAATAGTAAGCCAGTTTGATATCTTACAACAAAAATTAAGCAGCTATAAAGCTTCGCTTTCTTATACCATCGAAAAATCATCGGGTGATAACCAGGTGGTTTATTATGGCGATAAGTTAAATGATCTTGTGGTAAAAACCACTAAAGCAGATGGCTCGCCAATTGCATTGAGTGGCACCTGTATGGCTACCTCGTCAACAGGTAATTCACTAAGTATAAAAGTTAAAACAAATGCCGACGGACTTTCGACAGTGCATATGGGCACCGTTGATCCGGCAATTGACAACGGCACTCAAAAAACGCTTACCGTGGTTTTTACATTTGGCAATCTTTTCAATAAAAAATCGGCAACATTTACCATTACTGTTAAATCCAAGCCACAACTGAGCATTTTGGCAGATAATACAACCAACAACCAAACGGCAGCAACAGGCTCCGCTGTTTTAAAACCATTAAAGGTGCAGGTGCTTGATGCTAATTTGAAGCCCGTGCAAAATATAAAAATCAATTGGACAGAAAATACCGCCGGAATAACCGGTACAGGATTAGGGGCGGCACAAACAGTAACCGATGCCAGCGGCTATACCACCAATCGTTGGGTGCTAAAGGGTGCGGCTGGTACTAAACATGTAGCAAAAGCCACCATTGTTACCGGCAGTAGCTACATAATTAATGTATCATCAGTAAACTTTAATGCTACATCAGTAAAAATTGACTCTACCACTTTATATACAAATGCGGCAAAAGGATCATGGGAAGGTGATTGGAGCAAACCTTACGATGGCCAAATAGATATTTACACACTTAACAGCGATGGCAGAGGGCAGCGGGTTTTTACCGGAACAGCAGCCTCGCTTGAGCAAATACCGCTAAATGATGGTTACAATACCGTAACCTGGATAGTATATAAAAAAGACGATGATTATTATATCAGTATTCCTTACACCGGCAGAAACATTGCCTTTGGGGGCAAGCTGTCTAATTATCCGCATTTAGAGTTTACCGCCCACCCAGTTTACGGCGACGATAGTATTACAACTAAGTTTAAAAAGATTGACTAAAATACTTAAATCGGATATCATTAAAAGCGATATAGATTGGTTCTACGGTCAACCAATCTATATCGCTTTTTTTTGGATCACGATTCATTAGATTATGGGATGAGAAAGATTTGATTTGCTGGATGGAGACTGATTCAAAATTGATAGGCACAAAAAACCCTGTGGCTCGTTTAATCCGAGTTCAGACTAAGAACCCGCGCATTAAAAATCTTACTATCTGGTACTCTCTAAAACAATTTAGCACGTTTTTTTTCGGATTGTAAAACGCTTTTATATTTTTACATCTACCATTTAAACTACTTATGATCACCAGAAGACATTTTATTAAAATTAACAGCGTGGCCACCGCCGGTTTAGGCCTTGGCGTTGTGCCTGCTACAAGTTGGCTGGGCAAAGCCACCCCTGTATTTGAAAGCCATCGCCCCAAACTGGCCGACCGTAAATTTACAAGCAAAGCGGTTGAAGCCACTATTCAAAAAGTTAAAGCGGATATAAAAGATCCGGAAATAGCCTGGCTTTTTGAAAACTGCTATCCAAATACCTTAGATACTACCGTAAATTATTCAGAAAAAGACGGCAAGCCCGATACGTTTGTAATCACCGGCGATATTTTTGCCATGTGGATGCGCGATTCTTCGGCACAGGTTTGGCCGTATCTGCCATTGATTAAAAACGACCCGGCACTTAAAAAAGTGATACAGGGTGTGTTAAGCCGCCAGGCTAAATGTGTACTGATTGACCCGTATGCCAACGCATTTAACGAAGGCCCAACCGGCAGCGAATGGGACAGCGACGTTACCGATATGAAACCCGAACTGCATGAGCGCAAATGGGAAATTGATTCCCTTTGCTACCCTGTACGTTTGGCCTATAACTACTGGAAAATAAGCGGCGATAGCAGCTTTTTTGACGAAACCTGGCAAAAAGCAGGCAAAACTATATTAGATACTTTTAAAGTACAGCAACGCAAAAACGGCAAAGGCCCATACCATTTTCAGCGTAAAACAGAAACCGCCAGCGATACTGCACCAAACAGGGGTTATGGCAACCCGGTGAAACCCGTCGGGCTTATCTGCAGCATCTTCCGCCCATCTGATGATGCTACTATATACCCCTTCCTGGTACCATCCAACTATTTTGCGGTTACCAGCTTAAAGCAAATGGCCGAAATGTTTAGTGTTATAGGTAAAGATGCCAAAACAGCCGCCGAATGCACAGCGCTTGCTGCCGAAGTAGAAGCCGCCCTTAAAAAATATGCGGTTGTAAATCATCCAAAATATGGCAAAATTTTAGCCTTTGAGGTTGATGGTTATGGCAACCAGTTACTGATGGATGATAGCAACGTGCCCAGCCTGCTGGCACTGCCCTACCTCGATTCGTTGCCGGTAACCGATCCGTTATATCAAAACACCCGTCGCTTTGTATTGAGTTTAGATAACCCCTACTTTTTTAAAGGCAAAGCTGCGGAAGGCATTGGCGGCCCGCACGTAGGTATTGATTTTATATGGCCAATGGCTATCACCATGCGTGCCCTTACCTCGACAGATAAATTAGAGATTACCCGCTGCCTGCATATGCTTAAAAATACCCACGCCGGCACCGGTTTTATGCACGAAGGTTTCCATAAGGATAATGCAAATAACTTTACCCGTAAATGGTTTGCCTGGGCAAATACCCTGTTTGGCGAACTGATTGTGAAGCTGCACGCGCACCATCCTGATTTGTTGCAGAAGATTTTTTAAGGGAACTGAAGAAGCATAAAAATGCAGAAGCTGTCACTTTTAAGCGGCAGCTTCTTTTTTTGCCTGTGTCGCGGCCAAACATCCGTTAACCAGGCGTAATAAAGTTTAGGTTTGTTGTTTGATATTAAGCCGGATTTACCGGGCAAAAAGCCTTAATACCTATTGATAAAATATATTTTATAATAGGCTTAACCAAAAGGTTTATAATGATGCCGCCCGGAATAACTGAAGCAATTGCCTGTAGTATGGCATCAATAATTTGCTGCGTAGTTGAGCCCTCATTTACAATACCACAAATGAATTTGCGGATAGCATCCAATATGCTTCCTATACCCGGAAAAGCGGGAGCCGCAAATGAGGCCGTGAAACCACGGTGGGCACCCTCAAGCTGCAATGCCTGTTTATAATAATCCTGTAATATGGCTTCAACTTCGTCGTCTGTTGGGGTTGCAACATCATCAAGGTTGGCCAGGTCGGCAGCTACAGCATCCGCGTTTAGTTGCTCGTGTTTTTCATTAAATAGTAACATTGTTTTATGATTTTTAATGGTGATTGAATACACCAAATCTCGGTAGCGGGCTGAGGGTATAACGCCGTAAATAGCACCTTTTTAACCGGGTGTTTTTACGGTAAATAATTTCGCCGCATTAAGGATTGCAGCGGATACAGGCTACGTGCGTAATGCCTGCAGGTGTATGAGCGTAAAGCCCGGGTGCCAACTTCTACCGGTTGGGGCAATGCCCTGATTTCCGGGGATGTATTTTAACATATAATTAATAGCATACCTGTTAAATATCCTTACCTTTAATTGGGCCTAGCCAATTAGCAATTTAAGACCCATAAACCTAAACAGTTATCAAAATTAACCTTACAAGTACAAAAAATGAGAAAAACAATTAAAGCGGTAATCACATCGGTGGTGTTATTATTGCTGGCCGCCCTTTGGCTGCCCAATCCGTTTCCTACAAATCGGGGATGCTTAGCGTTGATGGCAAAGAGATTGCCAAGATAGTAAAGCTTAAAGCGGGGTTTGCCCAGCCCGCCAATTATGAACTGTATTCCATGAGCGGCGAAAAACTAATCATAGCCGTTTTAGCCAGCGATTTACCAACCGATCCTCAAAATAATACTGACTTTTACTATCGCTTCTCTTTTTTAACAACCAGCCAGGTGGGCTTATTTACACTGAGTATATTAAGTGCCGAAAAATCTTTTGCTAAACTAATAGGCCAAAGCGGGATAATAGTTGACGATAAGCTTAACGAGGCAAAAATAAACGAATTTATAGCGCTGAAAAGCAAAAACCCCATTGTACGAACAGAATACAATATTGTAAAAAGAAACATGATGTTTCCTGTTATGATAAAAGACGATAACATGATTTACCAGGGATTGGAACCCATTGGCAAGTTTAAAAATACTTCGTCGGGCCCGGAGGGCGACACTTACGAATTTAGCCTGCCCGATGGTTTGATAGTTGCCAAAGTAAGTTTTACGGGTGGTAACAGCGCATCTAAATTTATCATAAACACAAAAAAGGATAACCAAATTATGCCTTATACCATTGCGCCCGATGGATTTGGCAAAACTATTCTTGCTTCTGCTGGGGTAGATAAAAATGAACATACTATATTACGGATAGCCAAGTGGCTGGTAAACGGGAAATATATGTAGTCTAAAGTCTGAAGTACCAAGTCTGAAGTCTGAAAAGCAAAACTGACTTAAGACTTCAGACTCCAGACTTCGGACTCCAGACTTAGTACTAAATTTGGTTTTCTAAAACAACGGCCTGCCCAACATGGCATTATAAAACAACAACGAAACCAGCACAAAATAAATTAAGGCGAAAATAACCGACGGCCTGGCACTTTTAATCCCGCTGAAAATAACAAACAGCGGTACAATCTGCAGTGCATGCAGGCCCATAAAATGGGCTATCCGTAAATCGCCGGCTATACGGCTCCAGTTAAAAAGCGGCAGGCCGGAGGCTCCGTCGGCAGCGCCCACTGTGTGGGCCAGGCGCGATGCCATTACACCACCTTCAAGTGCGAAGATGCAGGCCATAATTATACCCAGGCGGATGGCCCACAGCAACGCGGGTGTTAATTGCACCGCCTTCACCTTAAAAAACTTTATGCCCATATATAAGGCAAACAGGGTTTGGGAAACTATCACTATCCCCATCATACTAAATACCAGTGCATTATAAGCACCCGAAGTATTATAGTGCGATAGCTGCCCCCTTGCAGCCTGCGTGGCGATGGCCAGCATCTCAAAACTCATGGCAAACACGGTAAAATTCACAAAGCGCCTTTTGAGCTGTTCATAAGGCAGGTATTGTAATAACAGGGGCCATGTTAGGCAGTATATAGCGATGGAGATAGCAAATTTGATGGGCTTTGTCCACAAGTTAATCCCCATCAGTTGGCGGTGATCAAATTGCGCGATGATGAGCATCAGTATAAATAAAGCTAAATGACCCAAAGCGCAGTAATAAAGAAAGGGACTAATAGTCTTGATACGGACGAATAAGGTTTTCATTTGGATGATTTGATTTTGTTGACAATTTGATAAAGTAAATAGCCGCAAGGGCCAAACATAAAGGTGAGCACCAGGCAGGGTATAACCAGCCAATGCGGGACCGCCGAAGCCGGGGCCGATTTAACGATGGAAAAGCCAATCAATAAATCAAAAGCGAGGTAATGAACCCAGCCGGCAAGCAACAGGTTATCGTTACCAAAGAGTGTACGTACCTCCTGTACCGACCCAAAACCACCGCCATGGATACCAAAAAAACCGGCAACGTAAATGCAGTAAATTACCGAAAGCAATAAGGGAACAGCTCCGTGGTTAACCAACCACCGCGTAACTTTCCATTTAGGCATTACAATTAACAAAAGCCACTGCAAAGCTGCCATGGCACTAACGATAGAAAAAACCTGTGCCGGATTCATATTATTTTTGATTTAGTGGTGTTGTTTTTATTTAAAAGCCTGCTAATTAACTCCAGCCCGGTAACGTTGACCCGGCTAAAATCAAGCACTTTAAGCTTTGTACATTCTGCTTTAAGCTTTGTAAAGCGCAGCACAAAACTGGGGCTAATAGCTCAGCCCTGAAATGATATGAGGTTAAAAAGCGATGTTAATTTATTAACCTGAGTTAATTTTTTGCGTTTGATAGCCTGGCCCGGATACGGCTAAGGCTTTGCGGCTGAATGCCCAGGTACGAAGCAATTAAATGCTGGGGCAGCCTTTCAAATATACGGGGCTGTTTGGTAAGCAGGTCGAGATACCGGTCTTCGGCCGATTGCATTTTTAAATTCCGGTTGTTTCTGGCGGTGTCAATAAACAGTCTTTCGGCTATCATGCGGCCAAAGCGTTCAAAGCGCTGGCTATGGTTATACAAAGCCTGCATATCGGCGTAGCTCAGGGTAAACAGTTCACAATCTTCCAGGGCTTCAATAAAATCGGGCGATGGGGTTTGTAATAAAAAACTTTCATAATCGCCAATCCATTCGCCCTCAAATGCAAAACCTAAAGTATTGTCGCCCTTCTCGCTGCGCGAAAAATATCTTAACCCGCCCCTAAATACAATCACCATGCTTTTGCAAACCTGGCCTTCTTTTAAGTAAAAAGCATACTTTTTTAAGTTGAGCGGCTTAAGCCTCTGCATAAATAAAAAAAGCTCCTCGTCGGTAAAATCAACCAGTGCGCGTAATGATTGGGTAATAACTTCGTACATGGTAAAACCTGCTGACCGATGGGTAAATTTTTAGTAAAAACTACTATACCAAAGATACACGAATAATTGAAATGGACTATTGAATCTGTCCCTTGGGCAGAGCAACCTGTTCTGACAAGAACAACTCTGCATAATTGCCAATAAAAATTTTAAACGCGGTTGTCCCAACACCAGCCTTTAAACCCAGGAACATTACATAAATTTGTTGTTTTCAATTAATAAATTAAAAAAAATGAAATAATATGTTAAATGAATGCCATACTTCAGCTTTAATAGTATTTATAATACGTATTATTGAAATATGCATTTAATCAACTAAGCATAGCCATAATATACTAAGGCAAAACTCCTGTTTTCATACTATATAATTAAGGCTTAAATACCTGCGTCAGCTTCAAAATGTGGAAAAAAACCACTGTAAAGGCACTATTTTTCGACTTTAAAAATTTTTAATTAAAAAAAAACCTTATAGCTTAGCTTTAATTAAAAACAATAGACCTCATAATTTAAAAGGAGTAATTAAATGAAAAAATTTACTGAAGTAAAGGAGCTTGTAGCTTCTTTAGAGGCTGACGCCGACAAATTCTACAACAAAGGAAACAGCGCTGCCGGAACCCGTGTTCGCAAAGGTATGCAAGATCTTAAAAACCTGGCACAGGCTATCCGCCTTGAGGTTCAGGAGGCGAAAAACAAAGAAAGCTAAGGAAGATTTTTTGATCAATCTTATTCCCCTGATAAAAACCCGGTTACAATCAATAACCGGGTTTTTTATTTAAAAAAGAAAAGTAAATCCGCCGCCTTTTGATGGCTTGCTCATCTCCTCAAACTTTGTTATATCTTTGCCAAGCAACAATGCATATTCGCTATTCATAAAATCACGAAAGACCTGAACATCCTCTTGCTCACGGGTATCAACCAGGGCCTGAATATAAGCCGCCTTGTTTTCGCTTTGCACTATCGCCAAAGGCAAATTATAATAAGCCTGTATGTAATTCATTAACAAACGCGAGGTACGCCCGTTGCCATCATAATAAGGATAGATGCTGACCAGGTTAAAATGGGCATCAAAAGAAAGATTTAATTGCTCTTGAACAGATAGAGGTTTACCCATCTCATCATTTAGTTTCCTCACCAAATCGCCGGTTAACCTTTCCACTTTATCAAAATTCGGGAAATAAGAAACCCCTGCGGTAACGTTACCTTTACGAAAAGCACCTGTAGCCGAATCCACCGTACCTAACATGGTATTATAAACTTTTCTGGTGCTTTTCATTACCAGCGCATTCACTTGCTGCAAAAGGCTTACCGAAAGTTTATTTTTTGCTTTGGCGTTTTGTATAGTAAACAAAAGGGCGGCATGATGATCGGTTACCATAAGGCTTTCCTGTAAAGGTTTACCATTAGGTGTGCGGCCTTCATTAATAAGTACCTGTGTTTCTATCTCAGTAAGGGTTGATCCTTCAATCCGGGTAGAATGATGGTCAATAGCGATCAGGTTAAACTTGTCATGGTCTATCACTTCGGCTATGCCGAGGTCGTTATATTTTGCTATGAGTTTAACACAATCCATTTTATGAATACTAAAATAGGTATAAATTGTTATTTACAATATCCCAACAAAAAAGCCACATCAAAACTGACGTGGCTTTTTTGCTAAATTAGTTTAGCTATTTTAAGCTAAACTTTTCGTTTCCTTAATTATGGCTTCTGCCGCTGCACTGCCAACCTGCACAAGCGGTAATCTTACCGTATCGCCGCAAATACCCAATTGCTTCAAGGCTGTTTTTACACCGGCTGGGCTGCCATCGGCAAACATCAGGTGGGTAAATTCAATCAGGCTGTAATGGGCTTTGTGAGCACCTTTGTAATCGTTATTGAGCAGCAGGCGCACCATATCTGACAGTTGGCGGGGCAACGCATTACCAATTACCGATATTACGCCCACAGCGCCTAAAGCCATCATAGGCAAAGTAACCGGATCATCGCCCGATATGAATAAGAACTCTTCAGGCTTATCCCTCATCAGTTGGTTAAACAAATCAAAATTACCGGATGCTTCCTTAATGCCGATTATATTTTTAAAATCGTTTGCAAGGCGCACGGTTGTAGCGGCACTAATGGTACTGCCCGTACGGCTGGGTACATTATACAAAATAATGGGCAGCTGCGTATTCTGCGCTATCGCCTTATAATGCTGGTAAATACCCTCTTGCGTTGGTTTATTATAATGCGGGCTCGATGACAAAATAGCATCGTAACCGGCTGTGTTAAATGATTTTATTTGCTCAACAACTTCGTGTGTATTGTTGCCGCCAATACCGGCAACTAAACCCACGCGCTTATTTACTGCTTCGGCGGTAAAGGCCCAAACCTGCTTTCGCTCAGCCTCGCTCAATGTGGCACTTTCGCCGGTTGTACCTAATGATACCAGGTATTCCACCCCGCCATCAATCAAATGTTCAATCAGGTTGCTCAACCCGTCGTAGTCAACTTGACCATCCGCATGAAAAGGGGTCACCATGGCTACCCCCGTTCCGTAAAATATATTCATGAGTTAAATTAAAGGATGCTAATATAAGGGGAAAGTATCAAGTAGTGAGTATCTTTTTTTTAGTATCAAGTAGTAAGTATCAAGTAGCAAGATTTGATTGGGGTTTAGCACTAATACAATCTGCAAATAAATGCAGCTGTCTTGATACTTGATACTTACTACTTGATACTTAAAATGCAGCAGTCTTGATTCTTGATACTAACTACTTGATACTATAAAGATATCCCCACCCTTAACGCATTCCTGATGTTACTGCCCGTATTGTAGCTGCGGCCGTACATTACGCGTACTAAGCCGCGCTGTATGCCAAAACCCAGTTCGGTATAGTTTTTAAGCGCCGGGGTTGATAGGTAGTTAATGTTGATGATCTCCTGCAACTTCAGGTTTCTTAAAATGGGAATCTTGTTGGTTATAAAACCCGAAAAGTTGTGTTCCAGGTGGCCTTCCAGGTATTTATCGGCTGTACTGAAGGTGTAATAATCTAACAGCAAAAAACGGTTGAACGATGGTTTGTACACGTGGGTTTGGTCGCCGTCAAAGTGTTTATAATCGGGGAAGTATATTTTGCTTGCGTTGATAAACTTACCGGCGCCAATAAAAAACGAGGTTTGGCCGTAAAACCCAAGGTCGATATCTGATTTAGAAATATCGGCGCTTAGCTGGTCGTAGTCTACATCGCTGCCCAGTACACCACTTACACCTTTTGTATAGTTAATACCGATGGTTGGATACTTTGAAGGCAGGTACCTGCGGCCAAATGGGTAGGTTTCATACCTATTACTAAAATCGTAGCTGGTGCGGGCGCTTATTTTAAAAGATTGGTTTTCGGGAAACAACGGCACATCCTGTGCTGGCAACAGCGGGTTATTTGAAGTAAACTGCCTGTTATTTTTATTAAAAAAGCTGTAATCGGTTGTGTTGGGCAACCATTTACGATTGGCCCATTCCACATAGGCACTGGCCTGCCAGCCGCCGCTGATACGACCGGCAAATGATGCCGATGCAAATTGTTTTTGGTAAAGTTTCTGGAAATTCTCCCGCCTGAAAAGCGTATAAACCGAATTTACAAATGCTGATACCGGCTGCAGGTTATTAAGATCGGTAACGTCCGATCCCGCGTTAAAACTCAGCGTCATCCGTTTTACCGGGAGCGAAACACCGGCAACGCCGCCAAACAAGTGATTGCCAAAACCATAACGTACCCTGGCGTTTACGGCTATAAAGCGGTTATCAACCGTATCAATCATCTTGGTAAACCCTACCCCGTAGTTAATAGCCAAACCTTCAACAGTATTATATAGCACCGAGTTGAGGACGCTGCTGTAATGAAAAGATTCTTTTTTGTAACGGTTGCGGGTATCAATACCTGTGAGCAGCAGGTTGCTTAATTTAAAGGTGTTATTGGCCTTATCCAACGAATCAAGATATGGTTTTGATTCCCGTTTAATGGCCAGTTTTCCCTTAACTTCGTAATCTTTCTTTTCTTCGTCGGTAAGTGGGATAGGCCGCTCCTGTGCCCAGTAAACCGAGTCTTTATCGTGGCCTTTGGTAATGTTAATGCGTTCGGCAAAATCTTTTTTGTTAAGCACCGGGGCCAGGTTGTAATTTTTATATACACTTATAAAATATCCGCCCAGTTTAAAACCAAACACACCGCCTGTAAACTCAAACTTAATGGTGGCGGGCATCCAGATCCCGGCATCAACCGGATAAAACCGCTGGCTTATCTTCAGCGTGTCTACATAATTAATGTTGGATTTTTTGGTGATAAAAAGCTGTAGAGAGGCAATACGCCAGCTATCGTCCAAAATATAAATATATCCTTCAAAACAGGGGTCGTAACCACGCTTGGGTGTTACCTGTATTTTGTTGATAGTTTCGCCGTTTTCGATGGTCACCCCAATAAGTTTATAGTTATAATAAAACAGGGCATTTTCGGCAATTGGCGATACCAGCGGGCGGTTGCTCAAACGTTTCCAGCTTTCAAAATTCTGGTAAAAGTTTACCAGCATATCTGATGCTCGGTTAAAGCTGAAGGCGCGGTTATAGCCCGATACCTTTGAGGATACCTGCACCTCGTGCACCAGGTCGGGCTGCATAAAGCTGTATTTCGATTCGGATTCCGACAGGTAAACAATACCGGTTCGGCTGGAATCGAGCCCGGCCTCGCTGGTGGCTTTTTGCACATCAAAACCCATAAATTTTTTAGGAGCGGCCAGTAATTTTTGCAAACCCTTGATATAAATATCGCAGGTATACGCTTTCACCTCGTTTAAATAGGTTTTACGCTTTTTGATGGCTTTACGGATAATGGCGTAGGCGGGGTCTTCGCCACCCGCGTGTATGGTAATATCTTTCAGCTGGTATGTTTCTGTTTTCAGGCTGATGTTGATAACCTGGTTTTGGGCGAGCGTTAATTGTTTGATTTGCTGCCCATACCCCACTGCTTTAAACTGCAGCTCATAATTACCGGGTGCTAATTGCAGGGAATATATACCCTCGCTATTAGCCGAAACCCCTTTGGTAGTGTTTTTTACATATACGGAAGCAAACGGAATTGGATGGTTGCCCTCATCGGTAATTTTACCACTAATAGCAAACTGTTGTGAAAAGGCAGCTATACTGAAACTAAACAGCAGGAGCAATAGTGTGGTAAACTTCATTTAGGCAGTATTTACACTAAGATGTAGCTTATTTACCAAATGTTACAACAGTTAATTGTTAAATTGTGTGAAATATGAATGGCATATATTAACAAGTCTTAACTCAGGATGCCTCTTTTGAGGGTTTTGTATCCTTAGCGCCTAACGAAGTATGCACTTTGTTTTTAAGGTTCCAGTCGTTAATATCAGCTAACCCTGGTTTGGTTTGATAGTGACTGTTGTGTTTAGGACATCTAACTATAAACAGCCCTTTCTGTTGCTCAACCACGGGCCTTTCGCCGCAATCTTTACAAGGCTCAACAAAAATACTGTCCTGAATTTGTGTAAAACCTTTCATATCCTGATGTTTTAAAAGCGTATAACTGCACAACCAGAGGCGGGCATTATTTAAACTTACGTAAATATTGCTGTTCGGGTTTTTACTTATTCAAAAAAAGCATTTAAAGTCATTATTGTATCACCCCAGGAATATTTTTAATTTTCTACTTAAAAAAATTAAAAACTAGGAAATCAAATCCAATAATTCCTGGTCGCCGATGATTGGAATATTCAGCTTTTGGGCCTTTTCGAGTTTGGCGGGGCCCATGTTATCGCCGGCAACAAGATAATTCAGCTTTGCCGAAATGCTGCTCAAAATTTTGCCGCCATTTTGTTCAATGATATCTTTTAGCTCATCGCGCGAAAACTTTTCAAACACGCCCGAAATGATAAAGCTTTGGCCAGCCAATTTTTCGCTGGCCAGGGTCACTTCTTTTTCAACAGCTACAAATTGTAGTCCGGCGGCTTTCAATTTCTCTATCTCCTGCTTATGTTTTTCATCGCTAAAGTATCCGGCAATGCTCTGGGCAATCCGGCCGCCAATTTCATCGGCGGCGGTAAGTTCCTCTTCGGTGGCAGCTATCAGTTTATGAATGGTTTTAAAATGGAAGGCGAGTTTCCTGGCTACAGTTTCGCCAACGTACCTAATCCCCAATCCAAACAGTACTTTTTCAAATGGCATCTGTTTTGATTTTTCAATGCCATCCAACATATTGCTGATAGATTTTTCGCCAAAGCGCCCCATCTGCTTTAATTCTGCCGCATGGGTATGCAAATCATAAATATCGCTGATGTGGTTGATAAACCCGCGCGAGTGCAGTGTTTCGATGGTTTCGTCGCCCAGGCCATCAATATTCATAGCTTTCCGGCCTATAAAATGCTGCATTTTACCCACAATTTGCGGCGGGCAGCCTTCGTCATTAGGGCAGTACCACGCGGCTTCGCCTTCGGTGCGCAGTAAGGGCGTGTCACATGCCGGGCAATGGGTTATGTATGCTATAGGTTTGGCATCGGGCTTTCGCTTATCCAAATTAACGCTAATGATCTTGGGGATAATCTCCCCTCCTTTTTCTACAAATACGGTATCGTGCTCGTGCAATTTAAGGCGCTCGGTAATTTCATCGGCATTGTGCAGGGTGGCGCGTTTTACGGTTGTGCCCGCCAGCAACACCGGTTTTAAATTGGCAACCGGGGTAACGGCACCTGTGCGGCCTACCTGGTAAGTTACCTGCAATAATTCAGTTTCTACCCGCTCGGCCTTAAATTTATAGGATATAGCCCAGCGCGGCGATTTGGATGTAAAGCCCAGCTCCTGCTGCTGCGAGTAGTTGTTAACTTTTATAACAATGCCATCGATATCATAGCTCAGGTTAAACCGCTCTTTATCCCAGTGGCTTATAAATTCCAGTACACCGCTAATATCGCTGCAAAGCCTGCTATGGTTATCTACATGAAAGCCCCAGCTTTTAACAGCTTCCAGGCTTTCCCAATGGGTTTTAAATAACGTTTTTTCGGTATATAAACCATACAGGAAACAATCCAGCGGCCGCCTGGCCACCTCGGCCGAATCCTGTAGTTTCATAGTGCCCGATGCAAAATTACGGGGATTGGCGTAGGTCATTTCGCCGTTATCAGTACGCTCTTTATTCAAACGTTCAAAAGCTTTCAGGTGCATAAATACCTCGCCCCGAATCTCAAACAGGTCGGGATATTCACCAGATGTCAGTTTTTTAGGTATGCTGTGTATGGTGCGTACATTGGTGGTTACTTCATCGCCTTGTGTACCGTCGCCCCGGGTTACTGCGCGTACCAATTTGCCGTTTTCGTAGGTTAAGCTCATGCTCAGGCCGTCAAACTTAAGTTCACAAACGTATTCAAAACTATCGCCAATAGCTTTGCGGATGCGCTGGTCGAAATCCAGCAATTCCTGTTCATTGTAGGTATTACCTAACGATAGCATTGGCCAGCGGTGCCTTACCGTTACAAACTCTTTGGTGACCTCGCCGCCAACCTTTTGCGTAGGCGAATCGGGATCTAAAAATTCAGGGAACTCCTTTTCCAGTTTGTTTAACTCTTCCAGCTTTTTATCAAAATCAAAATCGCTGATGGTAGGCATAGCCAGCACATAATAATTGTAATTGTGCTGCTTCAATTCGGCGCTGATGGCCAGGATCTGGTTTTTAGCTTCGGCGGGTGACATGGTACGAAGGTAATAAATTGGTTCATTAGTTCATTGGTTCATTGGTTCATTGGTTCATTGGTTCATTGGTTCATTGGTTCATTGGTTCATTGGTTCATTGGTTCATTGGTTCATTGGTTCATTGGTTCATTGGTTCATTGGTTCATTGGAACGCGGGCATAGCGAACACAGTGCGCTGTTATTTTTTTGCTGAATGCTCCTACCTGGTAATCCAACCAGGCAAGACCAATGAACCAGTGAACCAATGAACGAAAAGACAGTACCAATGAACTAATGAACCAGTGAACCAATGAACTACCTATCAGTAATAACCGTCTGGCTCACCATGCTCATCGGGAAGGCGGCGCCACCCGGGGTGTCGGGGGTATCTTTTATGGCTACCGTACCGCCTATGCTTTGCTTTATTTTTGATTCGGTGATCCACCCGGTTGCACGGTCGGCTTTAACATCAGATACCATGGTGCCTTTCATATTATATTTCATCTGGGCATCCGGCGCGGCGGGGATGGTAGTAATGCTGCCTTCGCCATGAATGATGTAGCTGGCCGGCGTGGCATCGGTTAACTGATATACCATGGCTACGTTGGCCTTCATGGTACTTTGAAGGGTTGTGTTTATTGTCCATTTATCATTCCGGGCAACCGCCGTTTCGGGGAATACAGCGGTAGACATTTCGATGCTGCCTTTAATAGCATTGCTGCCAAACGATTGGATGAATTTTGCCTTTAATTCCTCTTTCTGCACGCCCTGAATTTCCTGGAAACCATCCAGTACCGATGATATCATCCGCTCCACATTGTTAACCGACCGGATTTTGCCGCTCCTGGTAAACGTTGCCGTAAAAGGCTTATCAATTAACGCGCCCATCATTGACGACATCAAATCAGCTGGGTCTCTTTTTTCTGAATCAAAGTTAACCGGTCCTTCGGGTAGCTGCATCTTCATAGTCAGGAACTTGTAGGTAACTTCCATATAGTACAGCGAATCGTCGGCACTAAGCACCTTGAAGGCTGTTGTGCCCGTTACCGTAACGTCAACATGGTTTACCTGCCCGTTTAGGGTTTGCGTTATGGCCGATGTGGTGGCCGTAACCATATTGTAAGTATTGCCTTTTGTGAGGTTTAAAACAAGCTTAAGTTTTTGCCCCTGGCACGAAAGTGCAGCAAAAAACAGCAAAAACAGGTTAAACAAATACTTCATAGCTGGCAGCGTATAATTAGGCTAAGATATTATAATATTTTGGCTAAAAAATATGCTAAAACATAGCAATTTATTAAAACTAATTTCGTTAACTTTATGGTAACCAATTGACTTTTATTTTTCAGGCAATTTATTAACCGAAAGGAGGGTTTTATGTTACAGCAAATAGCATTTATACCACAGCATCAGTTTCACGTGCTAATCAATTTTAAAAATGATGAACGCGCGGTAGCTGTTTTACCCAACGAAGCAGGAAAGTTCCGCGTGGTTGACCAGGGTAAAGTTATTGCAGAAGTTAATTTTGATAAAAACCGCAGCAATGTGGTTTGCAGCAGGGGCAAGTTAGGCGCCTATGTTATGGCTCAATTGGCCAACCAGATAAAAAACCACTACGCATCCTAAGTAAAACAGGTAACAAAGACTTTGATAGTTCATGGATAATGGCTCATGGTTCATAGTCCATGGGAATTTTTGTTCATGGGCTATCTTTTTTTTGACCACGTTTATGGCGTTGCCTTCGGCCCTGGCTGTGCGCTCATACTGCTCAGGCCTTAAGCACATTGGCCGGTATCCGCTACCATCCCTAACGCTTTTTCCGAATCAGAATTTTCAGGATTTTAGAATTAACAGAATTTGGTTTATTCGGCTTCAACCGGTACAATGACCTTGCAGTTCCGTTGGCCATAAAACAGTATCCTTTATTCCTTCTTCGCTGGCTGCTTGGCCAGCATAGCATCCTTTATAAATTTTACCGGTGCGCTGCCGTAGCTTAAAAACTTTTCGTTAAACTCTTTTAGCTTGTATTTATCGCCCATTTTTTCTTTGTAGGCGTCCCGCAAATCGGTAATTTCTTTATAGCCCGTGTAGTAGCTGGTGAGCTGTACGCTGGTAACACTTACACGCTTCCATTTGCCATCGGCTTCGGCCTGCTGCTGAAAAGCTTCGGTGGTGAGCATTTTAATGGCCTGCTCCTTAGTCATGCTGCCGCTGTGCACACTATAATCTAAAATAGTATTACATACCGATCGCAGGTTCCATTTATACCACATGAGCAGCATTTCGGGTTCGTTGTTGCCATAACCGGCGTTCAGCATCATTTCTTCTGCATATACCGCCCAGCCTTCCTGCATAGCACCATTGCCAAATACCGCTTTTATAATACTTGGCGCCTTGTTGGCGTATACACCCTGCACATAATGCCCCGGAACGGCCTCGTGGATACTCAGTATCTGGATAATGTACTGGTTATACTCGCGTAGGTAACTCTCTGCTTTTTCTTTAGGCCAGCCAGAAAGGCTGCCTACGTTATAGTACGAATTACCGTCTTTATCATACGGGCCGGGGCCACTCATGGATGCGCCGGCAACACCGGCCATATAGCCAGGCTCTTTGCGGATGATGAGTGGCTTTGTTGCATCAAGCGTTAACAGGTCTTTTGTCCGCACAAAATTATTCAGCTTAGGGATCAGCTGTACAATGGCCGATTGAAAATCATCCGGCTTCACGTGATTTCCAGATAGGGTATCTATCATCTGGCTTATCATTTCCAGGCTATCGGCTGGCATTACTTTTTTACCAAAATATTTTGGCCAAAGCTGCCTGCTGATTTTGGCCATTTGCTGATGAACATATTTTTTACGCTGTACAGCAGCGTTGTAAACCTGCTGCGCGGTTTTGGCTGCAACAACTTCGTACTTAAACTTATCTTCATACAAATCGCGCCCCAGCCTGAAGTTACGGGGATGGTCGTTTTTTAAATTCTTCAGCCATTCAGCATAATCTTTTATGGCTGTAACCGTAACTGCGGCCCTGTCAACCATCAGTTTTTGTTCGGCCTTGGGGATGGTTGTTTTTTGCAGCGAATCGGCGAAATCTTTTGCAATCACATCTACCCCGCCCAGGTTTTGCTCAATGGCCAGGCTCACCAGTTCGGCTACGGGGTTTTTAATCTGCTTTTCTGCATCTTTATAAAACAGCGGCACATTTAACATGCGCTGGTAAAAGTTGCGCAAGCGTTTTGACAATGGCGCGTAGTGTTCGTTAAGTATATAGGCAAATGTGCCAATCACATTATATGACGATGGATCCCACTCGTAGCTTTTTAATTGTTTTATCTGCCACTGCGCATAATCTAACTGGTTTTGCATCATGTTGTAATCAATGCGGTTACCTTCGTTAAGCGTGTTTACATCAAAACGACTCAGCGAGTCCATTTGCACTTTAGCAAAATCAAGCATTTTATCCCGGCTCTGGTCGTTAGGAATATACAGCAAGCTATCATATTTATGGTATCCGGCAGTGGTTGCCCAATCGGAGTTTAGCTTCCATAAATTTTCCAGGAACGAATTTTCATAAATGGTAAAAGCCTCATCATCTTTTGCAAAATTGGGACCGCGGCTGGCGCTGTCTTTTTTACAACCGGTTAAAGCCACCATGAAAAGTACAACGGCCAGTGCTATTTTTAATAAAACGTTTTTGATCACGGGATAATTTGAATTAAAATGCCGCATAAACTTAAAACATTTAAGCCGAATAAATCAAACCCTAAGCTAATTTGTTACCTTGGGTATAATGAATGATAATCATAACATACTGGTGGGCGAGATAGTTCATTTGCTGCAAGGCGGCAATGCCCACGCCGATATAAAAAAAGCATTACAAAATTTACCCAAAGAGCTTAGGAGTGCAAAGCCCGACAAACTCCCTTACAGCATTTGGCAGCTTACAGAACATATCCGGATTGCCCAATGGGATATGCTGGAGTTTTGTAAAGATGGCAACCATCAATCGCCAAAATGGCCCGAAGGTTACTGGCCAAAAGAAACCGGGCCAGAAAGCGACGAGGCCTGGGAAAATTCGGTTCAACAAATTGATAAAGACCTTAATGAGTTGGTAAGCCTTGTTAAAACCGGCGATTTGTTTACAAAAATACCCCATGGTGAGGGGCAAAATATATTACGCGAGGCCCTGCAGGTAGCAGACCATACAGCTTACCACGTGGCAGAGATTATAATAATCAGGCGGTTGCTGGGAGCGTGGTGAGGCCCCCTAACCCCCTTAAGGGGGAACGAAGCGTTGAATTTTGGCTATTTGTTTTAAAGCCTTCCCCTTCAGGGCTACCGTGTACCCACATCTTTTAATAAAAGAAAATTGTCATTTCGATAGAGCAGCAGGGGCATGAGCGGGGGCGCGAAAGAGACTCCGCCCGGTTCGTTCGAAATGACATTTTTTTTATCTATTGATACGTTTTCAAAAGATGTGGGTAGACAGTAGCTCTTCAGCGAAGGATTGAGTGGGGCTTGTGGCTACCTCACTTTCTTCACAAAACTAATAACCGCCTTTATAAATTCGGGCTTGAGTGGTAAATCGGGTTCGTTATAGGTGGCCATGTTTTTATCCTTATCGGCCGGCGCTTCTTTTAAAACGTGGTTCATTTCGGGGATAATTTCCAGCACGGCATCTGATTTGGCTTTCTTCAGTTTTTCTGCATTGGATACTTTTACCTGCAAATCGGTAGTGCCTTGCACTATCAGTATAGGAATTTTAAGCCTCTTGATAGCGCGGGTCGGATCGTACCTGAACCACGACATCAGGTACTTTTGAATGCCTGGTCTTGCTATAAAATAAAGGGATGGGTCGATGTTATCGGTGGTTTTACCTTTTTTTAAACTATCAAGCATTCGCTTAAAGCCTTCTGAGATATGTGTTGGCTGGGATTTCATTTGCTCGGTAAGGATATTATCAGCCGAATCGCCGGCACCGGCAACGGATATAAAGCCTTTAACCGGCTGGTCTATTGACGATAGCATACCCACCAATGAACCCTCGCTATGCCCCAGTATAATGATCCTCGAAAAACGCTCATCGTCTGTTAAAAAGTTAATCAGGTTTACACCATCTTCCACATAATCTTCAAAACGTAACTGGTCTTCTGTGGTCGAACTTACGCTTTTGCCAACCAGGCGTTTATCATAGCGCAGCGAAGCTATTCCGTTTTTACCCAATTCATTGGCAATCATTTTATAGGCGTTGGTGGCCAGTCCCAATTTAGGGCTGTTGCCATCCCTATCAGTAGGGCCCGATCCCGCTATAATAATCACCACAGGTATTTTGCCGGTTACATTTTTGGGCATAGCTAAAGTGCCCGATATGCTGCCTGCAAGGTTTTTTACCAGTACTGGTGTCTCCTGGATAGATGGATCCATGGCGAATGTTACAGCAGCAGCAGGGGCTGGAGCAGCTACATCGGCAGGTACGCTTTCAAACGGCTTTAAAAACAAACCTGTAAACTGGTTTTTATCATTTAACGCTATATTTAATAAGTAAGTCCCCTTGCTAAACGTTGCTTTGTACGAAGCAATCGGGCTTGCAAATTTCACAAAGTCGGTACGGTCGAGGCTCCCCATTTGTGCTCTTAACTGCAAGGTTGTGGTTTTAAAGCTTTCCAGCGGCAGGGCAGCTTTCATTTCGGGGCTAAAGTAGTTGAAAATGCTATCGGGCTGGTTGGCATTATACAAGTGTATAAACCTGTTAAGTGCAACCTTGTAATTTGCCGGTTCTGTTTGTGCAAATATGCGGCCTGCAAAACAAAGCATCAGTACTAAAAAACTAACTTTTTTCATGTTATGATATTCAAAAAGGGCTATTGCCGGTTTGATGCGAAATTAAGAAAAATCGTATCGGTTTCCTTTTTATTGATTTACTATATTTATATTGATGAAGCATTGCTACCGGCACTTGTTGCATTATACACAAATTATAAATAACATAGCCGACTACACCAATATTAATATATCATAAAAAACAAATTATAATCATATTATCAGTTTAGTATTTTGTGTTATATTGCGTTACATTTTCTAAACGTTACTTTATCGCAAATTTCTACATCAACTATTAATGAAGGTTTTATTCGGAGGCATTTTTTTTGCGATCCTTACCGGAGTGTGCTATGGTTCTTTTGCCCAAACAAGATCTTCGGTAATTCAGGGTAAAGTTTTGACAGAAACCAACAGCCCTGCCGAGGCGGCAACTGTTGTGCTCATGCTGGCAGCCGATTCGGCCATCATTAAATCAACCCTGGCCGATAAATCGGGATTGTACCAGCTAACCAATATAAAACCCGGCAATTACATTCTTTTGGCAAGCCAGATAGGCAGCACTAAAGCTTATGCAGGTCCTTTTGGTTTAGTTGCCGGGCAAACATTTGTTGCGCCAAACATCACCCTTAAACAAACAAACACCCAGCTTAAAGATGTAACCGTTGTGGCCCGCAGGCCTTACATACAGGTTAAGCCGGGCAAAATTGTACTTAATGTACAAAACAGCATCCTTGCCGATGGAAATTCGGCGTATGAAGTACTGCGCCAGTCGCCCGGCGTACACGTGGGGGGCGATAAAGAATCATTAAGTATTACCGGCAGACAACCGGCCCTTATCACTATTGACGGCCGCGCCACTAATTTAACCGGCGATGACCTTAACAACCTGCTGCGCAGCATGCAAAGCAGCACTATCGACCAGATAGAAATTATTAGTACCACATCGGCAAAGTACGATGCATCAGGCGGCGGCGTTATCAACATTGTGCTAAAAAAGGGTAAAAATATAGGCACAAACGGTACGTTAACTGCCGGGGCCGGGTATGGTAAATATGCCAAAGGCAGGGCCGGTATCGTTTTCAATAACCGGTCGGCAAAGGTTAATGTTTTTGGCAACTATAGCTTTGATGACAATAAAACTACCCGCATTATTAACACCGACAGGAATATCATCTACCATGATACTTTAAGTAACTACAACGTAGCCTATCATAATATCCAAAAAACGCAGAGCCACAATTTTAAAGCGGGGCTTGATTATACGCTGTCGCCCGGGCAAAGTATTGGCTTTTTGGTAGGCGGTGTTATAACCGATAGTAAATTTATAAAAGATAATACTTTAAAAATATCCAATCAAAATAAGCTGGACTCTATCATCATTTCACAATCCAACCTTGACAGGGGCAGTAGTTTTTTAAATTACAATATTAATTATAACGCCGGGCTTGATAAAAGCGGCAAAAATCTTTCGGCCGATGCTACCTACTCTACTTATAGCCGCCACTCCAACGAGTTTATTACCAACAATTTTTACACGCCTGGTGGCATCAATTATAGGGACGCCCAGCAATTGGAAAACATTTCGCCTTCCAGCATCCACATCTGGACGTTTAAAGCCGACTATGTAAACCCGCTTAACAAAGCCTCGCGTATTGAGGCGGGAGCAAAATACAACTATGCCAAAAGCGATAACAACCTTACGTTTGGCCCCAAAATTGGCAACGTTTATCAGGCAGACCCGAATTTTAGCAACCGTTTTTTGTACATCGAAAAAGTAAGCGCAGGATATATTAACTACATCAACAAAATTGGTAAATGGGATATTACCGCCGGCTTGCGGGCCGAAAACACCAACTCAAAAGGAAGTTCGGTAAGTACAGCATGGGTAACTACGTCGTATGAGTATTTCAATTTGTTTCCGCAAACACAGGTAAGTTATACTTACAACGAGAAAAACGTTTTCGGCATCAGCTATAACCGTGGAATTCACCGCCCCGATTACCAGGACATTAACCCGTTTTTATATTATACCGATCCGTATGATTACCGGTCGGGCAACAAAAACTTAAAACCCGAATATACCGATGCCATCCAGTTGTCGCATACCTATAACGATACTTTTATCACTACGCTATATTACAACCAAACCAATGATGCATATGATTTTCCGGTTTACCGCCAAAACGATACCACCAAGGTTAACATAACCGAGCGTAAAAACTTTGGCCATATCTACGTATACGGCCTATCGTTTTACGCGCCTGTACAGTTTACCAAATGGTGGTCGGCAAATTTTAATTTAGATGCATCGTACCTGCGCTACAAGGCATACCCGGCTAATGGCAGTTTTAATAAAGCATCGCAGGATATTATTTTTAACAGTACCCAAACATTTGCTATCAGCAGCACCATAGCTGCCGAAATTACCGGCCGGTATGAATCGCCAACTTTATACGGTGTAAACCAGCTTAAGCAAAGCTATGCGGTTAATGCCGGCATAAGCAAAAGTATTTTTAACAAACGCGCAAGTATTAAAATAAATTTGAACGATGTTTTCAATACAGATCGCGACCGCAATCATGCCGCGTACCAAAACATCGACCTATCGGAATACAACAAAAAAGAAACGCGGGTACTAAGAATAGGGTTTTCGTATCGTTTTGGTAAAACATCGGTTAAATCGGCCACCAAACACAATACCGGCAGTGATGATGAGCAGCGTAGAACTGGTAATTAAAGAAGTGCGATGTTAAGATAGGATTCAGCCGAAAGGCTGATGCTATAATCGAAAAAGAAAGATACCGGCTTAGCATTTCAGACTAAACACTTATCACTTGTGGCTACCTGATCCGGATTTCCGGGTATTTACCTTTTATTTGGGTAACAAAAAAATTCCCTAATGATTCGGCACTCATGAACTTTTTGAAGGAAGCATTTGAAAAGCCAAAGTATTGCCATACCCCTCCGCTATCCCTAAATTCAAGTTCCAATATTTTAGAAGAAGGATCGTAGCCTGCGCTATTCAATGCCGATGACTGTACCGACTGCCTTTGCATAACTTGCTTTTGCATAATACTTTATAGTTAATACAATGCGCAAAAGGCAAAAAGGTTTTAAATACTTTTATCCTGCATGCCCGCTCAGCATGCTGGCCAGGATAATGAGCAACACCAGCATGGTGATGCCCAGGTACAAATAATCCTTTTCAATCACAAAACCAATGGCCGAAAACACCACCCGTATAATAGGCGTAGCTATTAACAATATGATACCCGCCTGGATAATGGCACGGCCCCTGCCGGTAAAAATACCATGCACAATACCGCCCACGCTACCCACAAAATCGGGCACACCTTTAAAGGTGCTATAATCTACATGGGTTTGCCCGTGCCTGTACAAGTATAGCGCCCCACCTATAAACACCACGCTCATGGATATAAATACCCCCGCGCGTAATATCCAGCCTATAATGGCTTGCATGTCGGTATCCTTAAATTTAGTCATTAGTCATTAGTCATTAGTCATTAGTCATTAGTCATTAGTCATTAGTCATTAGTCATTAGTCATTAGTCATTAGTCATTAGTCATTAGTGGGAATTGACCTCACCTTTTATTGTTTTAATTAGTTCAACCTATTTTCACAAACTATGCAGATACCAATGACTAATGACTGCGCAGCAAAATGACAGCGAAGCGGAATGACTATATCTTCCCGGTAAATCCGTTATATATCATTTGTGATGCTAAAAAGGTTACTACTACGGCAAAAACCCAGCGCAGCCAGCCTGATGAGCTGGTGTGTACCAGTATTTTAGAACCGCTTAGCGCACCTAATAAAACACCTATGGCCACGGGCATGGATAATCCGGGGTCAATATATCCGCGTTGCAGGTAAACTACCGCGCTTGCCGCGGCGGTAACACCTATCATAAAATTACTTGTTGTGGTTGATACTTTAAAGGGGATACGCATAATGGTATCCATAGCCAGTACCTTTAAAGCGCCCGATCCTATGCCTAACAAACCGGAGATAGTGCCTGCAAACATCATCATAAAAAAACCGCCGCCTACGTTTTTTACTTTATAGGCAACCGCCCCATTAGCAGTTGGATAAGTGCTGTTCAGCTTCAGTTTTTCGGCCAGTACACTGGGTTCCTGGTTTACAGATTCAACCTTTTTCTTTAACGACATGATGGCCGAAAGGATAAGGATAACCCCGAATAAAATGGCAATAAAATGGGTGGGGATATAAACTGCTATCAGCGCACCTACCATGGCACCGGCCGTAGTAGCTATCTCCAGAAACATGCCCAGCCTGATGTTGGTAATACCCTCTTTAACATAAGCCGCCGCCGAGCCCGACGATGTTGCAATTACAGATACCAGCGATGCGCCGATGGCGTAATGAATATCTACTTTCAACAGCAAGGTAAGCAAAGGAATAATAACCACTCCCCCACCCAGGCCGGTTAATGAGCCCAGCAATCCCGCAAAATACGAGCCGATAAGTATAATAAGCGTTAGTACAATTACCGACATAATTTGCAGTAGTATTGAACTGCGAAAGTAGCAATAACTTTTTTAGATAAACATAACCGGCTTTCCACACATGTAAGCAAATGCACCATTTTTTTTAACATTTTAGTGCATCTGCTTGTCAATTCATCAGCATGCACATTGTATTTGAAGGCCGGCTGTTTGGTGCGTCCCCTCGGTTTCGTAGCCATCAAATTTCCACCATTCAATACCGCCTATCAGTTCGCGCACGTTAAAACCAAGCTTTGCCATGTTTAATGCACCTTTGGTAGATGCGTTGCAGCCTATGCCATCGCAGTAAGTTACATACAAGGCATTCTTGTCGAAACCCGCGGTGGTTTGTTCATTCATATCGCGATGATTAAGGTTAATTGCACCGGGAATATGCTCTTTAAAAAAGGCAAAATCTTTACGGGCATCTATTACAATGACGTTTGCTTTGGCTTCGAGTGCCGAAAAAAGGTCGGACGGATCCATTTCAAACGAGAGTTTGTTTTGATAGTGATTAATTGCTGCGTTCATATTTGTTTGTTTTGATTGATTCAAAGGTAGGGCTCGTTTTGGGTGAATTTGTATGAGAATTGCAGCATGCGCGCATGTATAATATACATATCCCGGTGTTGGCAACTTATGTATATTTACCCTATGGAAACCAGGCACCTCCGCTTAATTAAAACCATTGCCGATGAAAAAGGGATCACAAAATCGCTCGATAAGCTATTTTTAACACAATCGGCAGTAAGCCATCAACTGCGCGATATTGAAGAACGACTGGGAGCTAAAATCTTTTATCGCACCAAAAACCAATGGGAGCTTACCGAAGAGGGGAAGATACTGTATGAAACAGCTGAAAAAGTACTTGCAGAAATAGATAAAGCTACCCTGCGCATCAACAACATGCGGCAGGGCCATGCCGGCACCATCCGCCTGAGTACCGAATGCTTGACTACTTACCACTGGCTACCAGGCTTTATGGTGAGGATGAAAATGTTGTACCCCAGCCTGGAAGTGAAAATTATAATGGAGGGTACTCATAAGCCACTTCAAAAGCTACTTGACAACGAGCTTGACCTGGCCATTACTACCGACCCATGGGATAATAAAAGCATTAAATATGTTGAATTATTTAAAGACGAGGTTGTGGCGATTTTACCGGCAGGTCATCGACTGACCAACAAAAAGTTCATCAGCGAGGATGACTTTATGGATGAAACACTGATCATCCACTCCTACCCTTTAGAGACTGTTACCGTACACCAACATTTTTTAAGGCACAAAAAAATATCGCCCAAAAACATGATCGCCATGCCAATTACCGAAGGTGCCCTGGCTATGGTTAAAGCCGGCATGGGTATCATGACTTTACCAAAATGGGCGTTGAAAGCATTTGTTTCGTCGCCTGATTTGGCCATTGTTAAGATTGGGGCAAAAGGCCTGGTTCGTGCCAATTATGCTGCCATCAGGCATGAAGATGCGGGTAAAAAATATTTACAGGATTTTATTAAAAACCTAAAAGAAGAACTTGAAAAATAACACCGATCATATTATTCGCCCCGTTGAACCCACAGACCTGGATGAACTTTTAATAATGATGCAGGAGCATACCGATTTTGAACGCGCAGCATTTACTCCCGATGGAAAAAAAGAGAATCTTTATAAAGCATTGTTTCAGCAGCCCGTAAAACTATATTGCCAGGTGGTTGCCATTGGCCATGAATTAGTTGGCTTTGTTTCTTATACTTTTGATTACTCTACCTGGGATGCAGCCGATTTTATGTACATGGATTGCCTGTTCCTGCGCGAGCCAACACGCGGCCGCGGAATTGGCACCGAAATAATCCAGCTACTCACCACCATAGCTACCACGCATAATTGCATTAATATTCAATGGCAAACGCCTTCGTTTAATGAGCCCGCAATCCGGTTTTACCATAAAAACAGGGCTTCTTCAGCCCAAAAGGTGAGGTTTAGTTTAAAACTACGTTAGCAGCTCAATTGTCATTATCAACAACACTTTTCTTACTCAATTAAACGATGCAATATTTTAATATATAACAGGGATAATACAATAGTGATTAATTTGTTTTGTTATTTTAAGCCCTTTAATATTAAATACATGAACAAGAAAGCTTGCCTGCTTACCATCCTATCTGCATTACTACCCGCCCTGCTTTTAGCCCAATTGAAACTACCGGCCAATATGTTTTTAAAAAAGCTTCCCAATGGCCTGGATGTATTGGTCGTTGAAGATAATAGCGTACCCCTGGCTACCATTATGATAACTACCAAAAATGGTTCATATACCGAAACGCCCAAATTTAACGGACTAAGCCATTTATATGAACACATGTTTTTTAAAGCCAATAAAGACTATAAAAACCAGGAAGATTTTTTAGACCGCGTAAGTGAACTGGGGATGCAGTTTAACGGATCGACTACTTATGAAAACGTGAACTATTATTTCACCCTGCCCAAGTTTAACCTAAACCAGGGCCTTGGTTTTATGAATTCGGCCATTCGCTACCCCTCCTTTAACGCCGAAGAGATGGCGAGGGAAAACGTGGTTGTGGATGGTGAGTTTCAACGCCAGGAATCGAGCCCGACATATGCTTTGAGCGATGCTATGGACCATCACATGTGGGGCGATTTGTACAGCCGAAAAAATGCTATAGGTAACCACGATGTCATCCGCTCGGCTACGCCCGATTTGATGGATTCGATCAAAAACAAATACTATTATCCAAATAACTCCCTGCTAACCGTTGCCGGCGATGTGGAACACGAAGATGTTTTTAAAAAGGTGGAGGCCATTTATGGCAGCTGGAAACCATCAAAGTTTGACCCGTTTAAAAAATGGCCGATACCCGAATTCAAGCCGCTGGTAAAGCCCGATTATTTTATAGCAGAGTCGGCACTGAGCAACGTACCACTGATTATGATTGACTGGCAGGGCCCCGATACGCGTAACGATGTACAATCAACCTACGCCGCGGATGTGTTCAGTTACATCTTAAATCAAAATTCATCAACCCTTAAAAAGGCACTGGTACAATCGGGGCTGGCGCTTGACGTAAGTATCAGTTATTTAACGCTAAGCCACGTTGGGCCTATTACTTTATTTGTAGTACCCAACCCCAATAAAATTAAGGAATGCATGGCCGAAGTAAAGCGGCAGCTGGAATTAATGGATAAGAACGATTACGTTACCGACGAACAAATTACTACATCTAAACAAAAGCTGGGCATTTTAAAGATACAGGAAGAAGAGGTAGCCTCGGATTTTGTGCAGGTATTATCGTTCTGGTGGTCATCAGCATCGTTAGATTATTATACCACCTACAACACGCGGCTAAACCAGGTAACCCGAGCCGATCTGCAAAACTATGTGCGCAAGTACATTAAAAACAAACCCTACTGTGCGGGCATGCTCATTAACCCCGAACTGGCAAGCCAGGTAAACCCTAAAACTTTTTTCAACGCATCAAACTAAATGAAGTCACGAGTATTGAGTTTTAAGTTGTGAGTTTTCTTAAAGCTTTTGATTCATCTTACCGACTACAGATTCTTAACTTCCAAACTATTTATCACCAATGAAAAAGATACTAACTGCCATACTGTTTATCTGCGGAAGCCTGTCTGTTATGGCCCAGTCAGAAACAACATCGTTTGATGTGGATGGGATAAAGGTAATTTTTAAGCCTACGCTAAAAGATATTATCAACGTGCGCATGTTTTACCGCGGCGGCGTAACCAATTATCCGGCCAGCCAGGCGGGTATTGAAAAATTCGCGCTGGAAGCTACCACCGAGTGTGGCACCAAAAAATATTCGGGCAACGTATACCGCGACAGGGCCGATGTTTACGGCATCGACGTGGCCTCGGAGGGCGAATATGATTATGGTAATATCCAGATGCAATGCATCACCAAATATTTTAACGAGGGTTGGGACTTATTTACCGAATCGGTAGTAAACCCGGTTTTTGACGCGGGCGAGGTAGAATTGTTGCGGAGCAAAATAGTGGCCAAAATGCGCGAAGATCAATCAAACCCCGATAAACGTGCAGAGCAATTGGTTTTGCAAAGCGCCTTTGAAGGTACCCCTTACGCTACCGATCCTGATGGCACCGAAGAGATACTGAGCAAATTAACAGCTGCCGATATTAAAAATTATTACGCCTCCATCTTCAATAAAAACAGGATGTTTATTGTAGTGGCCGGTAAAATCAGCAAAGAGGTACTTATTGCCAAAATAAAGGCATCGTTTGCCAACCTGCCATCGGCACCATACACACCGGTTGCCTTACACGAGCCAACATGGAACGATTACAAAGTGGTTAAAGAAGACCGCAACCTGCAAACCAACTACATAGATGCCATCATGAACGGACCAACATTCAACAGCCCCGATTATGTGGCTTACCGTGTAGGCATTTCAGCACTCGGAGGGTCGTTGTTCAGCGAATTGCGCACCAAGCTAAACCTGTCATATGATCCGGGTACCTATTCGGTAATGCAGCATATGCCCTATGCGCTGATGTATGTAAGTACAACCAGCCCTAAGGAGGCTGTAACAGCCATGAACCAGCAACTGAACAAAGTATTAAGCTACGGGCTGAGCCCCGAAGGCCTTAAGCGGATAAAAAGCAGTTTTATAACCTCAAACTACATCAAACAACAAAGCACCGCCTCTATAACCGGTAGCCTGGGCATTGCCGAAATTTTGGGCGGCTGGCAACTTGCCGAAGACCTGCCCAAAGCCATCGAAAACGTAACCGTTACCCAGATAAATGACGCCATGCAAAAATATATCGTCGGCCTGCGCTGGAGCTACTTAGGCGACCTGAAAAAAGCCGAAGAAGCTGATGCCGCGTTTAGGATGACTGTTCATTGAGTCATTGAGTCATTGGGTCATTGGGTCATTGGGTCATTGGGTCATTGGGTCATTGGGTCATTAATTGAATCGTTGTAATTGAGATTGTTTCATTAATCGAAAATATTCAATGACCTAATGACGTGCAACAAATGACCTAATGACTACCTTTGCGCGATGGGTTATAAGAGTTTACAGGCTTGTATTGCCGACCTGGAGAAACATGGTCATTTGGTGCGGATTAAAGAGGAAGTTGATCCTCATTTACAAATGGCGGCCATACACCTGCGGGTGTTTGAAAACCAGGGACCGGCTATCCTTTTCGAAAATGTAAAGGGGAGCAAGTTTCCGGCGATATCTAATCTATTTGGTACGCTGGAGCGGTCTAAATTTATCTTCCGGGACACGCTGGAGAAGATTAAAACGCTCGTCGAATTAAAAAACGACCCGATTAAGGCAATTAAAAATCCATTCAAATACGCTAATGTGGCGCTTACGGCCTTATCGGCATTGCCCATGAAAGGTAGTGGCAGCAGTGCCCCTGTAAACTTTGGCAAATGTACTATCAGCGATATCCCGCAGATAGTAAACTGGCCTATGGATGGCGGCCCCTTTGTAACCATGCCACAGGTATATACCGAAGATGCCGATAAACCGGGCATTATGAATGCCAACCTGGGCATGTACCGTATACAGCTTGCCGGTAACGATTATATTTTGAATAAAGAGATAGGCTTGCATTACCAGCTGCACCGCGGCATAGGCGTTCACCAAACTAAAGCCAATGCAAAAGGCCAGCCTTTAAAGGTGAGCATTTTTGTAGGTGGCCCGCCAAGTCACCCGGTAGCTGCTGTTATGCCGCTGCCCGAAGGTTTATCCGAAATGACGTTTGCAGGAGCTTTGGGCAACCGCCGTTTCCGGTATTTTTATGATGACGAGGGTTTCTGTATTTCATCGGATGCCGATTTTGTGATAACAGGCACCGTGATGCCAATGGAAAATAAACCGGAAGGCCCTTTTGGCGATCACCTGGGTTATTACAGCCTGGCTCACGATTTTCCATTATTAAAAGTGCACAATGTATACCACCGTAAGGACGCCATCTGGTCGTTCACGGTAGTAGGCCGCCCACCGCAGGAGGATACCAGTTTTGGGGCATTGATACACGAGATTAGCGGGGCAGCGCTACCGAAAGAAATTCCGGGCCTGCATGCCGTTAACGCCGTTGATGCGGCAGGTGTTCACCCATTACTATTTGCAACCGGTAGCGAGCGTTATACCCCTTATGTCAAAGAACGTAAACCGCAGGAGATATTGACCATTGCCAACCATATTTTAGGTAAAAGCCAGTTAAGCCTTGCAAAATACCTGCTGATAGCTGCACAGGAAGATGACCCGAACCTGGATGTAAATAATATAGAAGGATTTCTGCACCATATGCTGCAACGTGTTGATTTTACCCGCGACCTGCATTTTTACACCCGCACCACCATTGATACCCTTGACTACAGCGGCGACGGACTGAATACAGGCAGTAAGGTAGCTATCACCGTAGCCGGTAACATTAAGCGCGAGCTGTGGACAGCATTACCATCATGGTTTGATTTGCCGAGGCCGATAACCAATATCAGGATGGCTATGCCCGGCGTATTGATGGTTGAAGTGCCCAGGCACATAAATCATAGGGATATCGATAATGTTATCAGCATTATTGAGTATCGTTTAAAGGGGGAAGAAGATGAATTGGGTGGCCTGGCGCTTATGGTTCTGTGCGATGACGCAGCCTTTGCGGCAGCCAGCATCAATAACTTTGTATGGGTAACATTTACACGCAGCAACCCATCGCATGATATTTATGGCATAGGCAGTTTTACCGAACACAAACACTGGGGCTGCACGGGGCCGCTCATTATTGACGCACGCATAAAACCCCACCACGCACCTGTATTGGAGCGCGACCCGGAAGTTGAAAAACTGGTTGATAAAATGGGAAGGGTTGGCGGGGCTTTGCATGGCATTATTTAAGGGGAATTGCACCCTCAATCCCTTTAAATTCAATATTACTCAGAAAGTTTAGTACTAAACTACTTCGAAAGAAGTTTCCTGTTTATCCTTCCAATCAACCCTGGTCCTTCGTAAATAAAACCTGTATAAAGCTGCACTAATGATGCGCCTGCATTTAGTTTTTCGATAGCGTCATCGGCAGAGTGTATGCCGCCCACTCCAATTATCGGGAAAGATCCGTTTGATTTTTTATGAATATAGCTGATAACCTCGGTTGAGCGTTTGGTTAGCGGTATGCCGCTTAGCCCGCCCATTTCGTCTTTTAAGGTGGCTGGCGAATTTAAATTCTCCCTGCTGATGGTTGTATTGGTAGCTATAAGCCCTGCAATGCCGGTTTGCTGTACAATCTCTACAATATCATCCAGCTGTGAATCTGTAAGGTCTGGTGCTATTTTAAGCAGGATAGGCCTGCTGATGCCATTTTTTGAATTACGTTGCTGTAGGGTGTTCAGCAGGTTCATTAAAGGTTCTTTTTCCTGCAGCTCGCGCAGGCCGGGCGTATTGGGCGAACTTACATTCACCGCAAAATAATCAACCACATCAAAAAGACGGTCGAAGCATTTGATATAATCACTTACGGCATCTTCATTAGGGGTAACCTTATTTTTGCCAATGTTACCGCCTATGATCAGGCTCCGTTGCGCGCCTTTGGCATTTTTGCGGAAGGTTGCTATCCGTTCGGCTGCTACATCAACTCCAAAATTGTTAAAGCCCATGCGGTTAATGAGCGCGGCATCGGCAGGCAGGCGGAACATGCGTGGCTGCGGGTTGCCTGGCTGGGGCAGTGGGGTAACGGTGCCAATCTCTACAAAGCCAAAGCCAATGTTGGCCATTTCGCCCATCAGTTCGGCATTTTTATCAAAGCCGGCGGCAAGGCCAACAGGATTTTTAAATTTAAGGCCAAACACCTCACGCTCCAGTCGCGGGTTGTTTACATCCCATATAGCCCGGCTTAATGCCGCGCCACCCGGAAAACGGTTAAAGCGCTTTAAATTGCGGGTTACAAAGTAATGTACTTTTTCGGGATCGAACTGAAACAGGATGGGTTTTAATAAAAAATACATGGCGCGAAGTTAACAAATACTGATAGCTGTATAAACCAGAATTTTATGAAAATTAAACCGGCAGCCTATAGTAATACGGCAAATGCTGGTACAAAATTTAACAAAGTTTAAAAAAGCCGGGTAAATCAGTAAATTCGGAAATCCAAAATCAAATCTATCAAACCATTTATGAATAATATTTTTAAACCCAATCGTCGTAATTTTTTAAAAACGGCATCTGTAGGCAGCCTTGCTGTTATGGGAATCCCAGCCATTGTGTCTTCGGCATTAGCTGACGAAAAGCCATCAAAAAAAATCAGTTTTAATACCGGCGATGTGGTGCTTTTCCAGGGCGATTCCATTACCGATTGGGGCCGCGACCATAACAGTACCGAATTTAATACAACCAGCGCCTTAGGATCGGGGTACGCGCTTATCACCGCATCGCAGCTACTGCTTAACCATGCCGATAAAAACCTAAAAATTTATAATAAAGGTGTTAGCGGCAATAAAGTATACCAGCTGGCCGAACGCTGGGATACCGATTGCCTGGCACTAAAACCCAATGTACTAAGCATTCACATAGGCGTAAACGATTTTTGGCATACCCTTACCAATGGCTACACAGGTACTATAGATACCTATATTGCCGACTATAAAAAGCTGATTGACCGTACCAAAGCTGCCCTGCCCGATATTAAAATTGTTATTTGCGAGCCCTTTGCCGAAAAAGGCGTTAAAGCGGTGGATGATAAATGGTACCCTGCTTTCGATTTATACCGCAAGGCCGCTAAAGATGTTGCAGAGCAATATGACGCCGTTTTTGTACCCTATCAGTCGGCATTTGATAAAGCCGAGAAAATTGCCCCTGCCACCTACTGGAACCGCGACGGCGTACACCCCAGTGTAGCCGGCGAAGCCCTGATGGCTCAAACGTGGCTGAAAGCGGTGGGAGCGTAGGGGAACGTTATACGTTATACGTTTTACGTGATACGTGATACGTCTTGGCCTTTGAATTACACGTATAACGTATCACGTAAAACGTACAACCTTAACGCTTCTGCTTTCGGCTCAAAAACCGTATCTTTGCGCCCAAATGATTGCTATAAATAACCTTACGTTTGAGATTGGTGCGCGGGCCCTTTATGATGAAGCCAACTGGCATATAAAACCTGGTGAAAAAATTGGTTTAATAGGTGCCAATGGAACAGGTAAAACTACCCTTCTGAAAATTATTGTGGGCGACTATAAACCTACATCGGGCACCATATCAATGGCTAAGGACCTTACTATGGGTTACCTTAACCAGGATTTGCTGTCATACTCATCTGATAAAAATATTGTGCATGTGGCCATGGAAGCTTTTGAGCGCCAAAACCAGCTGCACGACGAGATAGAGGTTTTACTTAAAAAACTCGAAACAGATTATACCGAAGACCTGATTAACAAACTGAGCGATAAGCAGCATGAGTTTGAAGCGCTTGACGGTTATAACATTGAATACAAAGCACACGAAATTTTAGCCGGTTTGGGCTTTACCGAAGCAGAATGCGAACGCAAGCTCAGCACCTTTTCGGGCGGATGGCGTATGCGGGTAATGCTGGCCAAAATCCTGTTACAGGCACCAGACATTTTGTTACTGGATGAGCCTACCAACCACCTGGATTTACCGTCTATCCAGTGGCTGGAAGATTATTTGAAGGCCTTTAACGGCGCCATCATCATCGTATCGCACGATAGGTGGTTTTTAGATAAGGTTATTAACCGAACGGTTGAATCGCGTAAAGGTAAACTGAACGTGTACGCGGGTAACTATACTTTCTACCTGGAAGAAAAAGCATTACGTGCCGAAATTCAGCGTGGCGAGTTTAAAAACCAGCAATCAAAAATAAAACAGGAGGAGCGTTTGATTGAGCGTTTCCGTGCTAAGGCATCCAAGGCAAAAATGGCGCAATCGCGTATCAAGATGCTGGATAAACTGGAACGTGTTGATGATGTTGATGATGATAACCCGGAGGTTAACTTCAGTTTCAAATTCAGCAGGCAATCTGGTCGCCACGTAACTACTTTGGAGCACATCACCAAAAAATACCCGGCTATTGATATTTTAAATGATGCCGAAGCAATTATTGAAAAAGGCGATAAAATTGCGCTGATAGGTGCCAACGGTAAAGGTAAATCTACCTTGCTGCGTATTGTGGCAGGTGCTGATAAAGAGTTTGAAGGTACAGCTGTAACAGGCCATAACGTTACCCAAACCTTTTTTGCCCAGCACCAGTTAGAGAGCTTGCACCTGGAACACCAGATATTGCAGGAATTACAATCATTTGCACCAAAGCATACAGATACAGAGCTGCGCTCCATATTAGGTTCCTTTTTGTTTACCGGCGATGATGTGTTTAAAAAGATCAAAGTACTATCGGGTGGCGAAAAATCGCGCGTGGCGCTGGCAAAGGCCCTTACTGCCGATGCTAACTTTTTAGTACTGGATGAGCCTACCAATCACCTGGATATGGCATCTGTTAACATATTGATACAGGCGTTGCAACAGTATGAAGGTACTGTTATTGTAGTATCTCACGATAGGTACTTCCTGGATAATGTGGCTAATAAAATTTGGTTTATTGAGGACCAGAAAATTAAACAATACCCGGGCACTTACGCCGAGTATGATGAGTGGAATGCTAAACGCAAGTTAGAGCCAAAAGCCGTAGCACCTGCACCTCAACCTAAAAAAGAGGAAAAGAAACCCGAGCCCGCTAAACAACAGCATAGCGAAAACAAGCATCAGCAGTTGAAAAAACTGAACCAGGACCTGGCTAAAATGGAAGATCAAATTGCTGCGCTTGATAAAACAGTGAAAGAATTTGAAACCAAACTGGCCGATACAAAAATATACACTGATAGCCAAAAGCTAAAAGAAACCAATGCCGCTTACAACCAAAAGCAAGCCGAGCTGAAACAAATTCAGCAAAAATGGGAAACTTTGGCTGAGCAAATTTTGGAACTGGAAGCGTAAGTATTACATACCAAAAACATGTCATTGCGAGGTACGAAGCAATCGCGAACTATGCATATTCGCTTTGCACCCGACGAGGTTGCCACGCTACGCTCGCAATGACATAATTTTAAAGTAAATATATCTATGAAACCCGTCATTGCGAGGCACGAAGCAATCCCCAACTATACAGGGCAACCTTGCAAGGCCGCTTTGCATATCGGGGATTGCTTCGTACATCGCAATGACGCGTGGTTTTTGAGGCTGGTTTACTTATTCCTCTTTACCTGCATCTCAGTTCGGGCATTTGCCCAATCCCCTTACGATAACAATGTTTACAACCCTGCCATTAAAAGTGTGGAGTTTAACGGCACAGGCAAGCAGCCATTCCCGGTTATAAACTTGGGCAGCGATGATAAAGTGCTTTTGGCTTTTGATGACCTGCGTGGCGGTACCCGCAATTACAATTACACTATTGAGCATTGTGATGCCAACTGGAACTCCTCAAACCTTTCGCCGGCCGAGTACCTGCAAAGTTTCCAGGACGATAGGTTTTATACCTTTAGCTACTCCATAGGTACATTTCAAAAATATACCCATTACGAGCAGCAGATCCCCAATGACAATATCGTGCCCAAAATATCCGGCAATTACATCCTGAAGGTTTATGAGGATGGCGATCAATCCAAACTAATCCTAACCCGTCGCTTATACGTGGTAGGCCAAAAAGTTTCAATTGCCGCCAATACGCTTGCTTCGCCAAGCACGCAAACCCGGCAAACCAATCAAAAGTTAAACTTCACTGTCGACTATGGCAGTCTCAGGGTGCAAAATCCATCCTATGATATCCGGGTTTTTGTAATGCAAAATGCACGTACATCAACAGGCATTTTAAATACCCGTCCTACCAACATCCGCGGCACTTCGTTGGTTTATAATGATGTAGCTATTAACGACTTCCCGGGCCGTAACGAATTCAGGCTGTTTGATTTGCGGACGCTTAAGCTCAATTCGCAAAGGGTGGCCAGGATTTATAAGGATACCGCCAACATAGTGGTGCTTATTGGCGACCCATGGCGTAATAACCCCAACTATGTGCAGTACTTTGATAATAACGGCAAGTTTTATATCCTGAACCAGGACGGCAGCGACCCACGTAGCGATGCTGATTATGCCCGCGTGTATTTTAGCCTGGCCGCAAATACCACCGGAAACGATGGTACGCCATACATTGTAGGCATGTTTAACGATTACAAAATTGACGAACGCAGCAAACTTACGCGCGACGAGAATGGCCGCTATTATATCAACCTGTTGCTAAAGCAGGGCGTATATGATTACGAATATGTTTGGGTTGATAACGCAGCCAAAAAAGCCGACGATGTACCCATTGAAGGCAGCCATTTTGAAACCGAAAATGATTACCAGATACTGGTTTACTACCGCCCCCCAACGGCCCGCTGGGACGAGCTGGTAGGCTTTAGTATGGTGAATACGGTAAAGAAGTAATCGTTAAAAATCATACAACATCCCGTCCGTTTTAGTTTATACCACTGTAATTCTGAGGTACGAAGAATCTATTCTACGCCGTGCATAGCAGCTTTGAAAAGTCTGCGAGTAGCCCGGTGATACCTACCCATGACATATTTTCTTTTCGAGGCGCGTGGGCCTGTCACCCTGAGCCTGTCGAAGGGTCGCGCGGAGAGGCCTTTGCCCGCTATACTTCGACAGGCTCAGCACGACAACGCTCTTTAGTAGGTCATTCCCCTTCAGAATTTCGCGAAATTTTACAACTCAGGATGACACAAGACAAGCGCATCAAAATAGCTTATGGAATAAGCTTATGTCGTCGGGAAGATATAAGTATCAAACAGCACCTTGTTTTTATTGGCTGATACAGGTTAAATGATCCGGCTACCGAAGGGACTTGTGTTGGCCAAAAACAGGCACAAATATTTGGATGCGCCTAAATTACGCGATCAGTTTTGTGTTAACCATGTTAAAATATAAAATATTGATTATCAATTTTTTATAAATTTTTTATCTAAAATATGTTAAGTTATGTTAACCCAATTACATGCGTTTGTCCTGGGATAACAGGCTCTTTATTTCCAAATCCCACAATTATTTATAATTTAGTGTCGTAATTACAATTAATCCAATTATTGCCTTTATGTACGCTATAAAATCTTCTTCAAAGGTCATTAAGCTTAGTGGCTTGTTGCTTATCGCGCTGTTTTTTAGCGCCAAAACCTTTGGCCAGCAAACCCGTCAAACACTTGATTTTGACAAGGGCTGGCGCTTTAACCTGGGCGAGGTAGCTGATGCCGAAAAGCCCGCCACCAGCGATACCAAATGGCGCAGCCTTAACCTGCCGCATGACTGGAGCGTTGAAGGCAAATTCAGCAAAGATAATCCTGCAACGCCCGAAGGCGGCGCACTGCCGGGTGGTATAGGCTGGTACCGTAAATCATTTACTGTTCCGGCATCATCAAAAGGCAAATTGGTATACATTGATTTTGACGGTGTTTACCAAAAAAGCAAAGTGTGGATTAACGGGCACCTGCTTGGTTTCAGGCCAAATGGTTATATCTCATTCCGTTATGAGCTTACTCCATATCTAAAATACGGCGGTAATAACGTTATCGCTGTTAAGGTTGATAATTCTGTTCAGCCAAATTCGCGCTGGTATTCCGGTTCTGGTATTTACCGGAATGTATGGCTGGTTACTACCGCTAAAACTGCAATTAATCATTGGGGGACTTTTGTAACCACTACAGATGTAAGCAATGCATCAGCAAAAGTTAATATCAAAGTAAGCGTAAAAAACGGATCATCTCCTGCCGCACTGTCTGTAAAAACTACGTTATATGATGCTCTTGGCAAAGCAGTTGCCGGCGGCGGAGCGATACCATCTAAAACACAATTGCAGGATACTGTATTTGAAACAAGTACTACCCTTGCAGTAAAAAACCCAACTTTATGGAGTGTTGATAAGCCTTATTTATACAAAGCGGTTACGCAGATATTATCTGGCAAAACCGTTATCGACGAGTATACTACTCCAGTAGGCATCCGTTATTTTAATTTTGATGTGGATAAAGGCTTTAGTTTAAATGGTAAAGCCATGAAAATTTTAGGCGTGTGCGATCACCATGACCTGGGCAGCCTTGGCGCGGCCATCAACACGCGTGCATTGGAGCGTCAGCTACAGATATTAAAAGCGATGGGTTGTAATGGTATCCGTACCTCGCACAATCCACCGGCGCCGGAGTTGCTTGACCTTTGCGATAAAATGGGTTTCATTGTAATGGACGAAGCTTTTGATTGCTGGGAATGGGAAAAGGTTAAATACGATTATCACCTGTTTTTTAAAGAATGGCATAAACGCGACCTGGAAGACCAGGTACTGCGCGACCGTAATCACCCCAGCGTAATGATATGGAGTATTGGTAACGAAATTCCGCAACAGCATGATACCACTGCGTTAAGGATAGCACCGGAGCTTGCTGCCATAGTGCATAGCCTTGATACTACCCGCCCTATTACGGCAGCCAATAATAACCCGGATGCAAAAAATAAGATCATAGCTTCGGGCGCGTTAGACCTGGTAGGTTATAACTATCACGAATTTGAATATGCCGGTTTTCATGACCGCTACCCAGGTAAAAAATTCATAGCTACTGAAACTACTTCGGGCCTGGAAACGCGTGGCTATTACGAAATGCCATCAGATAGCATCCGTGTATGGCCCGAAAGATGGGATAAGCCATTTGAAAGAGAAGGTAATAACGTATCGGCTTATGACAACGTACGACCACCATGGGGATCGACCCATGAGATGACCTGGAAAGTGATGAAAAAATATGATTTCCTTTCGGGGATGTTCATCTGGACAGGCTTTGATTATTTAGGCGAACCTACACCATATAGCTGGCCGTCGCGCAGTTCGTACTTTGGTATTGTTGATTTGGCCGGCTTCCCTAAGGATGTGTACTACATGTATCAAAGCGAGTGGACAAACAAGCCGGTATTGCATATCTTCCCGCATTGGAACTGGACTCCGGGCAAGATGGTTGACGTTTGGGCGTACTACAACAATGCCGATGAAGTGGAGCTTTTTCTGAATGGAAAATCATTAGGCACCAAAAAGAAAACCGGCGACGACCTGCACATCATGTGGCGTGTTAAATATGAGCCAGGTACGCTGAAAGCCGTTTCACGTAAGGATGGCAAAGTGGTGTTAACCAAACTTATCCATACCGCCGGCGAGCCGGCTAAGATTGAACTATCGGCCGACCGTAAGCTGATCAAAGCCGACGGAAAAGACCTGTCGTTCATCACCGTAAAAATATTGGATAAAGATGGCAACGTGGTGCCAGATGCAGATAACCTGGTCGACTTTAAAATAAACGGTCCGGCCTTTGTTGCCAGCGTTGATAACGGCGATCCTGTTACACACGATTCCTTCAAGGTATCGTACCGTAAAGCTTTCCATGGCTTAGCACTGGCCATTGTACAGGCAAAGGAAAAAGCGGGAGCAGTTACATTTACAGCAACATCCAAAGGCTTGCCTGCTGCTACAATTACCTTGACTGCGAAGTAGCCAACCGCAATCTAAAGAAATATACATGTGTCATTGCTTTTGTTAGACCAAAGGCAATGACATTTTTATTTTAAATGCATAAACATTTACTGTCCCGTAAAACAATTGGCCGGTTAACCCATTAATTGGTAATACTTTATTACCTTGTTTATGCCTGCCAAAGAATACCCGTTTTATCTTAAGAGCACCGTTATCATGTTCGGGCTCATTTTATTGGTTTATATACTTTACCAACTGGCCGATGTTTTTGTACCGATAGCTTACGCCTTATTCATCGCCATTTTGTTGAACCCGGTTTGCAATTGGCTGGAAAAGAAAAAGGTACCTAAAGCGTTAGCTATTTCCATTACCTTGTTATTGGCATCCATAGCCATAGCCGGATTGTTTTATTTTCTATCTACCCAAATAATCCAGTTTGGCGATTCACTGCCCGTGCTGAAGCAAAAATTTGCAAGTATATCGGCTTCGGCGCAAACATGGGTGGCAACAACGTTTGGTTATCCCATACAAAAACAAAATCTGCTTATTAAAGAGGCAATGAATAACAGCCAATCGCTATTGGGCAGTACCCTGGGTTCGGTATTAGGAATCTTTGGGTTGGTATTTATTATACCGGTTTATGTTTTCCTGGTACTGTATTACAAAACTTTACTGCTCAACTTTTTTTACGAAGTATTTTCTGAGGAAAACTCCAAACGCGTAGCCGACGTTTTACATGAAACCAAAGCAGCTGTACAAAGCTACATTATAGGCTTGTTAATTGAGATGATAATTGTGGCGGCGCTGAATTCGCTGGCCCTTATTCTGCTTGGCGTAAAGTATGGCATCCTGATTGGGGTTATTGGCGCTATCCTTAACCTGGTGCCTTACTTAGGCGGTATTATTGCCATAGCCTTGCCCGTATTGATGGCTACGGTCACCAAAGATGGCTACACCACGCAATTGGGCGTAATTGGGGCCTACATGGTAATCCAGTTTATTGACAACAATATCCTGGTGCCAAATATCGTATCATCAAAGGTTCAGATCAACGCCCTCATGTCTATAATCGTGGTGTTTTTGGGTAACATGCTATGGGGACTATCTGGCATGTTTCTTTCCATTCCCTTCCTGGCAGTACTTAAAATTATTTTCGATCGGATAGATGGCCTTAAACCATGGGGCAAACTACTTGGTGATACCGTACCCACCCGCCACAAGGGTGAGATATGGAAAAGGAGGAAGAAAGTTATTTTGCCGACCGAGTAAGTCAAAATTCAAAAGTAAAAATTCAAAAAAGAAGCAAAGCGATCCATGTAATGGAGGGGATAAAAATCAAAAGCCAAAATCGCTATGCAATTTTGACTTTTGATTTTTTAATTTTGACTTAAATTAATGGCTGACACCATTTTCGCCTTTATTCAAGGTTCCGTTGATGTATAACACCTGGTTCACTTTTTTAGGGTCGCCTTGGTACACCCACACAATATTGTTGATGTAGGTTTTAAAGGCGTTGTTAACCTGCTCTACGGTTAATTTTTTAACATCATCAACCAAAGTTAATGAGCGTTTCCAGTTATCAAATAACACTTCGTTTGATGCTATAGATGATGCCTGGGCACTGTTGGTTTCGTTTTTATAGTAAAAACCGGTTAGGTAGGTAACCTTCATATTGGCTACTTCTTCGGGTTTAAATCCTTCTGTTTTCACTTTATCAACAAGTTTGTCAAATACAGCTATATATTTATCCGGTTGCGTGGTTGATACCGAGAAGCGGGCGGTTGACGTTTGCCCAACACTAAACCAGGCCTGCGGTGCGTATGATAAACCGTTATTGGTACGCACATCTAAAAAATGGCGGTTAGCAAAAATTCGCATGGCCACGTTAAAGGCGTCAAAATCTTCTGTACCAGGTATAGGGCCGCTGGTGATACCTTCCACATAGTTGGTAGCCAAATCGCGCTGCTCTACATTAATGCTGTTTTTGTAAACTTTAAATGACGCTTTTTTGAAGGTAAAGGCAGGGCCTTTTTTAACACCATCCAGCATCGCTTTTACTTTAGCCTCGATAGTGGCCTGGTCAAGATCGGCCACTACAACAATAAGCAAACGCGATTTGGTGAAGATTGAGCTATAATAAGCTTTAGTCTCCTCAGGAGTTAACTTGGTCAGGATATCCACTGTACCCATAGGGTCTTTGGCATAGTCGCGATTAACAAAGGCAACTTTATCTGCAAATTTGTCAATAGCGTTATCCGGCCTCGAATCCAGGCTTTTTAACTGGGTAATAGCGTCTGTTTTAATACGGGCAAACTCCTTGGCATCAAAACGCGGCTGGGTCATGGCCTCAACATATAGCGGCCAAACCACATCCAAATCGCTTTTAATACAGTTCATGCGTACTACCGAAAAGTTTTTGTTGCTATAACCATAAATGGTTGAACTAACTTTATCCAGGATATCCTTAAATGCGTTTTTATCGTGCTTAACGGTACCGCATTCGGTCAGGGCATTCATAGCCATCGATTCGATACCCATTTTTTCGGCAGTATAATTTTGTACGCCACCTTTAATAATGGTTTGTATCTCTACAATATCGTTGCCGCTTGGCTGTACAATTACCTTAACGCCATCAACCGATGTTTCGTAAGCTGCTTTTTGTGCCTGTACCGTTTTTATATTTCCTATCGCCGCTACAATCAGCAGGCCGAACATATATTTCTTCATCATGATAAGATCTTTTAAATTACTTAGCTACAAAAAATGAAGCTGCATTCAGTTGTTTACTCAAATCGGGCGATATAATTAAGCCGGCCGCATATGGCTTACCGATAATGTAGGTATCCACAAATTTCTTGATATCGGCACGGGTTACTTTCTGGTAATTGCTATCCAGGTCGGTAGCAAAATTAAGCGATGTGCTGCACCATTGGTAACTTAACTGGCTGGCCAGGGTTGATGGTTTTTCTTTACGGTGAATGCTGTTACGCAATAAAATAGCCTTTGCGTCTTTCAGCTGCTCATCGGTGTAGTAATCGTCTTTTGCCCATAGGCTTATCTGGTTTATTACCTCGTCATAGCACTCTTTAAGCTTGGTAGGGTTCGGCTCAATACCCATATCAATTGGGCCAACATATTTGCTGGTTGTGTAGCTTACATAAATGCTGCTGGCCAAACCTTTATCAACCAAAGCCTGCTGTAGTTTTGATGAGTTTAAACCTACAATGGTACCAAACAAATCTGCAGCTACGGTAGATGCAGAATCGGTAAGGTATGATGGGCCTTGCCATGAAATTTGCATCGATGGTGTTTGCGCTATGGTAGTTTCTTTAATAAAATATTCCTTTTTGGTTAATGGCTTAAACGGCGGGATAGGGTATTTTTCGTGCGGATTGAAGCCACTGCTTTCCCAATCGCCAAATATTTTTTCGGCCATGGCAAAAGCTGCGTCATGCTTTACGTCGCCGCAAATGGTAAGCAAGCTGTTGTTAGGGAAATAATACTTGTTTTTGATAACCATCATTTTCTCGGGTGTAGCGGTGTTGATCACTTCGTGAATCCCGATTGGGTTTTTTCGGGTGATAAGGTCGCCCCATAATTTTTGCTGAATACCATACCACAACTGGAAACCCGGATCGCTTTCGGCACGCTGGAACTCCCCATCAACAACGGGGCGCTCTTTTTTCATGTCCTCTTCGCGGTAAATAGGGAAACGAATGGCGGCGTTCATGAATTTTAAACCGGCGCTAAGGCTATCCCTGTCAAAAGTAAAAAAGTAGTTTACACGTTCCACATCGGTTGTGCCATTCCATATCGCGCCAAGTTCTTGCGTACGTTTCAGGAACGATGCCTGGTCAGGATAATCTTTATTGGCTTTAAAAAACATATGCTCGAACATATGCGACAGGCCGCTAAATTCCGGGCCTTCGGTATAAGCACCGTTTTTTACGGCAATTTCGATGGTAGCCAAAGGCACTTTGCTGTTTTCAATAACAACAACTTCCAGTCCGTTTGGAAGTTTTTTCCAGAAGTAACCTTCCGGCAGGCGAGGCTGGGCGATTGCAAGGCAAAAGCTAAAAACCCCAATAACACTCAGTGTTAAGGTTTTAATAAGATTTTGGGTCATAGATATATTAATAATGTTTTAAACACTATAAATATATTGGTATAAATTATGAAAAGGAAAAATTTATCCTTTTTTAACTTAGTTTTTAGTTAAAACGAGTAAAGCGATCACAGATATTATTACAAGCCCGATTTGATACTATTGTAAGGCATGCCCAAATCATCGATGGAATATTGGGTAAGTATGCTATCTTTTATGGTGATATAATCTCCGCGGTCGGTAACAAACCATTTTTCGATACCATCCTTAGTAACCACAGTTGGGATAGTTGCAGATACCACTTTGCCGGTTGTATCTAATTCCAGGATGTAAAATTCCTTTTTCGGGTCTGTTAAATCCCTGAAGGGAATGATGACGGTATGGTTGTTATCATCAATAAAGTGTCCGAAAAAGTTCTGATCTTTTAATTCCTTTGGATGAAAATTAATCAGTTTTTGGGCCATTTGGGCAGATACGCCGGTTATTTTCAGCCTTACCACGTTGCCTTCCGAATCTTTTAAAGTATCCTGCATGGTTGCCGTTTGGGCGCTGGGATATTTGGCAATCGCGTAAAAATTATTCGACCCGGTATTTTTATCATTATGGCCGGGTAGCATGTAGCACAGTTGCAGGTTGGGCAAAGCAGCACTGTCCGATTTTATTTTTCCGGCGATGCCAAGCAGTTGTTCTTTAGTAAGCCGGGTTTTAATATTAACGATAACCTTACTGGCAGTATCTGATTTGGTTACCTTGGATATACTGTAATAAGCAACGTCTTTTTTTGTACAGGCGGATGCCAGCAAGACAACCGATAATATATATACAGATAGATTTTTCATAGTGGGCAAAGATAAACACGATTTTTCACTCATGCTCATTTTTTAAAGGTGTTCAAGAGGGCTGCGCGATTCAACATCTGGCAGCATTTGCAAAATTTTTGTTAGGTGGATGAATGGATAAAATCCCGTAACTATTGCCAGGAAAATCCCGGCCAGGAAAATTTCGCCCAATAAAAAAATCCCACCGGTTTCTGAAACCAGCAGGATTTATAAGATCTTTTTAAGCGCCAGGCGCCTTAAAACAGATAGATTATTTACCGGCAGCGATAGCCAAAGCTTCGTTGTTTTTTTGGATTTGGTTGCCTTTTTTCTCGGCAGAACGGCTTCCGTACTCAAGGTTAGTAGCCAGTTTTAAAAACTGAACTTCTAAACGTGAAGTAGTTTTGTTTTTTCTATCTTTTCTTTTTAAACGTGTAACGCCCATGGTGTTGTTATTTTAATGTTTTTAATACCCTTGAGGTCGGGAGCGGATTCGAACCGCTGTAAAAGGTTTTGCAGACCTCTGCCTAGCCACTCGGCCACCCGACCCTAATTTTAGGATTGCAAAAATAGTAATTTATTTATTGCAAAGCCAATATTTATTTCATTGAATTTCTTTTTATTTCAGAACACAGTATGGCAGTGGCTATTGCCACATTCAATGACTCGGCCTGGCCCGCCCTCGGGATGGTTATTTTAGTGGTTATTAACCGCTCAATATCAGCGCTTATGCCGTTGCCTTCGTTGCCCATCACCAATAATCCCTCGTCGCCAAAAGTGGTATTGTAAATATTCTCTCCATCCAGCATCGCCCCAAATATCGGCAATTTAATTTGTTGCAGAGCCTGCGCCAGCGTGGTATAATGCACATTTACCCGCGCCAACGAGCCCATGGTGGCCTGTACTACTTTGGGGTTGTATACGTCAACGGTATCCTCGCTGCATATGATGTCATTAATACCAAACCAATCGGCAGTGCGGATAATGGTACCCATATTGCCGGGGTCCTGTATATTATCCAACACTAAAGAAAACCTTTGTTTAAGGCTATCGTAATTTAAAGTTGGCCATATTGGTATTTTAACCAAACCAATTACCTCCTGCGGCGTTTTCAAAGTGCTGATTTTTTCGATATCCTTCACCGAAATCTCTTGAAAGTTTATTTTTCGGGATAAATTCAGCATTTTTGGGGCAATTGCGCCGGTATGGTATACCGTATCAACCTGGTAACGTGAACCTGTAAATTCAACAACTGATTTATAGCCTTCAACCAGGAAAAAACCATGCTCCCTGCGAAATTTTTTATGTTGTAAGGATGTTAATAAACTGATTTGTGATTTTGAAAGCATACAAAAAACCTGCTGGTTGCCGTCTTGCAATATTAAGTATTTTACTGCTCATAATCGGCTCGGGCTGTAGCCTAACCCGTGGCATCAGCAAAAATCAAACCCTGGTGCGTAAAATTACCATAAAAGGTATTGATGAACAGTTTGCCGAAGCCGCGTTAAATTATGTTGATAAAGAACAACAGCCAAATAACAAGCTTAACCTGCAATTTTATTATTGGTTTAGCAATCATGGTAAACGCAACATAGGCGAGGCCCCTACTTTACTTGATAGTAACCTGGTTGAATACTCGCGTTTCCAGATGGAAAAGTTCATCCAAAACCGGGGTTATTTAAAAGCAAAAGTTACCGATAGCGTTATCATCAAAAAGCAACGCGCCGAAATAGTTTTTACTACCGTAGAAGGCCCGATGTTCCACATCCGTAAGCTGGTAGATAGCATTCCGGATAAAAAAATTGCCAACCTTTACCACGCCAACCGCAACAATATGTCGCATATACAACCCGGAGGGCGTTTTGACATGGATAGCCTGGCGCATGACCGCGATGAACTTTACCTGCTGATGAAACGTAACGGCTATTTTGACTTTTACCGCCAGTATGTAAATTTCACCTACGATTCTACCTTCAACAGCAGCGTGGTTGATATTAAAATGATGATTGATAACCCGGCAGGCAAAACAGAACACCCGGTTTATAAAATTAATAATACGCTGATAACCATATCTGCCAGTAACGGCAAAACCACCGGCAAAGCAGATACTTTGCAGGTCGATTCGCAATTCAGGTATGTTGATTTCTCGCATCGGTTTAAACCGCGGGTAGTAACGGATTATACTTTCCAAAAAAAGGGGCAATTATTTGATATCGACAAACAAACCTTAACTACAACCAGACTGTCGGAGTTAAACGTTTTCCGTAATGTGCCCAACCCAACTTATGAAAAACTGGCCGATAGTACGCACCGCCTGAATACAAAAATTGATATAATACCCCTTAAACATTATTCAGACCGGGTTGAAGGCGAGTTCCTGTTTGYCAATGGCAGGTACGGCTACAATGTGGGCAATACCTTTACCAACCGGAATCTTTTTAGCCAGGCAGCAATCCTGCAACTAAAACTCAACTGGAGTATTTTGTTTGATAACGGATCAAACACTACCAATAATGACAATATACAAAACCAGGAGTTTAGGGCCGGGGCAAATTTAATTTACCCTCGTATTATATCGCCTTTTAACTTCCCGCTTTTAGGAAAATTTGGCGTACCCCATACGACTTTCTCAACCAATTACTCTTTATTTTACCAAAAAGGGTTGGTTACACGCCAAAGCTTTATAAATTCCATAAGCTATGATTTTTATGAAACTGCCCGTAAGCTTCATACCATTACCCCTATCAACATCGAATTTTCAAAAGGGGTTATTGATCCTGCCGCCTATGACAGTTTACTGGCTTATAACCGGTTTGCTTATATAAAATTAATAGGCCGCACAGTTTTCACAACAGGCAGTCAGTACACGTTTCAATACAATGCCATTGAGTTAAACTCTTATGGCAACTTTTTATATTTCCGCGGAAACCTGGATATAGGCGGAAACTTCTTAAGCCTGTTAAGCAATACTTTTAACACATCAAGAGACGCCGATAATAAACGTACCTTTTTAGGGTATACTTTTAGCCAGTATGCTAAAGCTGAAGGCGATATGCGCTTTTACCGTACACTGGGGGGTGAAAAACAATTTGTTTTTCGTATTAATCCTGGCATCGGGGTTCCTTATGGTAATAGCGATCAGTTAATATTTGAAAAAAACTTTTACGGCGGCGGCGCCAATGATATGCGCGCCTGGCTGCCGCGCACATTGGGTCCCGGCAATTTTAACAGGGCGACATATTACGGCACAGACACCACCGGGCGTACCCGTTATAAATATCTTGACCAGTTTGGCGAAATAAAATTGGTGGCCAACGCCGAATACCGGTACAAACTGATCAATAACTTTTTTGGTGCCAAGCTTAAGGGGGCTGTTTTTGTTGACGCAGGCAACGTTTGGCGCCTGGGCAAAAAAGCAGAGAGCCCTAATGGCGAATTCAGGTTTGATAACCTTTGGCAGTCAACTGCAATTGGCGTAGGCACCGGCTTAAGGTTCGATTTAAGCTTCTTTGTATTCAGGTTGGATATGGCCTTCAAGTTCAAAGATCCGCAGTTTAGCGGCAGCGATCAATGGGTACTTATTAAACACGCCGACGAACTGTTTAAATCGGGAAGCTTTAAAGAGGCTTATCTAAAAGCCAACGCCACCGGCGTTGATAGCAAAGGCAACGTTGTTGGCGATAGTTACAATTTTATGCAGCTAAACTTCGGGATAGGGCTGCCTTTTTAATTATTGAATTATCGATTTAGTGAATTATTGAATTAGGAAGATTGGCAGGCTATTCAGTTTATAGTTATGTGATCCCCAATAATCTAAAATCCCAATGAACCATCTCTTCTCGAAAATCGCGAATATTCTACGTGGACTTGAAATAGTTCACCGGATGCGCAGCAGCTTGTACAGTAGCATTAAAGCCTTTAGCCCCTTGTCAAAAAGTCTTGATTCCTGGCTCTTGATTCTTGGCTCCTTTCGCTAAAGCATATTCTTTAGCCCGTCAATTATGCTTTCAAAAAATGTTGGGATACTGAGGTTATTGTGATAGTTAAAATACAGGAAGATACAAAAGATGATTACTGCTATAATAATAAACCGCTTAAACATATAAGCCAGCAAAACTAATATAAGCGGTATGGCAACTAAAAGCACCCAGCTTATGTGCCATGGGCTTAGTTTACTATCGTGCTTGTATATGTAATAAAGTATGGCGTGGGTGCCGGTTTCGTTCATATGCTTGGCATACAAAAACGTCGACCGGTCTATTTTTTGGCGATAAAACGCAACTCCTTTTTCAAATTTAAGCTGGTATTCAAATCCGTTCATCACAAAGGTGAACAGGCCATTCACTTTCTCCTGCGTTACGCCCGCGGTGTCGGTTGCTACTATGGCCACCTGGTCAATCGCAAAAGGATTTTCTTTAACTACAAAATGATTTATGGTTATGGCATCAGCAAAAACAAAACTGTGGGCTGCTGTAACAAAGCAAAGTAAAAGCAATATTTTTTTCATCTGTCAATAAACCTTCAGTAAAATGTACGCAATAAAAATAGTGTTTTTTACACTACTTATTCAGCAAATAAATAGCAGCGTTAAGTACCGCGGCAAAACTTACCCAAACCAAATAAGGCCATAACAACCGGCCCGCGACCTTGCTAAACTTGTAAAACCAGTTGATGTTTAGTATAATAGTTAACCACATTAAAATGATAACAATAAGTGCCCCCCCTACCTGGTGTAAACCAAAAAACACTATCGACCATGAAAAATTCAAGGCGAGTTGTGTAAAGTAAATACCGCGTGCTATGATGTATACAGGCTTACGGCTGCGGTGTTTCCACACCAGGTAAGCTGCAGTAGCCATCATGATGTATAGTACCGTCCACACCGGCGCAAACAGCCATGGCGGCGGATTAAACGATGGCTTTTTAAGTGTGCTGTACCATCCGGCAATTTCGGGCCGTGTAAATAGCGAAGCCACAAAGCCAACAGCCAGTGTAATTATTAAACTGATCAGGAACGGAAAAAATTGAAACTTTCTGGGTACGGCCGGGATCATCGTTTAGTTAACCATCAAAAATGCAATAAGTTTGCCGGATATTTACAATACGATTATCCAAACAAGCATTAAAAAAACACAAATGTGTTAGTTTAGCGGTAACTGCCAAAGTTGGCAAAAATAAAATGATAAAGACTTTTAAACTATATACCGGTGCCGACGGGCACTCGCATGTACAAACAGGCACAGTAGCCGAAGGCCTTTTTAACCAGGTATCAAGCATCAGGTTCCAGGAATCGCCGCCACATTCGTTTTTTGATTGGCATAATGCCCCTGCCGAGCAGTATGTGATAACCTTATCAGGAACTCTTGAGTTTGAAACCCGCCCTGGCGAAACTTTTATTGTGCGACCCGGCGAAATACTGATTGCCCTGGATACCACCGGAACCGCTCATAAGTGGAAATTAGTTGATGACCAGCCATGGCGACGAGCTTACGTTGCTTTTGATGCCGGCCATGAAATAAATTTTGTGCCGGACGAAGTGTAAAAAAAGCCATGCTGGCCTGGCATTGCTACCAAGCCAGCCCCCTGCTTGCAAAACAATCGGTTTGCCTTGCTTGCAGGGCCCGGATGTTGCCCCCGATGGCTTTACCGGATGACTTTTAAACTTCTTTAATCAGGCTTAATCCGTACGTAAACAGTACTAAAGCCATCAGAAATGAATATATCGTTTTGATATAAGGTATCGTTGCGGATAATAAAAGCGGTAGGGTTTTGGTTATTAATCTTCAACAGGTCAAAAGTTTCGGTAGCCGAATATTTATAGTTCCTGGTTATCGAAAACTTACCCGATAAGGTAAGCGAATCTTTTTTATACATTTTAAAAGTACTATCGGCACCATAAACCTGGGTAAATGAGTAACCCGAGTTTTGAGGTGTGAGGGTAACCCCACCAATGCCACCAACAGATTTTACCCACCGCCAACTGCCGGTTATTTGTGTAGATGCCGGGCCCGGCAAGCCATCTTTATTACATGAACTAACGCTGCAGAGTACCAGCGCGGCAAATAACAGGATAAAGTATCTCATTTTATTAGGTTATATAAAGCATTACGCAAGCATTTAAAGCTTTGCTACAGCACATTACAATTTTCTGCAAAAATTATTTTATATAACTACTTATGTTATTTTGCAGCAAATTCTTTGTATCATTAAACCATGATTATAGTCATTCAATGTAAAGACCAGGTGGGCCTGGTTGCTTACATAGCAGCCATATTGGCCAGGCAGCATTTAAACATCGTATCCATGCGCGAACATGTGGATCAAAACGAAGGTTTATTTTTTATGCGGGTTGAAGTTGATGATAACCCCGAAAGTGCACAACTGGAACAACTATTAAAACGGCTGCTGCCCGATGGTGCCGTGGTGCTGGTAAACCCCCTCCCCCACAAAAAGGTGGTGGTGCTGGTAACTAAAGAATACCACTGCCTTGCCGATATACTTATTCGTAATTATTTTAAAACATTGGGCGCTACTGTGCAATGTGTTATTGGTAATCATGCTACACTACAAAATATTTGCGAACGCTTTGATATGCCTTTTCACCACATATCCCATGAAGAAGGCACCAAAGAAGAATTTGAACAAAAGGTAATTGAAACCGTTGAACGGTACACGCCCGACTATGTTGTGTTAGCTAAATACATGCGTATCCTGTCGCCAAATTTTGTCAGCAAGTTTCCTATGCGCATCATCAATATCCACCACTCGTTTTTACCTGCCTTTATTGGCGCAAATCCTTACCGTAAGGCTTTTGAACGTGGTGTTAAGTTAATTGGTGCAACAGCACACTTTGTATCAAATGAGCTTGACGAAGGGCCTATCATCGCCCAGCAAATTATCCCGGTTAATCATACGTTTACAGCAGCAACCATGGTAAAGGCAGGGCAGGAAATTGAAACTTCCGTATTGGCCAGAGCGCTTAAGCTGGTGTTTGAAGACCGCGTATTTGTGTCAAAAAACAAAACCGTAATTTTTGAGTAACCGCGTTCAAGTCGCTAAATCCCAATATATCAAAGTTGATATTTGACTTTTTAATTTTGACTTAAAACGATAATGGTGGACCATAAATGATCCACCATACATCTGAGATTTAGTTGATTATAAAAAGATCTTTGTTACTCTACTACAAGTGTGGCAATGGAATGTGGCTGGCTGGTTGTTTTAGCAGCTTTACCTTTTATCCACAGGCTATATTCAATTTTTTCGTCGGTTTGATTCATCACTATTACGGATAACTTGCCGTTAGGGTTTAGGTAAGCGGTAGTTAATAATTTGTCGCGGCTGGCTACGGCCGCAACCCGCTTAGCACCAGGCTGAATGTACTTGCTAAAATGCCCCAAATAATAGTACGAACTGGTGTAAATAAGGCTGCCGTTACGTAAATCGGCATGTACCGGTGCAAAACAAAAGTTACCAACATGGTTAGGGCCGCCTTTTTCATCCAGCAGGATGTTCCAATCCGTCCATGCTACGGTTCCTGCATTAAAGTCGTTTATCATCGCCAGGCCATAACGCTCGCCAAGCGACCAATCGTTAATTTTATTGAAGTCGTATTTTTCGATACAGCCTTCGGTAAAAATGAGGTTTTTAGCAGGGAAAGCCTCGTGCGTACGCCGTAACGATTCAAATTGCTGCCCCGCTCCCGTCCATGTTTCATACCAGTGGAAACCAATGCCCCACACGTATTTAGCGGCAGCAGGGTCTTCAAGAATGGTGCTGGCCTGCTGATATAACAAATCGCGGTTGTGGTCCCATACAATCAGTTTTTTGCTGCTTAAGCCCTGTTTGACCAATGTTGGGCCTAAAAAGTTCTTTACAAAATCGCGCTGTTCCTCGGCTGTATATTTACATGATTCCCAGCTTTGCGATGCCATAGGTTCATTTTGTACCGATAAGCCCCAGATAGGAATACCTTCATTTTCATAAGCCCTTATAAATTTGCCATAAAAATTGGCCCAGCTTTGATAGTATTTTGGTAGCAGTTTACCGCCATGCAGCAGGCTGTTATTATCCTTCATAAAAGCAGGCGGGCTCCAGGGCGATACAAACAAGGTAAGTTTGCCACCGGCAGCAGCCATAGCTTCTTTGATAAATGGAATACGGTAAGCCCTGTCATGACCGATATTGAAAGTTTTAAGCGCTCCGTCGCCCTCTTTGATATAAGAGTAGCTATCGCTCGAAAAATCGCAGCTTTGGATGTTGGTACGGGCCAAGGTGTAGCCTATTCCCTTATTCTTATCATAGTAGGCGGCTAACAGTTCTTTTTGTTTATCCTTAGGCAGCTTGTAAAAAGTTTCGGCAGAGGCATCTGTGAGTGCGCCGCCAATGCCCAGCATGGTTTGAAACGACTTTGCCGGATCAACAAAAACAGATACTTCTGTTTCGCCTGGCTGGGGGCTATCCTGAAACTTTAGGGTTTCGGTAGTTTTAAACCTCATGCCCGGTTCGTTATCAGAAACTATAACACTTACCTTTTTATTCGCGGTGGAAAACGACGCTTTAACCTGGGCGTTTGCCGCGGGTAACTGCAGTAAGCCAGCTCCTATAAAACAGGTAATAATTACATTTTTATTCATGGTTTATCTTAATTGGTTTACCAGCGGGCAATTAGCCATTAGGGGAAGCGGTTCCGGTATCCCAAATTAAGAAAGTTAATTTGAATAAAGCAAATGTGCACCACAATAAATAATTGATTTATAGCAATTTACAGGCAAGTTGATACGGTTTAATACCAATAAAACCATTTTAAATATTACTAATAATCAAGCAGTTAAAAATTCGGGAACGATACCGTAAATATGTTTTGATACGCTAACATACATTTGTGTATTTTATACACTCTGCATGCCGTATTCTGACTGCTGTAAATAAATTATTGGCTTTTAAGTTCCTCTTCAATCCGCAGGCTTTCTTTGTGGATGGCGTTCATCAGCTCGGTAATAAACGTTTCCGACAGGCCTTCTTTTTTACCCGCAGCAACGGCCTTTTCAAGCACCTGCTTAAACCGATCGGCCTGTAATGGGGCTATATTGTTTTTGGCCTTATAAATGCCAATCTCCTTAACCACCTGTTCGCGCTGGCCCAGCAGCGCTATGAGCTGCTTATCCAGCGAATCAATTTTATTACGGCTTATCTTCAGGGTTTGATCGGTGCTTTTAGGGGTCTCCATCGGTACAGATTGCGCGGTGGCTAAATTGAGGTTAAACAAATACATCAATAACAAAACTCCAAATCGGGCGAGTATTTTCATATCCCAATTTAATAAAATTAATCTAATTAATTTGAAGATTTGAAAATGGAGGGTTAAAAGCCAGTCAAAAAATTTCAAAAAACCACACAAATAATGCAAAAAAACGCTACTAATTATCAATTTTCAGGTAATAAATAACAACATCTGGATACTTTTTAATAATCCTTATCGGTTTAACCTATAATTAAAAAAACCAGGGAGCTCAGTCCCTGGTTTTCCGTCAAAACGATCATCCCAAATCTGTTTACCTGTCGCTATTGTGTCCGCGTTTAATCATCTCTTGGACGGCCCTGGCTAAAAACTCTTTTCCGTAATCGTCAAGGTTGGTTTGTTTGCCGCCGCCGTTTATTTCGTAAACAATCTTGCCATGATCGTTCTCGGCTACCAGGTCATCGCTGTTGATACTACAGGATACCGACCCATGGGGCGAAATAGCTTTAATGGCCTTGCCATCCTCGGTAAAGTAGGTTTGGCCGCGGTACTCAATCTTTACGGTTCTGCCGTCGGCATTTTCAATAATGGTGGTGTGCCGGCCGCCAAAGCGGCAGGCTGTGGCCAGTAGCATAAGCCCTGCCAGGGCCATAAATTGTTGTATTTTTTTCATGATGATATGTATTTGTTTCGCGCTCATCACAAAACTAATACAAAACACAGTACTATACAATACATAGTACCATATTTCTTGAAAATAATTTTAGGTAGTATTTTCTGCAGATGACGAGTTCTATTTCCGAGGTGCGTAAGCCTGTGACACTGAGCCTGTCGAAGGGGCGCGGAGAGGCTTTTGCCCACTATGCTTCGACGGGGCTCAGCATGACAGCCCTTTTTAGATACCTCACCCCCACTCCCGCACTCCCCTATATCTTCCCATTCAGCAAATCCTCAACCAAAATGCCGTTGATGGTCATGCCTGTAATATTGCAGCCGGTTATGGCTACGCCTTGCAAGTTGCAGTTGTTGATGGTGCTGTGGCTCAGTTCGCAGTCATCAAAGCGCAGGGGGCGTTGTTTTGCTGCCGGATTGTATGCCGGGTGGCCCACCGGCGGCATACCAATGTTGTGGATGTAGGCCCCGCCAAGCTGCGCGCCTTCAATCTCCAGGTCGCTTAGGTTGGCATTGGTAATTTTAAGTCTGCTCAGGTCAACGTCGTTAAAGCTGGCGTTGCTCATTTTGAGCATCAAAAATGTCGATCCATCCAGATGCGCGTATTTGGCATCAATTACTTTGGTGGTTTCGATGATACTAAGCTTTTCGGCCTGATTATTTGAACTTTCCATAATAGTTTTGTTTGTTAATCGAATTTACAAAGGCGCCCAGGAATTGCAATGGCCTGATCAGACATTTTAAGGGCGTTTTTGCGACAATTGAGCATTGCTGCCTGTAGGCATTATAATCTTTATTATATCAAACTATTTGGCAATGAAACCGTTAGGCTGTAATAAACCAATCATGAAACCGATATTTTTCACGTTAACCAGCCACCTGCGGCTGATGGTGATACCCGATACCGAAGCGCACCTGGACGGGCACCCTGTAATTAGTTATACCTACAGCCTGTTTATAGACAGGGACAGGGACCACGAAGAACAAGCTTTAGAAAAAGAAAGCACCTGACATTTAGACAAAATTAACGACCCCGATTATTTAGGTTTTGTTGCTTTTGAACAACCCGCCAATGTATTCTCCTACACGGCAGGCCAGCATGAATTAAGCATTGCAGAAGTTGAAGAAGTAATTGAACTGCTAACCAAATTCAGGGATAACCCACCCCTTTGGCGCCCAATTGACGATATCTGACTAGTGTTAAGTCAACAGTACTAAGTCGTAAGTATAAAGTTGATTTTTTTCTTCTTTGACTTAGAACTTAAGGCTTTTGGCTAAAGACTATCCGTCAATTTATCGATGACACGACACTAGTGCAGCGCCGTTGGCAACCCATCAAGGCTAACCAGGTTTTTTTCCTTTTTATAGGCCTCCAATCCTTCGGCGCCTTTATTGGCCGCCCATTTGTAAGCCTGGTCGCGCTCACCTTCGTAACTGTAATAAGGTACGCTAAAGCCGCAGGATGTTTGCACCTGGTAAACGTTGGCCACAATAATTTGCCGGGTTGATAGCAGGATATCAAAATGCTGCGCCAGTAGCGGCCATTCTTCGTCGCCGGGCAGCACCGTGTAGCCATTGCCATATAAACGCAGAATATTTGGCGGCCCCTCAAAAGCGCAAAACATAAAAGTGATCCGGCCATTTTCCAGGAGATGGGCCGATGTTTCGTTACCGCTGCCAATAATATCCATGTAGGCCACTTTGGTGGCCGATAATACCTTAAAGCTATCGATCCCCTTGGGCGATAAATTAACGTGCCCACCAGCGGCAAGCGGCGCCGAGGCTACAAAAAAAATTTTTTGTTTTTCAATAAAGGCCTGGTGTGCAGGCTGTATGGTTTCAAAAAACTTTCCCATAGTGGTTCATTTTTCTTGTCCATCAAATTTAATAAATTATTGCAGCTGCCGGGCGTTTATATCTTGTCATGCTGACGAAGGAAGCATCTATTAACGAACTTTTTTACCCCAGAAAACAAAGGAAATAATTTCGTCCTTACGTATCGGGCATTCCTGTCTTGATTCTTGCCTTTTTTTCTGCCGTTGCCTGGGGCCCGCGCTTTACACTCATACTACACAGGCCTTAACCACCTGGCCGGTATCCGTTTCAATCGCTAACGGGGACTACGGGGAGTCGAGTGGTTAGGGGTTACAATAAAATCGTGATTTGCATGTGGGGCACACGCGACACGCGTGCGCCAGCTTAGGGGCGTTTCACCATTGACAGAGGGCTGATTAGTTTCTAAAAAAGTAGACAGGTCTTGAGCATCGGTGACATGTCTTACAGAAATAAAAAATAGTCTATTCTTATATTTAATCAGACATCCGCTGCCGAATCCGCGCGGTTTCATGTCCTCTTCTTTCGCAAGTATAACATGAATAGATGATTTGACAACAAGTTCTTCCACAAACATTTGTTCTTCCATAGTTAAAAGTAAAGGTAATAATTCTTTCCCCACCCCAACCACCTTTGCAAATCGCCCAATAATCTCCAACCGCTTTTGGCTCAAATTAACGAGCCATGAACAACGACAAAAAGCGTTCAGCTAACAACGTACTCAACTTTTACGAAGCCCTTCAAGCCGGCTATGAACGCCGATTGTCAACACGGGATAGTCGTCGAATTATAAATTGGGTAGCCTTGTGAAAATGCACGGGGCTACTTTTTTAAAAAATTTTCTGAATTAGGTGCTAATAAGCTTTAGAAAATTTCCTTTAATTTCCAAATCAATTCCAGCGCTTCCAACCGTCCGGAATTTGCAAAATGATCTAAAATGGACAGCAAGCCATTAAAATGTTGTTTATCTTTTAGCAATCCCTTATAATCTGCAAGAATGCGTTCCACTAATTTCATCGATTCTTGCATAGTCGTCTGATCGTAGGTGAAATTATTCTCTGCTGCAAAAGTTACGGTATCAGCAGCTAATCCGAGTATATAAGCGGCGTCTGCCGGTAGTAAGAAATTTAACAGTTGCATCAGGTAATAGCCTGAATGCGCGACCATAAAGCCTTTTTTAATTTTCTTGGATTCGGATAGTATCAATCCCAATAAGGATTTAATCTGGGCGAGATAGGCTTTTTTCGCCTTTAAAATACTTTGTTTAGATTTACCCTTTTCCCCTTTATCGACTTTAAAAAACAGTTGCTGAATACAAATATCTATGGTGTGGAAAGGTGCAGAAATTGTGGGGTCATTCAATTCGTGCGTTTGAATGATGTCAAATTGCATACTGATGAATTTTTCAACAAATCCATATAACTCGGCTTCAGTTGTTCGGCCCAGGAGTTCTGCTTTTTTCTTGTTTTTGAAATCGAGGATATTAAAGCATCGCCATATAAACTCCCTGCCAAAACTTTCGTTACCAGAATTGTGCTTAACCAAATCCCAGGCCCGGCTGTTGTTATGATTTAAGATCACTTCCAGCAACAAATAGACGAACATCTTTTCTAGGTCGTCGTTTACCTTGATCTCGTGCAAACGGTCATTAACCAACCAAAGGGCATCAACCACTTTGGTGGTATCTTCCTCGATAACATCTTTGTAATACATGGCATGAATGATCTCATGCAAACAATGTCCTTCTGTTTCATTCAATAGCCTTTGATTGATTGTCGACCAATACTGGTCACTGTCATTCTTGTAGAAGTAAGGAAGCACCCGTAAGGCTTGAAATCGGACGCGCTGCGTATTGTCGTGCATTAACGCGAGTAATTTCTCGGCGACGGCCGGCTTTTTCAGCTCGTATAATAAACTGATTAAGATACTGGTTGAATAAGTGCGTGGACTTGGGGTAAATCCCCCATATTTATTGGTCAATTCGCCTGCCTGGTACTCACTGTAATATCGTACATCGTCAATCAGCTCAAACGCTACGGTTTCAGCCCATGATTTTAGATTCTCGGGGACTTTCTTAAATTTTTGCAGTACGGTGCTCAAATACTGGCTGATCTCTTTGTCACAGGCTTCCCGTAATTTTTCAGGAAATGCCTCCGACCGTAGGTCGTATAGTTGTTTTACCGACTTTAAGTAAGACTTGTAATCTTTTGGAACAGGCTTAACTCTGTTCTGAACATTTAAATGACTTTCATTGAATTCTTCAATTTGCTTAATCAGTGTGTAAGCTTCATGCTCAACAACAATCCCATCACTTATGTCCAGTCTTTGTTTTTCCTCAGCAATAGTACGTTGAAAAGAGATCGAACTTTCCATTCGGTTTTCTTCTTCTGCCGTAACTTTTCCCGTTAAATTTAGGCATTCTATACTTTGATCTAATACCAATTTACCTTCGGGTACACTGCTGAATAGTACACCCTTCAATCTGTTCATCGAAGGCTCATCATAATATTCCAGCATGGGCAAAGAGTAGATTGTCTTCTCTATTTGTTGCTTTTGTTCGAGGGTAAAGAGACGCCACGAGCTATCAATCAATTTAAAGATTTCCTGCCTGGTTTTGGAGGATGAATAGATGCCAGCGTTGCTTAGAATAACTGCGGAGAGTGCTGGATTTAATTCAGGCCGCTTTTGCAGGAAATTGAGCAATCGTGTCCAAAGCATTCTTGAACGGGCATGTTGTATATAAACATCCAGTAACTCATTGACCTCTTTTAGCTTTCCTTCATCGGTTAGGGTGTGCAAATACTCAGTGATCCTTTTAATGTGTGAAAGCGGCCCATATTCTTTCTCCAGTTTATATTCATAAATACTGGCGTCTTCTATTATGGCTGCGTATAAACCATTAATTAAAAGTGTTTCGGATGGCCGAACCTTCCAATAGGTTTCCTTATCTAATAAAAACTGGTCAACAATCTTTAATCCGAATATCAATGATTCTTTCGGGTTCAGCATTAATAAATTCTCAAATTCAGCCTCCAGCCGATGATGTACGCTATTAAAATCCTGTTTCCGATTACTCCTCAACGCCATTACCACACTGTTACCCATAAAGGTTTCCTTGTCACTTATTTCAATGTGATCGTAAAGCGTCTTATATATGGTAAATGCGAAGGCCAAATCATACTTCGCTATAGTAACAATTTCGTCGGCCAGGATATAGAAAAGATGAATATTGAAATCCAGAATATTTAATTGCTTTACTAAACGACTGAGAAGTGGTTTAGGCTTATTGATCACTCCTAAACAATTAATATAGTTGCGCAGTGCCCAATGTTGGCCATTTCCTTCGATACGCATTTTTAACGCAGGAATGCTCAAGGCTTCTACAAAATATTTTAAGTAATTATAACTGATCTGCCCCAGTAATTTAAGGGCTCTATGCTCTGTCGAATATTGTTTGATGGCTTTTTCTGTAAGAAAACCCAATTCCCATATTGTTAAAGGGGCGATCTCCTTTGACAGTACCAAACAAAGTTGAATGTCTTTCAAATGAAGATTGTTTGGCCGTATGAACCTTAGGGCCTCCAGTACTTTACGGTATATGGATGATCTTTCTTCATCATCTGTAATATCGTCAAGCGGCGCAAAATCTTTAGTGGAATTAAAATGATAGGCTAATACGAAGTTCAATATCGTTTGGTGGATCAGTCTAAAAAGCGGTTCAGCAATTGTCCTTAATCTCAAATAATGTTGCCAAAACTTCTCACGATCATGGTTCAGCAGGGTACTATAAAAATAAATGTAACTTGATCTGAACAAAAACGGTTGCCGCTCATTTGCTCTCAAATATGAAATCAATTCGTCTATATCATCCGGTATCGCATATTTAAAAATAGCATATTCGAGTAAGATATTATGAGCAAAAGCAATGTTTTCACGCGTATATGATGTTTCCGAGAGAATCCCATCACTCAACAATGCTTCATAAGCTGTAATATTCTGCTCTATTAAAATGCTTGATTTTTTACAGCTCAAATTTTCATTAGTACTTAACAGAATGGTCAATTTGCGCAAGAATAAATCCTTCGCGGTGTCGTGATTGACCCGTTGGTTCCAATAAAGGGTCAGTAATTGCTCTTCAGTGTGGATATGGAGTTGCTCTTTATCCGGTACAACCTGGGTAAATAAATTAAGGAAATAGGGAATTCTTAAGATATCCTTTAAAGCAGCGTTCGCTTGATGGACCGCATTTTTTAAAGCTTTATGCGGTTTTACTGCGGTTAAAACTTCCGTGTCGGATAATGCCGGGACTTCTGTATAACGGCATCCAATGCCATTTTTTGTTGAACTTTTTGGAAATAGTTCCGCCAGACGTTGCGACTTTAATGCATCGTAGGAACGCGTACTGGCCACCACATGCCAGTTCGGTCCCAAACTTTTTATAGCCGTCTTGATATGTCCTAGCATATTAGCTTTAAAACCTTCATCTTTTGCAGTATCAAAAGCATCAAATATTAAAAGCGATTTGCCTGTTGTATTCGGAAAGTTTTTGAGGGCATCCAGCCAGTTTGATGTCGTGCCCAATTCAGTAGCTAACTCTGACGCATTTCCTTTAATCAATTCATTGATTCTTATTACAAAACAGGGGATACCTGCTTGCTGGTATTTACGCTGCAATTCCGTTATCGTAAAACTTTTACCATACCCAGGGCCGCCTGTGATTAGGCCGCAATCCTCTTGTGTGAATTGAAAAAGATGATCGGTCAGCGCTTTCCTATCGATATAAAACTGGCCTTTTTGAATTGGCTTTATGATTTGTTGTGGCGATACCACCGCTTTTCTTGCCGATTTATCTACAGGATTTGTTTGTTGTGGGTTCAGTTCCTGGTCAAGCAGGTCAAAAAGTGGCTTTAACGCTTTTGCAGATTTTTTCTCATAATATATTGACTCCGTCAGTTTGGTGACATCCCAACCTTCGTAGTTGCTGCCTCCAATGAGCTTTGAATCAAGAAATTGCTTGTCCGCTTTTCGAGAAATAAAGAATAGATAAAAATGCTTGTATTTTACGGTCGAACCTTGTTTGTTTAAGTCTTTAACGACTTTATTATACTTGGTCTGATGTGATTTGTTAGACGTAATTTGAACATAGATTTCACGACTGTCATCCCAAAGGTCAAAGCTTTCCTGATTCAGTTTCTTTCGATTGCCATTTTCAAGGTTCCAGGAAAATATTAAATTCAACAGCTCACAATAAAAGTTCTCTACGTGTATAGCATCATTATGCAGATGAAGTGAATTTGCACTTTCAATATCATCAGCCAGTCGGAAGAGTAGTGTTTTTATTTGGGAGAATAAGGCGGTCGAATTCATTGTTAAAATTAAGTTAATTGCTCAATTTTAACAAGTAGGGCATTCTTATAATCTGTATTACTTATGGAGGAGTCTTCTATACATCCCCCCTGCTACCGCAAGGGTCCACCCTTGTGGTACTCATGCTAAGTATACGCAATGCATAGCCACCATGCACAGGCCGGAGATTGCTTCGTTACTCGCAATCACATGTCGGAGATAAGCACCGTTAAAACCTTGCCCGCCTATCCACCCCCCCCGGCGCAACCGGACGGACACCGCACAAAACAAAAGGCCGCATTAACCGCGGCCTTTGGATGCAAGCTGAAATGAAATTTTTCGCCCTCTCCTTTTCAACTGTTATTGGCTGTAAAAAATGCCATGTTGTTATCGTTCATTGCTTTGGAAGAATGGTTACAATTACTCTTTTATATCGGGTTAGCCGGGGCGTTCCTTTATCGGTAACCTTCAGGATGAAGTGAGTAGTTTGGCGACTATCTACCTCTGGCGCTTTTAACTCTGGAATGACAGACATGTTTTCTGCCGGAGTGACCGCTATTGTATTATGAAACGTTCCCGCTTCGCGGTATTGAAACCAATGAAAACTCAGGGCATCTCCATCGGGGTCATAGGATGCACTGCCGTCAAGACTAAATGTCTCGCCGGATTTTACCGTGAGCTGTTCGGGCATATTGAGTTTCGCAACCGGTGGGTGATTGGCAGCCTTATAATCCGTATTGCACCAGGCCATTCGCGCCGCAAAATCATTCTGGATTTCTTCTCTCCATCTCCAAATCGTTACGTGGTTGTCTTTGTATGTACCTGTGTCTTTTACCATGGCTCTCCCCCATTTGCCCGGCACCCAAGGTGTATATTCGTCTTCGGCATTTGTCCAAAATGGTCTCGTCTCTTCTTCCAGCGGAACAATCCATTTCAGCGTGGGGTCAAAGGGTGGTTTGTAAAATTCATAACGTCCGCCCCAACCTCCCCAGTTTGGATGCTCCGGGTTGTTCAGTCCATTGGGAATCAGCGAGAGCCAGGACGGGGTATCACCCTCCATGCCAAAAGACACATCCGGATAGATTGCCCCGAGCGGCCCATGTCCCTGCTGGATATTTCGCATAAGCCAACCATTGCTCACGACTTCGTTGTTGGCACCGGGAAATACGCTTAAGATCGCTGACCATGTAGCCGCATAATAATTTCCCGGGCTTGCGATGTAGAACAGGTCGGGAAAATTCCTGCGTATCCATGGCCCCGAATTGTCCTGGTCCGAAATCGTATATACTCTGAGCTTGCTTATCAACCTTTTTGCTTCCTCTTCGCTTTTAGTCTCCCTGATTTTCCAGAGTGCTTGCGCCAGTACATTCGGGCCGCCCCAAACGGTCACCCATAAAGGGCGGCTGTCATTCTTTTCGAGCATCTCGATCACCCAGTCCGAACCTTCCGAATCTTTGCCTTTTCCTACGCCTTCCATCCCATAAACCGGGAGGCCTTTTTTTACCAGGCTTAATAATTTTTGCGCTGTCGGAAATCCCGGCTCATGTTTTAGAAGATTAGGTTGCACCTTCTCATAATTACGAATCACTTTTTCAATGAGTTGTGGGCTAACCTTTTTTGATTGATGAATGGATGTTGAAGCGATGAGCCCTTCGATGTCGATTTGATTTGTGTATAGCATTAACCGGACCATCGACATAAAATCATCAGGCTCGTTTCCGATGTCTGTAATGACAATCAGGCGCTGTTTGGCAATTGTTTGTGCGGAAGCCGTAATGTGTGTTGCCAGTATAATACCTAATACAACTTGCGCAACCAGCATTAGTTTTGTTTTCATTATTTCCATCCTCTATTTCCCCACACTAAACACATAACTCCCCGAGGCCAGTTCATAAACAGCCTTGCCATCGGCATACCTTAAAAACTCAATCCCCTTTGCTTTTGCCACAGCTTTGCCGCTTTCGGTTACCGCCGAAGCAGATGAAGCTGGTAAGTATAAAGTAGCTTTAGTATTTGCCGGCACCGTTGCGGTATAAATTAGCGTATTGCCTGCCGTTTTCCAGCTGCTGTTAATCCTGCCGTAGGGCGAATCGTAGTAGCCTTTGGCGAAGGTCATCTGGCCGGTTGGGTCGGGCTCGGGCTGTAGGATAAAGTTTTTAAAACCAACCTCGCCGCGCTGGATGCCCAGTGAGTAGGCCATCATCCACTGGCCAATAGCGCCAAAGGAATAGTGGTTAAAGGAGTTCATGCTGTTGTTACCGCCAAAGCCGTTTTCAACCGTGTAGCCATTCAGGCGTTCCCATATGGTGGTTGCGCCCTGGTCAATGGCATACAGCCACGAGGGGTAATGATTGTTTTGCAATACTTTGTAGGCCAGGTCGGCGTGCCCGTAATCGGATAGCGATTTGCTGATCCAGGCGGTGCCTATAAAGCCGGTCATTAAGGAGTATTTAGGGCGGGTAATGCCGCCATCGTCCTTGTTTTCGCGCTCTACAACTGCCTGCAGGTTCTTGGCCATATAAGGAATGTTCTCATCGTTAAAAACTCCTAATGATAAACCGACAGCATATGCAGTTTGTATATCGGCTACTTTAAATTCCTGCTTGGTACCCGGCGGGTCAAACGCGCCACGACCAACAAGGCCCATCGCTTTTTTATCGGCATTAATAAATGTTTTGTTAAAAAAGGCTTTGCGTTCAATATACCTTTCCTGGTATTTGGCAGCGTCGTCGGGTTTATTTAAGGCCCTGGCAACTTTTACCATAATACCCAAATCGAAAATATGGTAGGCGGTTACCAGGTAATCGGTACCCAGCTGGTTATTTTGAGGGCCAAGCCAATCGCCTAACTGCGAATCGGAACTGAGGCCGGTTTTTTTATTGATGGTAGAGTCGATAAAACTCATGTACCTGGCCATGGCCGGGTAATGTTCTTTTAACAAAGCAACATCCTCATATTGCTGATATGCTTCCCACGGTATAGTAATACCCGCGCTACCCCAAAGTACACCGCCAAAACCGCCGCCTACCGGGGCAATATCGGTAAACTTACCATTAGGCATTTGCAAGTCGCGCAGGGCAAAAAGATGCCGCCTTAAAAACTGATCGCTGTTGGACAGGTAGGTAGCCGTACGCGAAAAAATACTGATATCGCCCGACCAGCCCATACGCTCGTTACGTTGCGGGCAATCGGTAGGGATGGTTAAAAAGTTATCGATGTTTGACCAGGTAAGGTTTGACCACAGCTTGTTCACTTTAGGGTTTGAAGTGACGTAGTCGGCCGTTAGCTTGTGGATGGAGCTGATGGCTAAACCCTGCACTGCGCTTAACGGCAGCGGCCCATCAACCCCGGTTATTTCAATGTATTGATACCCGTGCGATGTAAAGTGCGGCTGAAATGTTTGCTCGCCATCCTTCATGGTATACACATCCTGGCTCAGGGCCCCACGGTAATTCTCGGTCATGATCATCCCCACATTCTTGCCCGATTCTTTGAGGTCCGGGTATAAAACCTCGGCATAACGCAACAATAACTTTTTACCTGCCTTGCCATTTTTGATATAGATTTTGGGCACACCCACCATATTTTGCCCCATGTTGTACACATAAACGCCTTTGCGTACCTCCTGGATGCTTTTGGCGGTAAGCGTTTTGTAGATGCCTGCCGGCTGGCCTATTTGCCCAATCAGCGATAGTTTATCGTAATTCAGATCGTCTTTATTACCAAAATAATCATAGGATACCCCCGAATAAGCGGTACCATCTACTGATACCTTAACCGCCTTTTGCCAGGCATTATCATTATAGTTTACCGTATTCCAATTGTTTATTCCGGCCTCTAATGAAGCATCGTAAACTTCGCCCATATCCAGGCTGCTGTAAACTATGGGGCCTTTGTTATAATATTTCCAGTCTTTATCGTTGGTTGTAATTACCTTTTTTGAACCGTCGGCATATTTAATCACCAGTTTGGCCAGTAACGATTGCCTGTCGCCAAAGTGGTTCCAGATAGAGCCGTAGCTTAACAAGCCACTCCACCAGCCTTCGCCCAGCATGGCGCCTATGGCGTTTTGCCCGTTGGCAACCATCGTGGTTACATCATAGGTTTGATACAGATGAGTAATGTTGTACTGCGTTAGGCCGGGGTTGTAATAATCATTACCCACGCGTTTGCCATTCAGGTATACCTCATAAATGCCCCTGGCAGTAACGTACAGGCGGGCGCTTGCAATTTTTTTGCTGTTTGTTTCAAATTGGGTACGCAGCATTGGCATGGAGTTGTGGCTTGGATCGGCCACCGCAAAAACACCCTGGCTACCACCGGAAACCTGGAAACGGTCGTTTTTAATACTGATGCCACCGCTGGCTATGAAAGATTTATAAATACCTCCATAATTTTGTGCCGATAAATCCTCCTTAAACAAGATATTTCCCGGCTTGCGCGCGTTGGATACCTCCAGCCCCGAAAATGCAGCCTGCTGCCCGGCATCCACAGCATAGCCAATATCGCAAAGCAAACCGTACGTGATTACATCGCGCGCGCCCAGCGGGTTAAGGGTAACTACCGCCGTACGTGGATTGCGGGGCGGAAAAACAGGCTGGGCACCCGCAGATGCTTTATCATTATTTACAAAAAACTCATATTCGCCGTCTACCCTAAATGTCAAGGTGCCCATTTCGTTATTGATCGCAAAATAGTGCTCTTTGTTTTTATTGCCCTCGTTAATTATACTCGTTTTAATATCAAACGATTTGATAACGCGTGTAGCGGTATCATTGCCGGTATAACCGCTACGGTATATATTAATTTTGGCGTTACCTGTACCGGCGCTGCCAACTTTTGAAATGTCAAGCTCTATCTTAAAATAACTCTCGTCCTTTTTATTTTCAACCTGAAAAATATTTTTGTTTTTATCCATTAAGCGGGCATCATTAGCACCCATGATAATGCTTGCCCGTGTGCTGCCCGGCGCAATAGCCAGCTTATAATTCATATTAAAAACAGGCAGGTATTTGGAGTATAAAACCAGGTCATTGTCATCGCCGCCAATCCAGGTGGCACCATCCCAGGCCGATAATTTGGGGTCGGGATCCATCAAACCCGTTTCAAACCACGACGTATTGGTTAATATGGCCCCGGTTTGGTCCCAAACGGTAACTTTCCAGGCATAACGGGTGGATGCTTTAAGCTTTTTACCGGCATATTCAATGCCCGATGATTTGCTGCTGTTTACCTTGCCGCTGTTCCACACAACTTTGCCTTCGCCATTTTTTACTTCAAGCTGATACGATAACTGTATGTAGCCCCTTGCCCCTGCCGGGGCCTTCATTTGCCAGCTGAAACGCGGCGTTTCCACATCAATACCAATGGGCTTATCCGTATACTCAACCTGCAGGTTATCAATACTTGCCGCGGGATTGCCCCTTGGCTGCGTGGCAAATGCAGCCGCATTATTACCAGGAAAAATCAAAAAAACTAATGCGAAAACAAGGGTAATACTTTTAAAAGCGAACGGGCAACTCTTTTTCATGAAAGGGGTATAGTTAACTAAGTTTAATAATTTCAATAATAAAACCACCGTTTGGCTTGTACACACCGGCATAACCTATTGCCCATACAATAAATGCCAACCATCGCAGGCACTGCAGCCCCGATAGCATGTATCAACCCAATAACAAAGCAGAAAGTGGTTTTATAATTATTTACACAATAATACGTGTTGAAACGGTGAAACCGTCATGAACTGTCTTGCGGGAGTATTAAAGCTGGTTTATTCTTCTTCTTTAAAATGCAACAGGATAAGCACCAACACCAGGAAGCTAACAATTCTTTCGGCGGCACCCAGCCCATTCCAAATACTGCTTTGCCACATGGCAAACCATTCGCCGCCTATAACTTCAAAACCTAAAAACCAGATGACGATGCCTATTGTAATGCCTGCCACAGCCCAATTTTTGGATGAATGAAATACATAAGCGGCCGATTTTAAGTTTTTAAAAAGCATCAGACTACCTTTAATACAGCAAAAAGCCATCGCAGCCTCGGCAACTATAAGCGCAATATAGCCCGCATGAAACAGAAAAACATTGTTTACATGCCTATAGTATAAATGGCTGCCCGGAAAAACGGTATCCATTTTCATTACATGCTCAACAAACCGGTAATTGGTAAAATAATCGGTGGTATTCCCGATAACAACCAGTAATGCCATCAAGGCAATTGCAGCCACAGCAATTGCTTTGGCTAACCTAAACATGAATTGAACCGGGTACATAATTGGCTATGGTTTATTAAACGAAGATGCCGTTTTTTGTTTGTAAAACCCAAAAGGATTGCGTCAAAAAGACAGGCTTATTTTATAGCTGCTAGCACCAAGTCCCAAGTCAAAAACCGTTATCCCTATTTCATTTTTGATACACACGTACATAATCAACCTCAAACCTTTTTGGAAAAGTGGTTGCCGATGGTTCGCCGCCGTTATCGCCGCCAATGGCCAGGTTCAGGAGGATGTAGTGCGGCTGTTTAAAGGGATTAAAGTTGCTGCCATCCTGGTTAACCAGGTCTTTTAAAGCCACGTGGTTAAGCAATATATCATCAACATACAGGCTAATGGATGTTTCGTCCCAATCCATTCGCCAGGTATGAAAGCGCTGGTTCCAGCCGGGTTCAAATTCATCGAGTTTTTTTACATTGCTATACCATTTGGCCTGGTAGGGTGCATCGGTACCGCAAGCGATGTTGGCCAACAGTTTATCCTGGTAAAATTCCATAATGTCAATTTCGCCGTTTGATGGCCAGGGCTTGTTAAGGCCTAAGGTCCAGAAAGCCGGCCATAAGCCTGCATCGGTATTTATACGGCCCCGCATAATCAGCCGGCCATATTGCCAGCTTTGCAGTCCACCTGTATTCATACAGGCCGATGTATATTCAATAAACGGTCGGCTGGTCTGCCAGTCGGTACTGTTAGGCACATACGCGGGATTGGGCAGGTGCACCTTTTTAGCTTCTATTACCAATAACCCGTTGTGGCAGGTGGCATTGGCGGCCTGGTACCATTGGTCTTCATGGTTGCGTACAAAGCCTTGCTCAAACTTCCAGTTGGCAGGGTTTGGCTCACCGTCGTTATTAAATTCATCGGCCCAAACCTGTTTATACCCGCCAACGGTATCCGGCTGTATTTGCTGGCTTTGCGCTATTAAAGGAGCCAGGAATGCTAAACTTAATACCGTCCGTTTCATCACAACAAAAAGAGCAGTTAGTTTATGGTAATGCTTAGTGGTAAAAAGCTTTGTATTCGGGGCTATTGCCATGGTATTATTTTTATTGGTCAATATCGGGTTTTATATCTGTAAGCGCCTAATTTATGGACAGTCAATGAGGACAGGGTTGTTTACGACTCCGCCCTACCCCTCCAATGAGGCCCGTGGTTTTAATGCGGTGCAAATTTTATATATTGTAGCCTGATATTAAAACAGCCCATGACCCGATTGCTCCCGGTAGTTTATCTTCTTTGCAGTATTCCCCTGTTTGTAAAAGCGCAAAATAAAAACACTGCGCCGCCATTAGCCTATCATCTTGGCTGGGACGGAAAATCGGCCATCCTGCAGGTAAGCCTCGAATATACCCCTGCAAACAAAGATAGCACCGTATTCATTTATGGCGATCTCAATTTTGGCGGTCAAAAGGAAATTTTTAACGTACTGCAAAACATCAACACTAAAGACAAAATAAAGCTTACGCCACGCGAAAGAAAAATAACGGTTTACCATACCAGTGCGGGGTCTACGAAAATAAGTTATACAATTAACGGCCAATTGGTTGGCAACCCCAAACGGGCAACGGTTGATGAATTGTTTCGGCCGCTGATAACGCCCAATATATTATACCTGGTGCCCCAGTTTTTTATGATAAACCCGGTGGGGCACCCGGCCAGGGAGGCAAGTATCCAATGGGATATATTTCCGGCGGGTTTACCTTATTTCATGTCAACCGCAGCCGGTGCCGGCCCGGGCGTTAAACAAACCATTAGGCTTAAACAGGAGCAGGATGTATTGATGCTGATGGGCGCCAACCTGGTAATTAACACCTACAAAGTACACGGCATACCCTATTATTCCATTACATCAAAAAGTGACACCATTAATAACTTAAAAGCGGAACTTAAGCCCTTTTTTGAGCGCTATTTTCCGGGGCTGCGCGATTTTTGGAAGGACAATAAAGCGCCCTATTATTACATCAGCGTGCTGCCGCTTTTATCAATTGACAAACCATGGGCTACCGGGTACAGCCAGAAGCACGGCTTTGTTATGCGTTATTCCGGAAAATTTGATGACGATAAAAAACGGGTACTGGCTCATGAAACCTCGCACTCTTGGATTGGCAATAACATGCAAATTGGCAACGATGAATTTGACAACCAATGGTTTGGCGAAGGGTTTAACGATTACGTGACGCTGATTAACCTGGTAAAATCGGGCATACAGGATAAGGCCGCCTTTTTGGGCTATATGAATAAAAACAATTTGTACGACCATTATAGCAGCCAGGTAAAAAACGCGCCAAATGACTCCATCGCTGCCAAATTCTGGATTGATAAAAACTACCAGACCCTGCCTTATAAAAGAGGCTTTATATATGCGTTTTACTTTGACAACCAAATCCGGCTTGCCTCGGCGGGCAAACTTTCTATCCGGGATTTCCTGCTGACCTTATTTAAAAGAAACCGGCAGATTCATGCCGCAAACCCGGCCGCCAATTTAACTTTGGACGATTATATCGCCGCGGCATCAAAATTCATCCCCGAAAAGCAGGTCAGAAACGAAATTCAAACCTACCTGATTAAAGGCAAACCGCTCAACTTTAAAACCATCCGGCTGATTGATGGCTTTAAGATGGATTACCACGATAGTATACCGGTTTTAACCATAGGCAAAACAATCAATTTAAAAAAAATCTATGCCCAATAATTACAGCCCATCGCGCAGGAGCCTGCTTTCCCTGTTGGGCGTACTGCCATTTGCCCCGGAATTATTAAACAGTTTGGCCAAAAACCAGGCTAACGAGCCCCGCACGGGGTTAGTTAACGACAACCCACTACCAGCCAGGGATCAGTTTGCGATTAAAGGAACATTTTTAAACGCTGCTTATACCCACCCTATGAGCATTGGCAGCGCCAAAAACATCAAAAGCTACCTTGATTTCAGGTTGGCGAATGGAAAAGCGGCAGATACTATTGACCAGGACAGAAACACCGCCCGCACCTTATTTGCCCGCCTTATAAATGCCGATGCCGACGAAATTTCATGGGTGCCCAGCACTATGGCTGGCGAAAACCTGGTAGTAAATGGCCTTGGCTTACCGGGCACAGCCGCCAGGATAGTTACCGATGCCTACCATTTTGATGGTTCGTTGTACCTATACTCGGAAATGGCCAGGCGGGGGGCGGATGTAAAAATGGTTATACCCAAAAACAATAAGATTGACCTGGCCGATATGGATGCCGCCATAACACCGGGTACAAAACTGGTAGCCGTTTCGCTGGTATCGATGATCAACGGCTTCCAACACGATTTGAAGGCGCTTTGCGATATAGCCCATGCCAGGGGAGCCCTGGTGTATGCGGATATTATACAGGCTGCAGGCGCGGTACCCATAGATGTGCATGCCCTTGGTGTTGATTTTTGTGCATGTGCTACCTACAAATGGCTAATGGGCGATTTTGGCGCAGGTTTTTTATATGTGCGGAAAGACAGGCTGCCGCTCGTTAAACGCAGCCAGTTTGGCTACCGCCAGCTAAAAGACATGCAATCGCACGTTTTCCCTTTTGATGCTGGGGGGAACACCCCGTTTGAATTTGTGCAGGGCAACAAAACCCGCAACTATTTTGAAGTGGGCACCCTGGGCAATGCCGCCGTGCCGGCGCTTATTTACTCCTTAAACTACCTGCTGCAAACTGGTGTAGATAACATACAAAAGTACCGCCAGCCCCTGCTTGATAAACTGCAACAGGAATTGCCCAAGCTGGGTTACCAACCCATGACGCCAAGCGAATCAACATCGCCGATAGTAAGCTTTGCCCTGCAAGGCGCCGAAAAAAAACTGCACCAAAAACTGGCAGCGGCAGGTATTAACATACAGCTTTATGAAAACCGGTTCCGGATATCGCCATCTGTATACAACACCATGGGCGATATTGAGCACCTGATCAGCGTACTTTCCTGATTAATCGAACAGCGCGTATTGGAATAGCTTTTAGAAAAAGGCTTAAGGCCTAAGTCAAAAAAGTATAAATCTTACTTTTGACTCAATACTGAATACTACTGGTTTTTATAAAATCAATTCCAATAAAAAATGTGTCCCCACTCCTTTGGAAGACACATTTAATTAACTTTAACTGTTCATTTTTATCAACGTAAATGAAAAAACCGCAAGAACTAAAGGAGTATTTTAAAAGCCTTTATAATTTTTATCGTGAGCCAGCATAGGTCAAAGTACCATCAAAAACCCTTTTGTTGGTGGCATTTGCCCCCCAGTCAAATGCCAGGTGAAATGTTTTGGTATCGGGGTCATAATAATTATCTTTTCCGGCAGTGTTCTGCACAGCCGCATTCCCGGTTGCTATTACGGTTACCTTGTTAGTTGCAGGGTCAACCGTAAGCTGCAGCCCGGCAATACCGCCCACACCGCCGCCGGTGATCCACAATAAAGAAAACGAATTGGTATAGGTTCCTATGGTAGCCACCTCAACCTGCAGCCCATCGGGATAGGTGCCACCAAGTGAAGCATCGGCAACGCCATCAATATACCTGGCTATAGTACCGCCAAGTGTATAAACCCCATCGTATTTGTTTTTAACACTGTAAAATGCATACATAGCGCCCCGGCTGGCCGCATGGATGCCTACCCCGGCCGAATCTGTAATTTTATAAGCCAGGGCGTAACTTTTTGATAAATCAAGCTTACTGCCGTCAAGTTTTATTACAAAATTCTTTGCAAAATCGCCCGAGGCAAATTTAAACGTGAGGTTATCGCCAGATACCGAAACATCGGTAGATGAAGTCCCGATTGTATAAAAAGATGATGGTAATAATTCATAAGCTGTACCATTGGCCTCGTTATAAGCGTCAATAGAATCCGGCACGGCCGATACCACAAAGTTTTGCGCCTTTTTCAGATCCGTATTATTTGCCGCATCTTTTTTCAGCGTAAAAACATCAATGGTTTTAACATCGGTAAACGGATCAAAAAACGTTGATGATTCCATACCATCAGGAAAGCCTATTAAGGTTTTACCTGCATTGAGTGTCTCAGTAGTAACTTTATCGGCAGCGGGTTCCTTTCTGCATCCTGCAAACACAACAGCAAATGCACATGCCAGAACCAGGTATTTAAAAAATATATTCTTTTTCATGTTTTTTAAGTTGAAGGGTTAATTAGTTGTTCTTGTATCCCACCACACATGCGCATCCTGGGTATCGCCACCTGTTAACCTTGCAACAGCAGCATTAACATTTGTTCCGTTGGTGTTGTATTCAGATGATGCATAGGTAAACCTCCTGACAATCTGGCCCGATGAATTTGTGGCATCCGGTGCGGGGGTAAGCGCCGGCCAGCCGGTTTTTCGCCATATAGCCCAGGCGGCATGGCCATCGGGGTAGCTGGCTATCCACCTTTGGATAGAAATGTTTTTTATTTGCGAACCTGTTATGTCGGCGTTTTTAGTATCAGTTACCGGGAACTGCGCCAGGTAAGAGGCAGACGGTGTTCCGGCATCCCACTGCTCAAAGGACGCAGCAACGCCTGTGGTATAATCCGTAGTGATACTTTCGTCAGTCCATCCTAAATTGGCCGCCTCGGCACGGGCCAGCCAAACTTCGGCAGCATTAATCATCACCACCGATCCGGTCTCTAAACGAAGGTCGCCCCGTAAAACGCGTGCCCACGTTGGGTTTGCATCCTCAAATGCCAAAACACTCAGGCGAACCAAACCATAGGGCACGCCAATACTGGATGTGGTTACGTTGCCTGATAATTCGCTTGCCCCGCCAAATTCGGCCTGCCTGGGGTCGTTGCTCCCTACGGTGATATCTGTCAGCGTTTTTGATTCGCCATAATCTTTGCGGCCGTTGTAAAGGCTGTACCAGGCGCTTTTGTAGGTGCCGCCGGGATAAACCAGGGTAAAATTTTGGGCATTGGTGGTTATTACCCCCGACGCAATAGCCTCTTTAACTGCTACAGCCGCATAATCGCTGGCGCCGGTTACCCTGTTTGACAATTGTATTGCAGCCAGCAACTTAAGCGAGTTGGCCATGCGTTTCCAGGAAGCTACATCGCCTCCATAAATAATATCGCCGGCCAGGCTTGATGACGAATCAAACTCGCTTATGGCCGATGTGAGTGTCGAAATTATGCCTTTATAAATAGTTTCCTGGGTATCATATACGGGCTGTATTACCGCGCTCCCTTTTAAAGCCTGGGTGTAAGGCACATCTCCCCATGAATCGGTAATTATCCAGTATATATATTGCTGCATAATTTTTGCTACAGCGGTGGAATTCTTACTTACATTAAGGTTGATGATAGTTTGCAGGTTATTTAAATTGCCACTATAGTTACCTGTAAATGAGTTTTGCGGTAAATTGTACAATGAGGTTCCTGAATATTGGGTTTCAGAAAAATACTGGCCGTACTGGGCACCCGATAAAGGCTCGGTATTGGTAGAAGCGTAGCCCCCAAGATTTGATTGTACGTTGGTTAATAAAGCCGATGTAATAGCTGTTGTTGTAGCGCCGGGATTGCTGTTAACGTCGCCAAAATCCTTCAGCTTGTTGCAGCCCGTTGTGTATAAAACAACGGCCATAGCAGCTGTATATATGTATATCTTTTTCATTTTGTTTAAAATCTTGATTGGTAGGTAATGCTTAGAATGTTACTTTGAGATTGAAGCCGAAACCCCTTGTTCCGGGCCATTGGGCCGTTTCTCCCTGCGATGCGGTTATTTCAGATGGATCAAAGTCTTTGGTTTTTGCATACAGCAGCAACAGGTTACGCCCTGTTAATTCAAACCTGGCAGATTGAAGCGTTTTACCAAAGCCGAGTTTTTTAACCGGAATATTGTAGCCGATAGCAACCTCGCGAAGCTTAACAAACGTTAAATCATAAATAAAAGAATCGAAAGTTTTGTTGTTGTATAAGCCCTGGTAGTAAGTTTTAGCATCAACATAATAAGTAACCGGGTTGTTATTGGCATCAACACCGGTAACTTTAACACCACCGCCATCGGCAACAGGGTCACGTACCGACATGCCTTTATCATTCAGCGCCGCGGTATTAGCAGTTAAACCGCTGTATTGGCCCCACATGTTTGATAACGAAACAAACTTGCCGCCAATCTGGTAATCGATATTAAAGCTGGCAACAAAATCTTTAAATATTGCAAATGAGTTTTGCAAACCACCGGTAAACTTAGGCAGTACGCTGCCAAAGTATACGTTAGGATCATTGATATATGCTCCGGCTGAAGTAAGGATGGGAACGCCGTCGGCATTGCGTTTAATACCGTTACCGTAAATCTGGCCCCACTCTTTACCTTTTTGCTGAATAAGATAAGGCATAGTGCTGCCCCAAACACCGGCAACAGCCACACGGTCTACGCCGTACTTGTCGCTAATCTCCACAACGGTATTTTCAATGATCCGGGCCACGTTTGTGTTAACAGTCCAGCTGAAGTTAGGTAACTTAACCGGCGAACCGCCTAAAGAGAACTCGACACCGCGTTTTCTGATCAAGCCAATATTGGTTAATATGGTTGAAACACCGCTGGCCCCGTTTACAGACAATGATACCGGGATATCTTTATCATCGCCCTGGTAATAGGTACCGGCAAAGGTAAGCCTGTCATTAAAAAAACCCAGGTCTAAACCAAACTCTGTTTGTTTGGTAGTTGTTCCATGCAGGCTTGGGTCAATGTAAACCCCATTGCCTGCCTGCAGCAGGTTTCCGTTCCATTTGTTGGAGCTAATTGAGTAAGTGGTATTATTGCGGTATGCGCCAAATGTTTCTGTAGATGTACCAAGCGCCAGCGGAATTTCGCCGTATGATGCCCTTACTTTACCAAAACTTAACCAGCTTTTTGTTTGCGGCAATAATTCGCTGAAAACAAACGAGCCACCAAACGATTTGGATAATACTGAGTTGGCATTATTGACAACCGACAGGGTCGAAAACCAGTCGTTACGGATGGTAACATCGGCAAACAACCAGCTTTTGTAACCTACAGAGGCCTTTGCAAACAAAGCACGGTATTGTTCCTGGATGCGGGTGTTCCCCACAGTAGCAGCATCAACAGAGTTGCCGATGGTGTAAAGATCATCAATGCTTAAGCCGTTATTTGTATTGGCAGTATTATCTTTATAGATGTAGTTAAAGATGTCGCTACCGGCATTGGCGTTAACCTGGAAATCGGATATCTTTTTGCTATAGGTAACCAGGGTTTCGTAATTCTCCCTGTTTTGGTAAACTGTTCCGGTAGCGTAACCGCCTTTAACACCGGTTTGCGTACCGCTATATTGTAATTCGGAACTTGTTTTGCTTTCATACCAGCTGTCGGTGGCGTTTTTACGATAGGTAGCTTTAACACTTAAATCGTTATTGATTTTATAGGTAAGCGAAAAGTTGCCGTATAAACGATCGCGCTGGCTCACGTTGTTAATCTGGTTGGCATAGGTGTAAAAATTATACCAGTAATTGCCACCATAAAAGGCCGATGGATCTGATGCATCATACGATGTTGGATTTTGATGGTTCCAGCTTACATAGGTGCCGTCAGGAGATTTTAAATTTTGCAGCTCTTTCATGATCCCCATATCCAAATCGCGGTGGAACCAGGAGTTGAATGATCCGCTTGACTGACTTGCGTAAGCGTCATTAATTTGGCCGGTAAGTTGCTGGCCTACAAAATTAACGCTTGCTCCTACTGTAAAATGCTTGTTAAGGTCGTAGTTAACATTCAAGCTAAAAACATTCTTGTTAAGATTGCTGCCTGGTAAAATGCCACGGGTATTTTGGTTGTTGTATGACATCCTGATATTGTAATTATCAGCCGCCTTTGTAAACGCGAAGCTATTATTTAACGCGATGCCGGTTTGAAAATAGTCCTTCGCGTTGTTTGGTTGAGCAGTCCAGTTAGCGGTTTTAAAAGAGTATTTAGTACCCGCCGCCCAGGCATACCAGGGTATATACTCCTGTCCAACCATTTTGGGTCCCCAACTGCTGTCATCGGTATAATCTGGATAGTACTTACCGTTTAAAGCTTTCCATCCTTCAGGATCGCCTTCTTTGTAGGTATACTGCATAAAATCGGCAGATGCGCCACCGCCATAAGTATTCTGGTAGTTGGGCAGTATGTAGGCTTTATCAAAGTTGGCCCCTAAGTTTATTTCGACACCCAGCCCGCTGGTTTTTTTACCTTTTTTGGTTGTAATAACAATGGCCCCATAAGCCCCCTGCGATCCAAACTGGGCAGATGCCGCCGGGCCTTGCAAAACCGTGATGTTGTCAATATCGTCGTTACTCAAATCGTCGGAGTTGGGCAAAATAGTGCCGTCTACAACATATAGCGGGTTGTTACCGCTTCCAAAACCGGTAGCACCACGTAACCGGATATTGGTGTTACGGCCTAAGGCTGCAGCCGACTGGCTCCTTACCTGGATGCCTGCAACTTTACCGGCCAAAGCATCATTCAAGTTTGGCTCGCGGATAGTGTTCAGGGCTTCGGATTTTACTACCTGCGCGGCATAGGATGCCGAACGGGAAGTTTGCCTGGTGCCGTAAGCCCCCGTTACAATTACTTCGGACAGGCTGTTGGTGTTGATAGCCAACATAACCTTAATAGGCGACGAACCAATTTCGACAGTCTGGCTGGTGAAACCCGTAAAGCTAAACACCAAACTTTTTGCAGTGCCGGGCACGCCTAAGGTAAATTGGCCATTGGCCCCTGTTTGAGTACCAATTGTTGTTCCTGATACTCTTACGGATACGCCGGGCAGCGGCAATCCGTCGTCTTTTGAAATTACCGTACCGGTAATTGTTTTGTTTTGTGCTAGTACAGCGTTAGCGAATAACACCACAAGGCACAAAGCTGTGAGTAGTAGTTTTTTCATCGTATAAGATCAATTAAGTGATTTTCAAATTTATATTAATTTCAATAAAATAGTATAAAAATTACAAATATTTAAATTTATACAGTATTTATTTAAAATATTTATAAAAAATATAAATTATCCCAGAAAAGTAGAAGGAAAAATATTTTTCAATAAGCCCCCGGATGTTTCTTATTATTTAAAATATTTGGGCATGGTTTCATTTAAAGTTTTACCCTTGCCCGTTAAATCAAAAAGGCGATGTGTTGACACTTTTCCAGGGGATCAGGAAAGGGATTTACAGGTGGTTAAGGTTAACTTACACACGCTGTTTATTTAATCACACGTTATCAGGATTGTATTTATTCTTCCACAGAGGGGGGAATTTGACAGAAAACGAAAGAAGTTAAAACGAAGGGATACGATTTGGAGATAAGTTGCCGGAAGATGAATCTTAACCATTGCGGGCAAAGCAGGTAACCAATCAAAGCGAGATATCCATGGTGGCGATAGTAATGCCCGGTTTTGCATTTGCCGCAGAATCGCTTTTGCTTGCTGATAGCATTATGGACATTGCTACAGATTTTTGTTGAATGAACGCATTTGGCGCAGCAACCGGGGCGTTTAGTTTGTAAATGGACATAGCCCGCTTTTAAACGGGTTGACTTATAAACCGGGCGGGAATAAATTATACAAAGGGATTTGTGGTAGTTAATGTAACCCTAAAACTGAGTGCTTGGAGCGTTATCTAAAATAAACAAAACGGCTGCTATACTCCCCCTCGGTTCTCGACAGGTTACCCTCTTTGACGTGAAATGACAATACGCCCGAAAATTCAGACGTTTTATAATCTTTGCCGAACAATTTAGCGCAATGAGCAACAATGTCGCCTATTGTCCTGGGCGAATCAAAAAAATCAGTTTGCAGCAAGCGCTGAACTGCTTTGGTGGCTCCCGGCTTTTTCCCTAAAAATTGAACGTTACCGCTTTTTACCACGGTAGCATTCTCATCAGCGGCGCCATGAATAAGGGTAACAAGACGCTCAGCAATCACCAGCTGAACCGCTTCGGATTTAAAAGCGTTAACCGCCTCTGCTAATTGCATATACTCTTCCTTAAACCGATCTAATCTTGACATAGATGAAACTGTATTCTCTAAGTATTTCATATTTTTAATTACTCAATTTTGCCTGCAAAGCCTTATTAAAATTTAATTTGATTTAGGTAGAAAAATCGAACCGTTCACCTTTCGGGCTGTTGGCCAATTATTGAATTGCCGGTATTTAACCGGCAACAGACGGAAAATTTGCCAAACATCTTTTTTATATAATTTGTCTGATTATATAAAAACCGATAGCCGTTTTCCTTAAGTTGATTTGCGACGGGGTATAAATTTTCCCGGTGTCAAATCTCTACTATGATAGTAAAGCCTAAATGTAGTTTATATTAAGCCGGCAAAAGAAAAGTATCGATGAATAGTAATTAACTATCGACTAATGGGCGCGGGGAGGCATTTCTTTGTTCTCTTTGCATATGAATTTTGTGCAAACAAAAAATCCCCACTCATCAGAGCGGGGATAAATCATTAGTATCCGGGAAAATTTTGCTTACACATTAACGATTTGCTGAAACCTCATTTGCAGCCTGGATAATCACTTTGGCCACTGCCTGCGGTTGCGACATGAAGATTACGTGGCTGCCTTTCACTTCTGTTACTTTGGTATTTGAGCGCTCGTACATCTTATGCTGGATAATAGGGTTGATGCTTTTATCTTCGGTTGCAATACAGGCGTAAGCTGGTTTATGCCTCCAGGCTGGATCAGAAATTGGTGTTATAAAACCTTTGGCATAAAATGCACCTTGTGAAGCGTACATAAAGTCGGCTTCCTCCTGGCTTATATCGGCACAAAAACCTGCATGATATTTAGTTTTATCGTAATAAACAATACCCTTATCGTCTGGGGCCAGTACTCCATTTTCGGGAGCCGGAGGCGCAGTTTGTAACCATTGTAATGCTGATTCGCCTTTATCGGGCTGAAATGCGGCTACATAAACTAATGCTGCCACTTTGGGGTGATTACCTGCCTCGGTGATAACGGCTCCTCCCCATGAATGCCCAACAAGGATACAAGGACCGTCTTGCTTGTCAAGCGCTGTCCTGGTTGCGGCTACATCATCTTCGAGTGATGTTAACGGATTTTGCACCACAGTAACGTTGTAGCCTTTTTTTGTAAGTACGGTGTAAAGGGCTTTCCATCCCGAGCCATCGGCGAATGCGCCGTGTACCAGCACTACATTTTTTATTGTTTGTGCACTTGCCTTAGTTACTGTGCCGGTTACAGCAAAAAGAGCCACTGTTAAAATTAAAAGCCCTGCTTTCAATGTGTTTTTTATTGTTTGCTTTTTCATCGTTTTTGTTGTTGAAGTTTTTTGTTTGAATCAACAATACAAAGGTGGGCCGAAAAGCAGGCGGAGTTTATATGCACATTACCCGGTTAGTTGTGATTATTTCCCTTCATTGGAATTTTTTGGCGAATTTCTGAAATCGGATGGCGATACGCCCATATTTTTTTTGAAGAAGTTGGAGAAGTAAGGTACATCTTCAAACCCAAGCTCAAAAGTGATATGTTTTATCGACCTGTCGGTATAGCACAGGAGCCGCTTAGCCTCTACTACAATCCTTTCCTGGATAATTTGCGAAGGTGTTTTCTGGTTGAAAATTGCAAACAGATTAGATAAGGTTTTCGGGGCTTTACAAAGCTGCTCCGCATAAAAACTAACAGAGTGCTCGGTTTTAAAATTTGCTTCTACCAGCAGGTTAAACTTCCGGATGATATGAAACCTTTCGTCCTGGAGTTTTTTGGCTGGCACATACCCAAACCTGGCCAAGCGGGTAACATACATTATCAGGCGTTTCAACAGCACCAGCAGCATTTCACTCTGGATATTGTCGGAGGTCTTGAATTCCTCGATGAAAACATCGGAGAGCAGTTGCAACTTTTGTTGTGCCAGGTCATCCAGTTTAACAAACATATGATCGGTACTGCTAAATAGGAACCCAACACAGCTCACCTCACTATCATGATCAATAATGCAATAAAATTCACGGTTAAATTGCCAGGCAATAATATTTGCAGAATTTTTAAAACTAAAGGATTGATTAAACAAAAGGGTTAGCAGAGAATTGGACGGAAAATCATATTCAGATCCGTCGATGGTAACAGTCTGGCTTTCTCCCGTGTTCCACGCTATGGTAAAATACTTATTGAACCGGTCTTTGCTAAAAAACAACCGGTCAAATACCGCCTCGTCCTTAAAAAGCAGTAATTCCCCTCCTGTGTTTTCCTCCCTTAGTTTAAGTCTCATTGTCGATCAAATAAATTTATTACAAGCAAATACGGCGAAACTAACCGCTTCTGCCTAACTGCCGTTCAAAGTACGAAAGTGCAATGGAACCCCAAACTTTAAATTACAATTCCGGGGTATTCGGATGTCTGTTCCCGATTTTTGTAAAGTGACCGTCCGGAAATAGCTATACAGAGAGATATGGAAAGATTTAGATAAAGTATAAATTTATTCATTCGTGCATCATGCATGCTACATCTTTACTCAGCCTTATTAAGGCTAAGTAAAGATGTAGTTCGGCACTATGTGTTCAAATATATCAGATAAATAGTAATATTTGAAATAAATTAAACTGAGCAAATACACTGCGCGGTGCCGCTCAATCTTTGTATCAAAACCAAAAAGGAGTTTTACAATGAAATTCAACCTGTTGAGCAAATTAAAAACTCACGCCGATAACCACGCGGGTGCCAAAGACACTATCACGGGGCTGCAAGTAACATGGCTAAGAATATCTTCAATTTTTGATGCCTTTCAAATAACTCGTTTACTGCTTTTGGCTGTGGGGCAAATGTTAATATTTCCACAACATTGTTTTCGTTATGGAGACAAAATTATTTAACAATGTCCATCCAACACTTCGGAGTTTATCCAATTCGGACAACAAAAAAATAAAAATAACGGCAATAAAAGAGAAAGTGTAAGGTTGAAACTACGCTAAGCTACAAAAACACAAGCGATGTTTTTGAATTACTGAACCCAACAAACGTTCAAAAAAAGGATCAGTCGGAAAAGTTGGGGGGGCGATCCTCAGGCATATATTTTGGCAAGCCTGAATAGGAAGAAAGTAGTATCTCTTACTCCTCTTAAAGTAGCTCTAAAAGCTTTTGCCTTAGCATTAAATGATTCGGCTGAAGCATTTGTACTTCTGTTGTCGAAGAAGTTTAAGATAGACTCATAATGTGTTTGTACAGATTTAGAT